>NZ_JAIZ01000156.1:4378-39253 GCF_000710465.2 Kitasatospora sp. MBT63 | reverse complement strand
CTTCGCCCTGCCGTTTCTGATGAGAGAAACGCTACGTTGCGTTCATGGATCCAGCAATGCCGATGTTGCATCAAATAACCATCTCCGCAGCTCAATACCGCAAAATCGTTGCACCGAGGATGGAGAGTAATGCAACGCACCTCAAGTCGACTGTTGCAATGGAATGGAGCTGAACGCTAAGGTGGCGGCACCAAGGACCGTGCGCGAAGGAGACCGCGATGCCCGGAGGCAGGCTCACCCAGCAGGAACGTCAGCAGATCGCGCTGGGACTGGCCGACGGCCTCGCCTACGCCGAGATCGCCCGGCGCCTCGACCGTCCGACCTCGACGATCACGCGTGAGGTGCTGCGCAACGGCGGCCCCACCGCGTACCGCGCCGACCTGGCCCACCGCGCCACCGAACGCCGCGCCCACCGGCGCAAGCCGGCCGCGCCCCGGCAGCCCGGGACGGCCCCGCAGGCCCACGGGCGCGACGCCGAGGCCGTCCGGGACTTCGAGGAGGTGTTCACCGCCGTCCTGATGCAGGCGGGTACGCCGCGGATGATGGCCCGGGTCCAGGCCAGCCTGTACGTCACCGACTCGGGCAGCCTCACCGCGGCCGAACTGGTCCAGCGCCTCCAGGTCAGCCCGGCCTCCGTCTCCAAGGCGGTGTCGTTCCTGGAGAGTCAGGGCCTCATCCGCCGGGAGCGCGACGAGCGACGCCGCGAGCGCTACATCGTCGACGACGACATCTGGTACCAGGCGATGGTCGCCAGCGCCCGTTCCAGTCTGCAGATCATCGACACCGCACGGCAGGGCGTCGGTGTCCTCGGCCCCGGCACCCCGGCGGCCGCCCGGCTGGAGAACATCGCCCGCTTCCTCGACTTCGTCAGCGAGAGCCTCACCCGTGCCGCGGAGCAGGCCCGCGAGGTCCTGCACACCAAGGCCGCACCGGATCCCGGGCCCGCCGCCGGGGACGCCGCCGACCACGGGTAGGCCGGCGGCCCGGGGCAGGGGTCCTCAGTGTGCCCGGGTGCCGATCGGGCGGGCCGTGGCGCGGGCGCGGGCACGGACCTGTTCCGGGTACCACTGGGTGAACCGGATCGCCGCCACCAGCAGGACGATCGGGATGACCCAGTTCAGCCAGTCGGTGCCGCCCGAGATGTGCAGCGCGATCAGGCCGAGCAGGGCGGTCACCGCGAAGACCCCGCCCCAGACCGCGGTCAGCACCCGGTTGGTGCGCCGGAAGAGCGGGCTGTGCCAGATCTCGGGCGGTGTGCTCTCGCGGGCGTACTGCTCGGTGAACGGGACGAAGGCCAGCGATCCGAGCGCCACCACGGCGATCACACCGTTGGCGATCACCTGGGCGTAGGTCTCCAGCCAGATCAGGTCGTGCCGGTCGAGCACCAGCGCGAGGACGCAGATCACCGCGAAGAAGGCGATCCCGGTGACCTCCAGCACCTTGGGGCGGCCCCGTCGCAGGTCGGGGAGGTTGACCAGGACCGAGGCGACCAGGGCCGCGAAGGCCGCCAGCTTCCAGGTGCTGGGCCCGGCCACCACGTCGAAGATGATCCACGGCGCGAACGCGAACAGCATGTTCCCGGACCGTGCGCCCTGCGGGCCGTCCGGTCCCGTGCCGGTCCGCCCGGCACCGCCCCGGCCGGCGCTGCCCCGGCCCGTGTCTCCCCAGCCCGTGTCGGTCCCGGCCACTGAGCACCTCCAGCGCGGTTCCCCGGTGCGCGGGCCGCGGGTGCGGCCCGCCCCTTCCATGCTCGGACCGGCTCCAACTCCCCGCATCCCCGGGCCCGCTGTGCACACAGGGTGACGGCGGCGCGGGCCGCCCGGGCTGTTGCCGCCCGGCGGTGTGCGCAGTTGACTGGAGGCCGTGCCGTGCCGTTCACCGGGAGGCCGCCATGACCACGCACACCGCACCCGCCTTCGACCCGGCCCGGGTCGCCCATCTGTCGGGCCGGTTCGCGCCGGTCACCGAGGAGGTCGACGCGACCGGCCTGGCGGTGCTGGGCGAACTGCCGGACGGACTGGACGGGCTGTTCCTGCGCAACGGGCCCAATCCGCGGTTCAGCCCGATCGGCTCGTACCTGTACCCGATCGACGGCGACGGCATGCTGCACGGGGTGTGGCTCTCGGGGGGCCGGGCGCGGTACCGCAACCGCTTCGTGCGGACCCCGGCCGTGATCGCCGAGGAACGGGCCGGGCGCGCGCTGTGGGGCGGCCTGCAGTCGATGATCACGCCGTCGGAACCGGACGTCTTCCCCGAACTCGCGGGCACCTTCCGGGACCTGCCGGACATCAACGTGGTCCGGCACGCCGGGCGGCTGCTCGCGCTCGCCGAGTCCGACTGCCCGTTCCGGATCACGCCCGACCTGGCGACCGCGGGCCGCGAGACCTTCGACGGCGCGCTGCCCGCCGGCATCACCGCCCACCCCAAGACCGATCCGCTCACCGGTGAGCTGGCGGTGTTCTGCTACGCCTTCGAACCGCCGTACCTGACCTGGGCGATGCTCGGCCCGGCCGGTACCGTCACCCGCGGCCCGACGGCCGTCGACGGCGTGGACCGGCCGATGATGATCCACGACATGGCACTGACCGCCCGCTTCGTGGTGCTGGTGCTCGCCCCCGCCTTCTTCGACCTCGCGGCCGCGATGGAGGGCGGCTCGATGATCGACTGGCGGCCCGAGCGGGGTACCAGGATCGCCCTGATCCCCCGCGACGGCGGGCCGGTCCGCTGGGCGGCGGACGACGCGTTCTGGCTGTGGCACACGGTGAACGCCTACGACCGTCCCGACGGCTCGGTGGTCCTCGACTACGTCCAGTGGGCCCACCTCACCCTCGGCGCGCCCGACGCCGCCGCGCCGCCGAACCCGGGCGGCCTGACCCGCGCCGTCCTCGACCCGGCCGCGGGCACCGTCCGGCGTACCGCCCTGGACGACGCGCCGGTCGAACTCCCCCGCGTGGACGACCGGTTGATCGGCCGGCCGCACCGGCGGGCGGCCGTCGCGGCGGAGAGCGGCCGGGTCGACCTGCTGCCCGGCGAGTTCGACGCGCTGCGCTGGTACGACTGCGCCGACGACCCCGGTGCCTCGGTGCTGTGGCCGGCCGGTGACCTGTCGGTCGGCGAGCCGGTGTTCGCACCCTCGGCCGGCGGCGGTCCGGGGTACTGGCTGACCTACGCCACCGACCGCACCGACCTGAGCAGTTGGCTGCTGGTCATCCCGGACGCCGACCCGGGGTCCGGGCCGATGGCGCGGGTGCGGATCCCGGTCCGGGTCCCGCTCGGCCTGCACGGCAGCTGGCTGCCCACCGAGGACTGAGCACCCGCGGACCCGAGCACCCGGCGCCCGCCTCCGGACGCTCAGGCCCACCCCGCCGGCGGGTCGACCAGGCGTACCCCGTCCATCAGCATCCCCGCCCGTTTGACGGTCCGCAGCACCGGCACCACCTCGACCTGCTGAACGGCCGCCAGCGCGCCGATCCGTTCGGTGAGGTAGGTGTACAGCGCGTCGTTGTCCCGGCAGACCACCACCGCCAGCAGGTTGGCCGACCCGGTGATGGCCGCCGCGAACGGCACCTCCCGGTGGCCCGCGAGGGCCGCGCCGGTCGCCGCCAGGTCGGCCGGCGGCACCGACACCAGCAGCGCCGCCTGCGCGTGGAAGCCGAACAGCGCCGGGGAGATCTCCACGTCGAAGAAGAGCGCGCCGCTGTCCCGCAGCTGCTCCAGCCGGCGGCGCACCGCGGACTGGGACAGCCCGGTGGCGCGGGCCAGTTCGGGGTAGCCGCAGCGGCCGTCCCGGCCGAGTACGGCGAGCATGGCGAGCGCCGCCTCGTCCAGTTCGACCCGCTGCCCGGGGCCGAACACCCAGGGCCGCTCCAGTTCCCGGACCTGCCGCTCGCTCAGGGCGTCCAGGCCGGCCCAGCGGCCGGGACCGCCGACGAAGGTGCGCAGGATGCTGTGCGCGGTGATCCCGGTGACCCGGCGGGTGCCGGGCAGCTTCTGCAGCAGCAGTGCGTCCCGGTCGGCCTGGTTGCGGGCCTTGGAGACGCAGTGGATCTCGGTCCCGCCGGAGTTGAGGGTGACCCAGGCGATGTCCGGCCTCCGCGCCAGCGCGTCGGCCACCTGGACGGCGGCGTCCGGTGTGCACTGCACCCGCAGCCAGGACTCGTACAGCCCCACCCGGTGGCCCAGCGGCAGGCCGACCACCCGCAGCAGACCGGCGGTGCGCAGCCGCCGGTAGCGGCGGATCACCGTCTGGTCGGAGACCTCCAGCACCTGGGCGAGCCGGCTGAACGGCATCCGGCCGTCCATCATCAGCGCCTGGACGACGGATCGGTCCAGGGCGTCCAGTTCCGGGGTGCCGCTCTGCATGGTTTCCATCATGACAGGCGGGTGGGGTGTCGGATTCCGCAGCCTGGGCCGCCGTGGTGCGGCCGATCCGCGATCCGGCTGCGAGATTCGGCGGGTGGGCCGGGCGGTCGTGGATCCGGTCACGGGACCGAGGAGAACTCCGATGCGCAAATGGCTACCGCTGGTGGCGGTCTGTCTGGGGGCGTTCATGCTGCTGGTGGACGTCACGATCGTGACGGTCGCCCTCCCCGACATGGCCACCGCGCTGCACACCGGCTTCGCCGACCTGCAGTGGGTGATGGACGGCTACGCGCTGGCGCTGGCCGCGCTGCTGCTCGGCGCCGGCGCCCTCGCCGACCTGGTCGGGCGGCGCAAGGTGTACCTGGCGGGGCTGGTGCTGTTCGCGGGCGCCTCGCTGGCTTGCGGCCTGGCCACCGGGCCGCAGCAGCTGATCGCCTTCCGGGTGGTGCAGGGGGTCGGCGGCGCGGCGATGTTCGCCACCACCATGGCCCTGCTCGGGCACGCCTACCAGGGCCGCGACCGGGGTGTCGCGTTCGGGGTCTGGGGCGCGGTGAACGGGGCCGCCGCGGCGGCCGGGCCGATCCTCGGCGGGCTGCTCACCGAGCACCTCGACTGGCGCTGGATCTTCTACGTCAACCTGCCGGTCAGTGTGGTGGCGGTGGCCGTGACGCTGCGGGTGGTCGCCGAGTCCCGCAACCCGCGGGCGGCCGGCCTCGACCTGCCCGGCACGGTGGCCTTCACGGTGGCCGCCGGGTCGGTGACCTACGCCCTGATCAAGGCCGGGGACAACGGCTGGGGCTCGGCCACCACGCTCGGCCTGTTCGCCCTCGGCGCGCTCGCCCTGCTGGCGTTCGTCCTGGTGGAGCGGCGCAGCGCCCACCCGATGCTGGACCTCGCGCTGCTGCGCAGCCCGGCCTTCGCGGGCATCCTGGCGGGCGGCCTGCTGCTGTCCGCGGCGGCGTTCTCGTACCTCGCGTACTCCTCGCTGTGGCTGCAGTCGGTGCTGGGTCTCGGCCCGGTCGCGGCGGGGCTGGCGCTGCTGCCGATGAGCGTGGTCGCGTTCGTGACGGCGGCCGTCGGCGGGCGGCGGCTGCACGGTGTACCGCCGCGGCTGACGGTCGGCGGCGGTCTGCTGCTGATCGGCGTCGGCGCGCTGCTGCAGGCGGTGGTCGGGGCGGACTCCGGCTGGGCGGCGCTGGCGCCCGGTCTCGCGGTCAGTGGTGCGGGGGTCGGCCTGGCCACCCCGGCGATGGCCGCCGCCGCGATGGCCGCCGTGCCGGGGGCGCGGGCCGGGATGGCCGGCGGCGCCCTCAACACCGCCCGTCAGCTGGGCAACGCGCTCGGCATCGCGCTGCTCGGCGCGGTCTTCCGGGCGGGTCTGGCCGACGGGCTGCGGGACGGCGGCGGCGCCGACCCGCAGGGCACCGCGGACGCGCTGAGCGGCGGGCAGGCGGGAGCGCTGGTCGCCCGGGCCGGTGAGGGTGCCCGGCCGGCGCTGGAACACCTGGTGCGCGGCGCGTTCGCGGCCGGGCTGAGGGACACCTTCCTGGTGTCGGGGGCGTTCGGGCTGGCCGGCGGCGTGCTGGTGCTGGTGCTGCTGCGCCGCCCTGCCGCGGTCGGCGCGGCGGGGGTACCGGGGCCCGCGCAGGCGCCGGCCACGTCAGGCGGACGGGCGGGAGCGGCGGCCAGAATGGAGTGATGTCCGACGGCGGGAGGCCCGATGGCGAGCGATGACGAGTCGGATGCCCGGCTGCCGCCGGCCGCCTCCCCCCGCTGGGGGCGGTTCATCCTGGGCGCCTACGTCCTGATCACCCTGGTCCTGCTCGTAGACCTGTTCACCGGACCGAGGCTGACCTTCTCCCCGCTGCTGGCCGCCGTGCCGGTCCTCGCGGGCACCGGTACCCGGCGCCCGTGGGTGCCGCTGGCGGCCGGCGGCGTCGCGCTGGCGGCGGTGGGCGTGCTGGCGGTGCTCAACGGCCAGGTCGGCACCGGGGTGCACGCCGCGTCCGCGGCCGCCGTGGCGACGGTGGCCGTCTCCAGCTCGGCCTCGGTCGCGCTGGTGGCCGACCGGGAACGCCGGCTGGCGCAGCTGCGCTCGGTGGCCGAGGCCGCCCAGCAGGCGCTGCTACGTCCGGTGGCGCCGCGGATCGGCGGGCTGCGGGCGGCGGTGCGGTACGCGCCCGCCGCGGCCGAGGCCCGGATCGGGGGCGACCTGTACGCGGTGCTGGACTCGCCGTTCGGGGTGCGGGTGCTGCTGGGCGATGTCCGCGGCAAGGGGCTCGGCGCGGTGGAGACGGCGGCGGACGTGCTGGGGGTGTTCCGGGAGGCGGCCGTCTCGGAGGCCGATCTCGGCCGGATCGCGGGGCGGCTGGACGCGACGGTGGCGCGGCGGCCAGGCGACGAGGAGTTCGTGACCGCGGTCCTGGTGTCGGTGCCGGAGCACGGTTCGGCCAGCCTGGTGAACTGCGGGCATCCGGCGCCGCTGCTGCGCACCCGGCACCGGGTGGACGAGGTCGATCCGCCGGCCTGGTCGCCGCCGCTCGCCCTGCTGGGCCTGACCGGCGGGTGCTACCCGGTGCAGCAGGTGCCGCTGGGGCCCGGCGACCTGCTGCTGCTCTACACCGACGGGGTGTCGGAGGCCCGGGACACGGCCGGGGTGTTCTATCCGCTCGCCGAGCGGCTGTCCGCGATGCCGGCCGGTGAGGGGCCCGAGCCGCTGCTGGACCGGCTGCTGGCGGACGTCCGCGCCTACACGCCGCACGGGCTGGACGACGACGCCGCTCTGCTCGCCCTGGCCCGGCCGGCCCGGCCCGGCTGACCGGCCCGGGCCCGGCCGGCCTAGCGTCCGTCGGCAGGGACCCTGACCGGTCCGGCGGGCGCGGTCGTGGCCCGCCTGGCGCGTTCCGCCCTGGCCCGGGCGCGGCGGTCCAGCACCCGGGTGAGCACGTACCAGAGCACCACCGCGTAGGCCCAGCCCGCGAGGATGTCGACGATGAAGTGCTCGGCGCCGTAGACCAGGGTGAAGGCCATCGCCAGCGGGTAGGCGGCCAGCAGCACCCTGGTCCAGCGGCCCGCGCCGCGCCAGAAGAACAGCGCCAGCAGCATCGGGTACGCGGCGTGCAGCGACGGCATCGCGGCGACGTCGTTGGCGAACTCGCTGCCGTTCTCGAACACCGACCCGGCGCGGGGCAGCCCGCTCTGGTTGAGCACGTCGGAGACGATCCGGGTGACCGCGGGCATGTGCCCTTCCTGGCCGGTCAGCCACGGCGGGTCGGCGGGGTAGAGCACGTAGGTGGCGAAGCCGGCGAAGGTGACCGCCAGGTAGAGCGCCAGCAGCCGGCGGAAGCTCGGGTAGCGGCGCTTCCAGAGCACGGCCAGCACCAGGAAGACCGTGAAGAAGTGCGACATGTAGACGGTGACGGCCGAGTAGTCGTACCAGTGCGGGTGGCCGGGTGTGTACAGCCAGTGCTGCAGCCGGACCGTCCACGTCTCGCCGCCGCCGAGGAACGTGTCGATGCTCAGCTGCGGCTCGTAGCGGACCGGCCAGGGGGTGTGCGCGCCGTAGCCGCGCAGCAGCGAGTAGACCCAGACCACCGCCATCACCGGGACCCAGTCCCGCAGCACCAGCGGCCAGCCCCGGCGGCCGCCGCTGTGCACCGAGGCTGCCACCAGTGCGCCGATCAGCCAGCAGAACACCACGTCGTTGGCGTACGGCAGGCCGTAGGTCCACAGGTACCAGCCGAAGGCGAGCGCGAACAGCGGCCAGGCCAGGTGGCGCGGGCGCAGCCGGTGGCCCGCCCGGACGGCTCTGCCCGGGCCTGCCTGCCGGGGGTCGTACTGTCGCGGGCCGTGCTGCCGCGGATCGTTGCGGGTACCCGGATGCGCAGGTCGGAGCAGGTCGGTCATGGCGCCCGAAGCTAGCACCGCATTCTTGGAGGATCCTTTGGACGTTCCGGGCCGTGCCCAGGAAACCACCAGGAGACGAACCATCCTTGGCCGGCCTCCGCAGGCCGTCGCCCCCGTCGGGGCCGGGCCCGCGGCCGGGAGGTCGTGCTCCGGCCGCTCGGTCGACTGCTCGTGTCTCAGCATCGGTCACCACCCGCCCGGGGAGGCGCCAAGGTGACGGCGGCCGCCGGGCGGACCGTGTTCGGGGACGGGTCCTCTCCCGAGGCTACGCCCGCGGGGCGGGCCCGGCCCGGGCGGCGGCTCAGTAGCCGGCGGCCTGGGCCTCCACCCGGGTGACGATCTCCTCGCACAGTTCGTGGGTGCGCAGCGCGTCCTGGGCCGAGACGGTCCGGCCGGCCCGGACGGAGTCCAGGAAGGAGGTGACGATCTGCTCGATGCCGCGCTGCCGGGCGACCGGCACCCAGTCGCCGCGGCGCCGGATGCTGGGCTGGCCCTTGTGGTCGATCACCTCGGCCAGGTTGACCACCACCCGCTTGGCGTCGGAGCCGGAGATCTCCAGGACCTCCTCGGTGGAGCCGCTGACCCGGTTCATGATGCCGAGCGCGGTGAATCCGGGGCCGGCCAGGGTGAGCACCAGGTGTTCCAGCAGCCCGTCCCGGGTCCGGGAGCGGACGTCGATGTGCTCGATCTCGCCGGGGACCAGGAAGCGCAGCGTGTCCGCCACGTGGATGAAGTCGTCGAGGACCACGCTGCGGACGGCCTCCGGCAGGCCCTCCCGGTGCTTCTGCAGCACGATCAGGTCGCGCGGGCGCTCGGCGGCCTGCTGGTAGCCCGGGGCGTGGCGGCGGTTGAAGCCGACCATCAGCGAGCGGCCGCGGCGCTCGGCGAGCTCGACCAGGTGCCGGGCCTCCTTGAGGTGGTAGGCGAGCGGCTTGTCCACGTACACGTCGACGTCGGCGGTGAGCAGCTGCTCGACGATCGGCACGTGCTGGTCGGTGGAGGCGTGCACGAAGGCGGCCCGGATGCCGCTGTCGATCAGCTCGCCGAGGTCGGTGTAGCGGTGCGGGAGCCGGTGGAGGTCGCCGAGGCGGTCGAGCTTGGCGCGGTCCCGGGTCATCAGCCGCAGGTCGAGGCCGGGCTGGGTGGTGAGGACCGGGAGGTAGGCCTTCTGGGCGATGTCGCCGAGGCCGATCACGGCCACCGGCAGGGCCGCGGGGTCGGGGTCGAGGTGGTGGTCGCTCATCGGGACGCTCCTGCTGGGGGTGGGTGGCGGTCCGTCCGGTCAGCGGGGCCGGACCATCCGGCAGCATATGACAGCCGCGCGGCCGGCCAGTCAGGATGCGGTGGCCGGGCCGGACTTGGGCCGGGCGGGCCGGGCCGGGCGGGCCGGGATCGGCCACAATGGCGGGATGACCACAGCGCGTTGGAACGGCCAGATGATCGCGGACAGCGACCGTACCGTCCTGGTGGAGGGCAACCACTACTTCCCGGCCGAGTCGGTGCGGGCGGAGTTCCTCGGCCCGTCGGCGACCACCACCCACTGCCCGTGGAAGGGCATCGCCTCGTACTACACCCTGCGGGTGGCGGGCGCCGAGAACCCGGATGCCGCCTGGTACTACCCCGACCCGAAGCCGGAGGCCGCGCACGTGGCCGGGATGGTGGCGTTCTGGAAGGGGGTCGAGATCACCGACTGACCGTCCGCGGCCGTGGCCGCCCTCACTGCGCGAGGCCCGCCGCGGCCGTGGTGAGGGCGTCCAGCACCGGGCGGATCAGGGGGTGCAGCTCCGCACCGCCGCGGACCGCGGCGAAGACCTTGCGGGTGGCGAGCGCGCTGTCCACCGGGCGGACCGCCACCTTGGACAGGTCGGCGCCGCGCAGCGCCGAGCGGGGGACCAGTGCGACGCCCGCACCGGCCGAGGCGAGCGCCACCACCGCGCGGAAGTCGTCCGAGGAGTGCACCAGCCTGGGCTGGAAGCCCGCGTACTCGCAGGCGAGCAGCACCACGTCGTGGCAGGGGTTGCCGGGGTACGGGCCGATCCACGGCTCGGCGGCGAGCTCGGCGACGGCGACCGGGCCGGGGCCCTCGGCCAGCGGGTGGCCGAGCGGCAGCACCGCCTCGAACGGCTCCGCGTACAGCGGCACCCGGGTCAGCCGCTGGTCGTCGGCGCGCGGCGCGCCCCGGTACTCGACCGCGACGGCGATGTCCGCGCCGCCGTCGAGCAGCATCGGCAGGCTGGCGTCGCCCTCGGCGTCGAGCACCTTGAGCCGCACCCCCGGCGCCGTCTCGGCGAGCAGCGCGATGGCGGGCGCCAGCACCAGGGCGATGCCGGTCGCGAACGCCGCCACGGTGACCTCGCCCGCGGCGCCCGCGCGGTACGCCGCGAGGTCGGCCTCGGCGCGCTCGAGCTGGGCGAGCACCGCGTCCGCGTGGGTCAGCAGGATCTCTCCGGCGGCGGTCAGGCGCACCCCGCGGCCGTCGCGGGCGAGCAGGTGGTGGCCGGTCTCCTGTTCCAGGGCGGCGAGCTGCTGGGAGACGGCGGAGGGGGTGAGGTAGAGCGCGGCCGCGGCGGCCGTCACGGTCCGGTGGTCGGCCACGGCCCGCAGGGTCCGCAGCCGTCGTGCGTCGATCACTCCGCCATTGTGCCAGCGGGTGGGGGCGGCCTGCGGCGCAGGCCGGGGACCGTGCGGGGCCGCAACGGGCGGAGCCGCGCCCGGACGGTGGTCCGGGCGCGGCTCCTGGGTCGGGCGGGCGGCCGTCAGGCGTGGCCGAACGTCACGTCGGCGAGTTCGGCCGCGTCCTCGACCGGGGTGAACAGCGACGGGTCGTCGATGTCACGCACGGCCTCGCGCCAGGAGGGGGCGCTCGACACGATGAACCCCTCCCAGGTGGAGCGGAGCAGGAAGACCGAGTCCGCCCAGGCCGGGTCGAGGGAGTACCGGGAGCAGATCCCGGCGCCCTCCTGCGGCGTCGCCCGGACGACGGTCAGGCCGTCGGCGACGGGCCGGATGAACAGCGACCTGACATGACCGAACTGGATCTCGATCCGGGTGGCCGGCGCGCCCTGGGCGAAGGTGGGGTTGCTCTGCAGCCGCAGGGTGGTGTGGGTGGCACTGCACCACCACAGGTGGAAGGCCCGGTCGGGCCAGTTCATCGTCATCACTCGACTCCGTTCAGGCCGGGGGTGACGTTCCTCCAGGCCGGTTCTGTCATCTCTTTCTTGGGGACCAGCTTGCCTCCGAGATAGAAGTCGATCTTGGACCAGTCCCGGTCGCCGACGCGGCACGCCTTCCCGATCACCGACATCTCCCAGGTGGTCCCGTAGCCGCTGTCCGCGGCCTTGCCCGGCCCGGCGCGCATGCCGCGCTGGTAGGCGCGGAGGAAGATGTCGGCGGCGTTGTCACCGGGCAGACCGTCCAGTGCGATGGAGATCTTCACGTTCGCGTCGGACGCCACCCGCTGCACCCCGGTGATCCACAGGGGTGCCTTCGAGGTCGCGTCCTCGGCGCCCCAGGGGTCCCCGTTGAAGGTGTGGGCCCCGATGGAGCTCGCCAGGTCCTCGAACACGCCCTTGGCGTCGTTGACCCCGAGTGCGATGTGGCCGCACACGTCGCCGAGGGTGCAGGCCTGCGCCTCCTTGTCGATCACCCGCACCTCGCAGTTGTGGACCAGGACGGGCGTTTCCCCGGCCAGCACGTAGTAGGTGTGCAGGTCGTCGACGGTCAGGTCGTAGGCCGTCGTGGGCGCGGTCGAGTAGTTGCGGACCTCCGCCACCGTGACGGTCCGGCCGTCGGCGGTGGTGAGCAGGTCCCCGGCCTTGAGGTCGGCCGCGGCGGTCCAGCGCTTGGTGGTGTCGTTCCAGAACGGGTGGTGCCCGGTCGCGGTCAGCGACTCGGTGGCGCCGGACGCCGTGGTGACCTTGAGGTCGGTGAAGTCCTTGTCGTCGGGGGTGACGATGGTCGCCGTCACCGGCTTCGCGGTCTTCTCGTCGGTCACCGGCCCGGCCGAGGCGACCTCGTCCCCCTGCCGGACCTCGTTGATCGGCTTGCTGCCGCCGTCACCGAGCAGGACCCTCGTCCCGGCGGGGAAGCTGTGGCGGCAGCCCACGACCTTCTCGACGAGCTTGCCGAAGGAGCTGGTCAGCTTCTTCGCCGCCCCCTTGGCCGCGGTCCTCAACGCGACCTTCTCGGCGGCGCGGACGGCGGAGGACTCCACCCCGGCCGGCGAGGGCATCGGCACCGGCCCGAAGATGTGCTCCAGGAAGCGGCCGACCTTGTAGCCCTTCATCTTGGTCTGCGGGCCGTCGATGTCACCGCCCAGGTTCTTCAGGAAGGTGGTGCCGTTCATCGGGCTCTGCGGGTGCTCCCGCTCGTACTTGAGCCGGTCGGCGCCCTCGGTGTCACCGGTGAGCCGGTCCCAGGCCTCGCCGAGCTGGGAGACCTCGTCGACGGCCGCGTGGTAGTAGCCGCTCATCGCGGCACCGGCCTGCTTCACGCCGCTGTTGAACGTCGACTTGGTCGACTTCCACAGGCTCGACGCCTTGTCGGAGAACCAGTTCAGGCCGCTCGGGTCGCTGTAGTCGATCGGGTTGTTGTTGCTGTAGGCGTAGCCGTTCCACTGCTGCGGCGATCCCGGGCTCAGGAGCGGGTCCGGGTTGATGAACCGGCCGTGCACGGGATCGTACTGACGGGCCCCCAGGTCGGTGAGCCCGGTGGCGTCGTCCTTGGTGCCGCCGACGAAGCCCTTGGCCCCGGCCCAGGCGCCGGCCGCGGGCTGGGTGCCGCGGGCGTTGCCGAACGGGTCGGTCGGACGCCGGGTGACGGTCTGGGCCGCGTCGGTGTCGATCTGCACGCTGCTGGTGCCGTGCGGGTCGCTCGCCTGGTAGACGAGCTTGCCGCCGCCGGTCGGGGCGGTGACCCGGGTGACGGTGATCCCGCCGGGCGCGGTGTAGGAGCGCACGTCGCTCATCGAGCCGCTGGCGGTGTCCAGGGTCAGCTCGTCCATGCCCAGGTACAGCGTGGTGCTGCCGGGGTTCCGGCGGATCAGCTGGCTGCCGTCCACGTCGTACAGGTACGAGGTACCGGCCACGTCGCCGGTGCGGGTGAACGAGGCCAGCTTCTCCTCGCCGTCCCAGACCAGGTCGGCGGTACCCGAGACGTCCGTGACGGCGGTGGTGCCGCCGACGGCGTCGTACTGGAAGGTGGTGGCCTTGGTCCCCGAGGCCGAGGTGGTCGAGGCCGTCAGCAGCGCGTGCGGGCCACCGGTGCCGCCGCCCGTGTTCGGTGCGGTGGTCCTGGTGTTGGCGCCCGCGCCGAAGGTCTGGACGGTGGTGACGTCCTTGCCGGTGTCACCGGTGACGTCGTGCTGGACCAGCCTGGTGCGGTTGCCGGTCCGGTCGTACTCGTAACTCTGCCAGTACGGGGACGGACCGCCGACCGAGGGCTTGCCGCCGGTCACGGCCGGGCCGCTCCCGTTGACGCAGCCGCCGATGCCGGGGACGGACGGGGCGGCCTTGGTGGTCACGCTCCCGGTGTCCGTCCAGGCGTTGGTGAGCCGGCCGGCGTAGTCGGTGGTGAAGCACTGGGTGTCGGTGACGGAGGCGTTCTGCTTGTCGGTGACGGACGTGATCCGCCCGGCCGGGTTGAAGGTGTAGCCGGTCTCGTCGACCGACGTGGTGCCCGTCTGCCGGTCCAGGAAGGACTTGACGACCCGTCCGGTCGCCCAGTCGTACTGCTGGGTGGAGACCACCTGGCGGCCCCAGTCGCCGACGGTCGTGCGGGTGGCCCGCCCGAGTGCGTCGTACTGGACGTCGGTGACCAGGGTGCTGTTGCCGCCGGAGGCCAGCAGCAGGCCGGTGTTGGTGTAGGTGTAGTCGATGCCCTCGGCCGGCAGGCCGCCCACCGCGGGCAGGTCCGTGTGCACGAGTGAGCCGAGGACCGGCGAGTACTCGTTGGCCGTGGTGTAGGTGCCGGCCAGTGCGCCCTCGGCGGCGGGGATCGTCAGGCTGACCCCGAGCGGCCGGTACGAGGTGTCGTAGCCGGTGACCGCCTGGGTGTAGGCCGCGCCGGAGGCACCGCCCACGTAGCGGGTCGAGGAGGTCGGCTGGCCCTTGGCGAGGGTGTCGTAGCTCCAGCCCGCGAGCTGGTTGGCCGGGGCGACGCCGCCCTTGTACATCCCGGTCCTACGGCCGAGGAGGTCGTAGGTGTAGGCGAGCTTCTCGCCCTTGGCGTCGGTGATGGTGGCCAGCCGCGAGTCCGCGTCGTAGCCATAGGTGGTGGTCCCGGTGTCCGGGTCCTGGTTGGCGACGACACGGCCGCGCTGGTCGTAGGTGTAGGACCAGGTGTTGCCCGCGGCGTCGGTCCGGGTGGCGGGCTGGCCGCCCGGGGTGAAGGTGAAGGTGCTGACCTCGGCGTCGGCCGCCTTGCCGGTGGCCACCGCTCCGCGGTACTGCCACAGCTGGGTGGTACGGCCGCGGGCGTCCAGCACGGAGCTGGTGGCCGAGCCGCCCTGCGGCGGGGTGACGTCGATCCGGTCGGCGCCCGGGTAGGCGGTGGAGGAGGTCCACTGCTGCTGCCCGTACGAGACGAAGGTGCTGGTCAGCGGTCGGCCCAGGCCGTCGTAACCGACCCAGGTCTCGGCCGGGACCTGCGAGTCCTGCGGGACGAAGACGGTGCCGTTCGGGCCTGTGGTCTGCTCGAAGTACGGCGCCGAGGCCTTGATCGCCCAGCCGTGCGAGTCGAAGACGCTGTCGGTGATCAGCCGGCCGGTGCCACCGGTCGGCAGGCTGGTCTGGGTCTGCCGGAGCCGGCCCAGACCGTCGTAGAGCTCGGTCTTCTTGGAGTAGGACTCGTCCTCCAGCAGCGACTCGGTGGTGATCACCGACGGCGCCGAGGTGCCGTTGATCGCGTAGCTGAACTTCTGCGAGGGCGTCAGGTTGGCCGCCCGGGTGGAGGTCCACAGCGCGGTCAGCCGGCCGAGGCCGTCGTAGCTCTGGGTCGTGGTGCGCTGGTTGATGTCCGAGTTGGTCAGCGGCAGCCCGCGGCCCGGGTCCTCGGTCACCGTGCTCGTCCAGGACGCCCCCATCGGGCCGTACTGCCTGGTCTCGGTCGGCAGCGCCCCGGTGGCCGGGGTGTACGCGGTGGTCGTGGTGATCGCGGTGGTGGTGGCGCCGGAGAGCTGGTTGCCCGCGGCGTCGTAGGTGGAACCGTCGGAGTCGGCGGTGGCGAGGGTGCGGCCGTAGACGTCCTGGGAGGTCACGTGGCCGAGGTCGACGTAGACCGGCCGGCCCTGGGCGTCGTAGTGGTCGAGGGTCTGCGCACCGGTGGAGTCACCGGCCGCACCGGCCTGCCCGAACGGCTTGCCGTCGTAGAGCGACCGGACGTCGGAGACGGTGGTGCCCGCCGTGGCCGCGGTGCCGCAGGGGCCGGCCACGACCTTCTTCTCGCTCACCAGGTCCAGCCGCAGCGGGTCGCTGCTGACCGCGTACGTGGTGGTGGTGCACAGCACGGGGGCGGCGGCGGTGCCGTCGCCGTTGTCCTGGACCTGGATCTGCCGGTTGCCCTTGGCCGGGTCGCTGGTGCCGGTGGTGCTGACCGTGCGCCAGCTGCCGTCGGCCAGCAGCTCCTTGCTGGTGCTGGTGGCGGTGGACGCCGGGTAGCGGGCGAGCAGGTCGGGCATGCCGCCCTGCTGCTTGTGGGTCGCGGTGACCTGCTGGCTGCCGGAGGTGCTGCCCTGCATCGCCCGGACGCTGCCGCCGGCGCGGTCGAAGGACTCGGTGGCGACCGCCGTCCCGGCCAGCCAGTCGCTGTCGGTGACGCTGCCGCCGAGCGGGCTGGTGACCGCCACGCTCCGCTTGGAGCCGTCGGCCTTGACGTCGCCGTCCATGCCGCGCAGGTAGGTGGTCCGCTGCTGGGTCCTCGGGGCCTCGCCCCCGTACCCGCTACCGGTGGTGAGGGTCACCGTCTGGTAGCCGCGGAACCCGTCCCAGGTCCGGGTCTTGGGGTCGGTGAACTCCCCCTCGTTGCGGTGCCACGCGGCGCCGCCGCCGTAGGAGTAGTCGGTCGACCTGATCAGCGAACCGCCCACCGCGTCCTGCTCGGTGACCGACTTGACCAGGTACTTGTGGAACCAGTCGTTGACCGGGTCCGGCGAGGACTGGCCGGGCAGGTACCACTTGACCGGCATACAGGCCATGGTGTTGCCGTCCTCGGAGGACGGCATGTGGTTGTTGACCCGGGAGCACTCGGTGTCCTGGAACACCACGTTGATCCGGCTGCCGGTCTCGGTGGTGATCTGCTGGATCCGGGGGCGGTTGAACGCCGGCTGCGCCGGGGTCAGCCCGTCCACCCGGTTGGGCAGCTCACGTGCGGTGAAGGAGACCGCGGGCAGGGTGACGGCCGGCTGGCCGTTGGTGCCGGTGCGCTGGACCGAGTCCAGCCACAGGGCCGGCTTGGTGCCGTCGCCCGGGTTGGGGAAGGAGTGCTTCAGCGCCCAGGAGTCGACGGTGCGGTAGGCGGAGCCCACCAGCACCTCGGTGGAGATCCCGGTCAGCCGCTTGGTGCTGAAGAAGGTCGGCGCGTAGTTGGTGCAGGTGCCGCTCGCCGCGCAGATCTGGTCAACCGGGACGTCCGGCCAGGACGAGGCGTTGGCGGTGGTGCGCTGCGCGTCGGCGCAGGTGATGTTGCCGGACGGCAGGCAGCGCTCGGAGGAGCTGAAGGTGACCTTCGCGGCCGGCTTGGCCGCGCCCTTGGCGGCGATCTGGTCGGGCAGCCGCTGTCCGTACGCGATGCCGGTCAGGTAGCCCGCCCGGTCGTAGCCGGTGAGCACGCCGTTGGGGTAGTTCTGCACCCCGCCGCGGCTGTAGGAGTTGGTCTCCTTGGCGTAGCCGTAGCTGGTCAGGTTCTGGTGCGCGTCGACCACGTAGTCCAGCGACCAGCGCCAGCCCATGGTGCACCAGGAGTCCTTGCCGGAGCCGGAGCTGTAGCAGGGGTCCCCCGCGTTGGGCGAGTACACCGGTACGCCCCAGGCCGAGTTGGCGGACGGGTCGGTGCCGTCGCCGCCGGGCAGGCGGGTGCGGCCGAACCAGTACTGGGTGCCGTCGGTGGTGGTGACCTTCCAGTGCTCGCCGCCGTTCAGGCCGTTCGGCGCACCGGTGAGCAGTTCGACCTTCGAGCCGTCGTCACCCTCCAGGTGCCAGACGCCGGTGGAGTCGTCGCGCACCAGGGTGCCGGAGTGGCCCGCCAGGCTGAGCGTCGCGTTCTGGCCGCCCCAGCACAGGTCGGCGGAGTCCTTGATGCCGGCCTTGTCGCAGGGCCGGTAGGTGCGCTCGATGAAGCCGGCGTCGTAGCTCCAGCCCTCGCCGATCCAGGAGGCCTGGGCGTTCTGCGCCGAGTTCTTGCCGTCCACCGAGGACGAGTCGTAGCCGAGCGACACCGAGGGGGCCGCGCCGCCGAGCGAGGCCGGGGTCTGGATCGGGTACGCGTAGGTGAAGTTGCCGACGCTGCCGCCCGAGCCCCAGTTGGCGGACGGGTTGAGCGAGGTGGCGGCGTAGCTGCCGGCGGCCCCGGAGGCGCCGGTGGTGGTCGCCAGCACCATCGGCGCGGCGGCCGCCGGGCCGCCCTGCGCGGGGGCGGCGAAGAGGCCACGGGCCTGCTTCCCGCCCTCGGCGGGCTTCGCGCCCGTCGCGGCCGGCAGGGCGACCTCGGCCTTCAGCACGCCCGCGGCGTCGACCGTGGACGCCACCGGGGTGGCCTTGCGGCAGTCGGCCGCCTCGGGGCTGGTCAGGGCGCAGGCCGGGAGGGCCACCAGCCGGGTCCGGTCGGACCAGGCGGCGCCCTGCAGGGCCTTGAGGTCGAGCGCGACCTTGACCCGCTCGGCGGGTGCCCCGGTGTCGGGGGCGGTCGCGGTCAGCGTGACGGTCGGTCCGGTGGCACCGGCCGCCCGGCCCTTGGCCGCGTCACCGACCTCCACCTGGACGGACCGGGCGGTGCCGGGGCCGGCCGGGGCGAGCGCCACCGGAAGCCGTCCCGCCTGCACCAGGGTGGTGTCGCCGGCCGCCGGGCCGGCCGCCGCGGCGGCCGGCTTGCGTCCACCGCCGAGGTCGACCACGGCGGTTCCGGCGAACGTGCCGGCGGCGGAGGGCTTCCACGCCTCCGGCACCGGGTACGCGGGGCCCTTCGGCGCGGTGAGCGCCAGGTCCTTCCCCTTGACCGGTGTGGCCGCGACGCCCAGCGGCGTCTTCGGCGTCCAGACCTTCCCGTGCGGCCGTGCGGCCGCCATTGCCTCTGCGGACGGAGCCGTCAGCAGCCCCGTCACCACCGCCATCAGGCTGATCAGCCCGACCGAGCGGCTACGTCTCATCCACCCGGTCGGCCTGTCGGCCGGGCGGCCCCCGAATATGCCGGTCACAACTCTCCTAGCTCCTGTGGAACTCATGTGATCGAAGATCAGATGAGCACACTAGGTGCACGGAGTGGCGACCGGTCGCACGCGACCGTCCACAGCCTGAAGCTTTTGTAAAAGTTTGACATCCCGTCAGCGCGTCCCCCTCCCGCGCAGGCCGGTCGCCCGAGGAACTCCACCGGTCGGCAACGGCCTTCACCGTCCGCACCGGCGCTCCGCCCCGTGCACCGGATGATGCAGGAAACGTGTGCAGACGGTGTGCATGACGTGCCCCGGACATGCGTCGGCGGGCGGCCCCGGATCGAAGACCGGGAGCCGCCCGCCGGACGGGGCGTCAGGGTGTCACTCGCCGAGCGCCGCCCGGGCGTCGACGAAGGCGGCGACGGCGCGCTCGACGTCCTCGGTGGAGTGGGCGGCCGACAGCTGGACCCGGATCCGGGCCGCACCGTGCGGGACCACCGGGTAGGAGAAGCCGATCACGTACACGCCGCGCTCCAGCAGCAGCTCGGCGAGCCGGCCGGCCTTGGCCGCGTCGCCGATCATCACCGGGGCGATGGCGTGCTCGCCGGGCAGGATCTCGAAGCCGGCCTCGGTCATCCTCGACCGGAACAGCGCGGTGTTGGCGGCGAGCCGCTCGCGCAGGTCGCCGGACTTCTCCAGCAGGTCGAGCACGGTGAGCGAGGCGGCCGCGATCACCGGGGCCAGCGAGTTGGAGAACAGGTACGGCCGGGAACGCTGGCGCAGCAGTGCGACGATCTCGCGGCGGGCCGCGACGTAGCCGCCGGACGCGCCGCCGAGCGCCTTGCCGAGGGTGCCGGTGATGATGTCGACCCGGTCCATCACGCCGTGCAGCTCGGGGGTGCCGCGGCCGTTGGCGCCGACGAAGCCGACGGCGTGCGAGTCGTCGACCATCACCATGGCGTCGTAGCGGTCGGCCAGGTCGCAGATCTCGCGCAGCGGGGCGATGTAGCCGTCCATCGAGAACACGCCGTCGGTGACGATCAGCCGGCGGCGGGCGTCCTGGGTGTCCTTGAGCTGCTGCTCCAGGTCGGCCAGGTCGCGGTTGGCGTAGCGGTGGCGGCGGGCCTTGGAGAGCCGGATGCCGTCGATGATGCTGGCGTGGTTGAGCGCGTCGGAGATGACGGCGTCGCGCTCGTCGAGCAGGGTCTCGAAGACGCCTCCGTTGGCGTCGAAGCAGGAGGAGTAGAGGATGGTGTCCTCCTGGCCGAGGAACGCGGACAGCCGCTCCTCCAGCTGCTTGTGCACGTCCTGGGTGCCGCAGATGAAGCGGACGGACGCCATGCCGTAGCCCCAGCGGTCGAGGGCGTCCTTGGCGGCGGCGACCACGGCGGGGTGGTCGGCGAGGCCCAGGTAGTTGTTGGCGCAGAAGTTCAGCACCTCGCCGTCGCGGCCGGTGACGGCCACCGCCGCGCTCTGCGGGGTGCCGATCACGCGCTCGGGCTTGAACAGGCCGGCCTCGCGGATCTCGTCGAGGGTGGCGGCGAGGTCGTCGCGGACGTTGTCGAACACAGTGGCTCCTAGCGGGGGGTCAGAGGGTCGGACGGTCCGGTCTCAGGCGGTCCAGTCGAGGATGACCTTGCCGCAGTTGCCGCCGGCGGCCTCGTCGAAGGCGGCGGCGAACTCGGTGGCGGGGTACCGGCCGGTGATCACCGGGGAGAGGTCCAGGCCGCCCTCCAGCAGGACCGACATCGCGTACCAGGTCTCGAACATCTCGCGGCCGTAGATGCCCTTGATGGTGATCATCGAGGTGACGATCCGCGACCAGTCCACCGGGAACTCGTCGGCGGGCAGGCCGAGCATGGCGATCTTGCCGCCGTGGGTCATGTTGGCGATCATCGACTGCATCGCCTCGGGGCGCCCGGACATCTCCAGGCCCACGTCGAAGCCCTCGCGCAGGCCGAGCTTCTGCTGGCCCTCCTCGATGGTGTGCTCGGCGACGTTGAGCGCCAGCGACACCCCGACCTCGCGGGCAAGCTCCAGCCGGTACGGCGACACGTCGGTGATCATCACGTTGCGGGCGCCGGCGTGCTTGGCGACGGCGGCGGCCATGATGCCGATCGGGCCGGCGCCGGTGACCAGCACGTCCTCGCCGACCAGCGGGAAGGAGAGCGCGGTGTGCACGGCGTTGCCGAACGGGTCGAAGATCGCGGCGACGTCCAGGTCGACCGGGACCCGGTGCACCCAGACGTTGGAGGCGGGCAGCGCCACGTACTCGGCGAACGCGCCGTCGCGGTTGACGCCCAGGCCGACCGTGTTGCGGCACAGGTGACGGCGGCCGGCCAAGCAGTTGCGGCACTTGCCGCAGACCAGGTGGCCCTCGCCGGAGACCAGGTCACCGACGCTGATGTCGGCGACGGCGGAGCCGATCGCGGCGACCTCGCCGACGAACTCGTGGCCGAGGGTGAGCGGCGTCCTGATGGTGTTCTGCGCCCAGCCGTCCCACTTGCGGATGTGCAGGTCGGTCCCGCAGATCCCGGTCCGCAGCACCTTGATGAGCACGTCACCGGGGCCGATCTCGGGCTCGGGGACGTCCATCAGCCAGAGCCCGGGCTCGGCCTTGTGCTTGACGAGTGCCTTCACGGGATGTGCTCCTGACGCGTACGGGGTGGGGCCTGCGGTGGGCAGGCCGAAACCGCCCGGCGTGCGGTGCACAGGGTTCGGTGGCGCGCGCGGCCGTCCGGGCAGGAGCAATCTGCCTGGTCGGACGGGGTGCGGTCCATCGAGGAATTCTTAACGGCCGCCACAGCAGGGCTTCACGATCCTCCCCGAGCAGGCGCCCCGCGCCCGCGTCGGCGTGCCGTGGCCCACCCGATCGCTCCACCCGTTCGGCCCAGCCTCCCGGGCCCCGGCGCCGACCCCGGCCCCACGGCCGGCTAGCGGCGCGCCGTCGTCGGGTCGCCCGGGCGGCCGGTGGCCGGGTCGACGGTGAAGACCGTGGTCTCCGTCGCCGAGGTCACGGTGATCCGGTCCGGCCCGGACCATTCGGCGCGCTTGAAGGAGCCGCGCCCGTCCCGCTCGTCCCACACGCCCAGGTCCCAGTGGCGGGCGGACCAGCCGGTGCCGGTCAGCAGCTCCACGTGGTAGACCGGGTCGACCGAGAAGGCGGTGTCGGTCACGGTCAGCACGCGGTCCGGACGGTGCGGGTCGGCCTTCCGGTCGACCGCCCGCCCGTCGCCGCCGGTCGCGTACGACAGGAGCGCGATCGGGAACCCGACGAACATCAGCGCGACCAGGACGGCCGCGCCGCCGATCTGCGACCACCTGGTGCGGAATTCCAGCTCGACCACGGCGGAGACCACGGTCAGCACGACCGCGGCACCGATCAGCGGTACGGGGTGGTCGGCCCAGCGCGCGACCTCCACCAGCCCGCCCGAGTGGGAGGCCTGACGGCCCAGCGCGTGGACCACGAGCGCGGCCAGCGCCAGCCCCCTCAGTGACCATGCGATCTGCCTGCGACGTCGTGCTGTCATCCACTCCCCCGGTGATCGTCAGAGCGGGCCATGCTACGCGGCGCCGCCTCAGCCCTTCACCGCGCCCTCCTCGACGCCCCGGAAGAAGAAGCGCTGCAGCAGCGCGAAGACCACCACGATCGGGAGGAAGGCGATCATCGTGCCGGCCGCGATCAGCCGGGGGTTGGCGCTGAAGGTGCCGTTCAGGTACTGGAGTCCGACGGTGAGGGTGTAGTGGTCGGGGTCGGTGAGGACGATCAGCGGCCACAGGAAGTCGTCCCAGGCGCCGATGAACGCGAAGATGACCACCACGCTGAGCATCCCGCGCACGTTGGGCAGGCCGACGTGGACCAGCCGCTGCCAGGCGTTGGCGCCGTCCACCAGGGCGGCCGCGTCCAGTTCCGCCGGGACGGCCCGGAAGGCGGTGCGCATCAGCAGGACGTTGAGCATCCCGATGGCGCCCGGCAGTGCGACCCCCACCAGGGTGTCGGCCAGGCCGAGGCTGCGGACGGTGACGTACTGGGAGACGATGGTGACCTCGCCGGGCAGGACCAAAGTCGCCAGGAAGAGTCCGAGCACCGCCCGCGAGCCGCGGAACCGCAGCCGGGCCAGCGCGAACCCGGCCAGCGTCGCGCCGACCGCGTTGCCGGCCACCGTGACGGCCGCCACCACCAGCGAGTTGAGGACGTAGGTCCAGACCGGCACGGTGTCGGCGACCGTGGCGTAGTTGGCGAGCGTGGGGTGGTGCGGGAGGAAGCCGGGGCTGCGGGTCCAGATGTCCTCGTCGGCGCCCTTGAGGGAGGTGGACAGCTCCCACAGGAACGGCCCGACGGTGAGCAGCAGGACCAGTGCGAGCAGCAGGTAGCGGACGGCCTTCTCGGTCGGCGAGGTGGAGTTGAACCCCCTGGCGGGGCGGCCCGGGCCGGTCATCGGGAGTCCTTCCGGTCGAGGCGCAGCAGCAGGAGCATCGGGCCGAGGGTGACGGCGAACAGCAGCAGGCTGAGCGCGGAGGCGTAGCCGAGGTGCCCGGTGAAGCCGCGGCTGTACATCTGGATCAGCATCACCACCGACATGTCGCGGCCGCCCGGGCCGCCGGTGCCGTCGGAGAGCACGTACAGCTCGGAGAAGACCCGCAGGGCGGAGACCGAGATCAGGACCGAGACCAGCAGCATGGTGTTCCGGACCCCGGGCAGGGTGATGTGCCAGAACCGGCGGACGGCCGAGGCGCCGTCGACGGCGGCGGCCTCGTGGAGTTCGCGGCCGATGTTCCCGAGTGCGGAGAGGTAGATGACCATGTAGTAGCCGAGGCCCTTCCAGACCGTCAGGCCGATGGCGCTGAGCAGGAGCAGCCAGCGGTCGGTGAGGAAGGGCACCGGCCGGTCGACCGCGCCGAGTTCCTGGGCGAGGCCGTTGAGCAGGCCGCGGTCGTCCAGCACCCAGCCCCAGATCAGGGCGACCACCACGGCGGAGGCGATCACCGGGGTGTAGAAGGCGGTGCGGAAGACGGTGATCCCGGGGAGCTTGCGTTCGACCAGCACCGCGAGCAGCAGCGGGAGCAGGGTCAGCAGTGGCAGGCAGATCAGGAGGTAGACCAGGCTGTTGACCAGCGCGTCGGCCAACTGTTCGTCGCTCAGGGCCCGGTGGAAGTTGTCCAGGCCGACGAAGCGGCCGCCGCCGAGCGGCCGGGCGTTGGTGAAGGAGAGGATGACGGTGTTGATCGAGGGCCACAGGTTGAACACCGCCAGCCACAGCAGGGCCGGGCCGGTCAGCAGCCAGGGGGTGAGCCGGCGGCCGTGGGTCAGCCGGCGGGTCGGCCGTCGGTTCATCGGGTTGCCTTCCCGGTGGGGCGGGGCCGCCGTGCGCGAACGGCGGCCGCCGCGGGGGCCGCCGGTGCGGGCGCACGGCGGCGCCCGGGGGCGGTTACTGCGCGAGGAGCTGGTTGCAGCGGGCGACCGCGGTGTCCAGGGCCTGCTGCGAGGTGGCGCCGCCGCTGATGGCGAGGGCGATCTGCTGGTTGACGATGTCGCTCATCGCGCCGTCCACCTGGACGGGTTGGAGCATGGCGGCCTTGGCGAGCGAGCCGAAGGCGATCACCTTGGCGTCGCTCGCGTTGGTGCCGTCGCTCCTGGCGAAGAACGGGTCCTGGGCGGAGGCCTTGGTGGAGGGGAAGATACTGGTCAGGTGGGCGAAGGCGGCCTGGTTCTCGGCGTTGGTCACCCAGCGGGCCAGGGCCACGGCGGCGGGTTTGTTCTTGCTGCCCTTGGCCACGGACAGGCCCTGGACGTACAGCGGCGGGGTGCCGATGGCCGGGGACGGGACGACCTGGGGCGCCAGCGACGGGTTGTCGGTGGCCAGGCCGCTGATGAAGTTGGCGCCGCCGGTGGTCCAGGCGGCGGTGCCGGCGGTGAACAGCTTGGCGTTGCCCGCGTACTTGTCGGTGAGGACGTCCTGCGGCAGCAGGCCGCGCGCGAAGGCGTCCCGGTACCGGTCCAGCAGGGCGGCGGCCTGCGGGGTGTTGAAGGTGAAGCTCTTGCCGTCCTCGGCCATGATCTTCACGCCGGCGTTCGCCAGGTCGCCGAGGCCCGGTTTGCGGCTCATCAGGTAGACCCGGCCGCCGGACCTGTCCTTGACCGTCTGCGCCTGGGCGATCAGCTCGTCGAGGCTGGTGGGCGGTTTCTTCGGGTCGAGGCCGTACCGGGTGAGCAGGTCGGCGTTCCAGTAGTTGACGTCGGTGTTGAGGTACCAGGGGTAGCCGTACGCGCCGGGGTGCCCGGCGTAGCGGTAGGCGTCGATGCCGCCGGCCACGTAGTCCTCGGCGAGCTTCGGGTCGGCCTGGCCGACGTCGAGCAGCAGGTTCTGTCCGACCAGCGGGAGGGCGAAGTCGGGCGGCAGGTTGACCACGTCCGGCAGGGTGCCGGCGGCGGCCTGGCTGAGCACCTTGTCGGCGTAGCCGTCGCCGGGCTGGTCGAGCCAGTCGACCTGGGTGCCGGGGTACTTCTTCTCGAAGGCGTCGATGACGCTCTGCACGTAGTCGGTGAACTTCGGTTTGAGGGCCCAGGTCTGGAGCGAGACCTTGCCCTTGACTTCTCCGGTGACGGCTCCGCCGGCGTCCTCGGACGCCTTGTCGCCGCCGAGGCCGCAGCCCGCCAGCGTGACGGCCGCGGCCAGTGCCACGGTCAGCCGTGTCCAGTGCCTTCGCATGTGTCTCTCCCGGTCTGCTGCGACAGGACGCGTCTGCGCCGTCTGGTTGCGGAGGGGCTTCAACGGAGCGAGGAGGTACGGGGGTCGGGTGGACCGACCGGGACGGCCGCCGGGGGGATCCCGGGATCCGGGCCGGTCCGAAAAGTTCACTAAACCGGTCTAGCGACTCGGGACTATCCTCCGGGCTACACTCCGGTGTCAAGACGTCGGCACCGGCGCCTTCCGGACACCGCGCGGGCGTTCCCGGCCACGCCGCGCCGTCCCGGCCCGCCGTGCCCGGCGCCCCGCCGGGCCGGCCTCCCGCAGTGACCAGCGCCCGGGTGCACGGGCGGAGGAGCCGCGTCCGTGTCCAGACCGACCATCGCCGACATCGCCCAGCGGGCGGGCGTGTCCAAGGGCGCCGTCTCGTTCGCGCTGAACGGCCGGCCGGGCGTCAGCGAGTCCACCCGGCAGCGGATCCTGCGGGTCGCGCAGGAGATGAACTGGCGTCCGCACAGCGCGGCCCGGGCGCTCGGCGGGGCCCGGGCCGGGGCGGTCGGGCTGGTGCTGGCCAGGCCGGCCAGGACCATCGGGGTGGAGCCGTTCTTCGCCCAGCTGCTGTCCGGGCTGCAGGCGGGGCTCTCGGCGCACGCCGTCGCCCTCCAGCTGATGGTGGTCGAGGACACCGCCGCCGAGACCGAGGTCTACCGGCGCTGGGCCTCCGAGCACCGGGTGGACGGCTTCATCCTGGTCGACCTGCAGCAGCGCGACCCGCGGATCGGGGTGCTGGAGGAGCTCGGCCTGCCGACGGTGGTGCTGGGCGGCCCCGGGCACCACGGCCAGCTGCCCAGCGTCTGGGCCGACGACCGGGAGGCGATGCTGTCGATCGTCGACTACCTGGCCGCGCTCGGCCACCGCCGGATCGCCCACCTGGCGGGGCTGCCCGCGTTCCAGCACACCCAGCGCCGGATCCGGGCGCTGCGGGACGCCTCGCGCCGGCTCGGGCTGGAGGAGGCGGTGTCGGTGCCGACCGACTTCAGCGACGCGGAGGGCGCGGCCGCCACCCGCACCCTGCTGGCCCGCGCCGCCCGCCCGACCGCGATCGTCTACGACAGCGACGTGATGGCGGTGGCGGGGCTCGGGGTGGCCGCCGAGATGGGCGTGTCGGTGCCGGGCGAGCTGTCCGTCGTCTCGTTCGACGACTCGGTGCTGGCCCGGATCGTCCACCCGGCGCTCACCGCGCTCTCCCGGGACACCTTCGCGCTCGGGGAGCAGGTCGCCGGGGCGCTGCTGGCCGCCGTCGCGGACCCGTCCTCGGCCCGCGACATCCGGACCGCCACCCCGCGCCTGACCGTCCGTGAGAGCACCGCGCCACCCGGTCTTGGCAGGCACACTAAATCGGTTTAGGCTCCGAGCGAAGCGCACGGCACCGAGGCCGGCCCGGCCGGCCCGTACCCGCCGTCGCGCCCCCGTACGCACCGCCGGGGCCGCTGGGCCCCGACCGGCCGCAGGAGGACGCGCGTGACGACGCAGCACCCAGGGCCAGCCGCACTCCGGTTCGGCGCCAACTACGTACCCTCCTCGGGCTGGCTCTACAGCTGGCTGGACTTCTCCGCGGACACCGCCAGACGCGACTTCGAGGATCTCGCCGGCCTCGGCCTCGACCACGTACGGGTCTTCCCGATCTGGCCCTGGATCCAGCCGAACCGCTCGCTGATCCGCCGCCAGGGCATCGACGACCTGCTCGAACTCGTCGACGTGGCAGCAGAGTTCGAGCTGGACGTGGCGGTCGACCTGTTGCAGGGGCACCTGTCCAGCTTCGACTTCCTGCCGTCCTGGGTGCTCACCTGGCACCAGCGCAGCATCTTCACCGACGAGTTGGTCAGGGCCGGCCTGTCCGCGTACGTCGACCAGGTCTGCCGGGCCGTCGCCACCCGCGGCAACGTCTTCGCGGTCACCCTCGGCAACGAGGTGAACAACCTCTGGCCGGCCAACCCGACCGGCGCCGGGGCCTCCTCCGAGTGGGCCGCCGACCTGCTCGCCGCCGCCCGCACGGCCGCCCCTGACCTGCTCAGCCTCTACTCGCTGTACGACGCGGCCTGGTACGAGCCGGACCACCCCTTCCACCCGGCCGACGCCGTGCGGCTGGGCGACCTGACCACCGTGCACTCCTGGGTGTTCAACGGCGTCTCCGCCGTGGACGGCCCGGCCGAGCGCCCGCTCGGCCCGGCGACCACCTCGCACGCCGACTACCTGGTCGAGCTCGCCGCGGCCGGCTCCGCGGACCCGCTGCGCCCGGTGTGGCTGCAGGAGGTCGGCGCACCCCAGCCGGACATCCCGGCCGGCGATGCCGCCGCGTTCGCCCGGCTGATGATCGACCAGGTGGCGCCCAACCCGGCGCTCTGGGGCATCACCTGGTGGTGCTCGCACGACATCGACCGCCGGCTGGCCGACTTCCCGGACCGCGAGTACGACCTCGGGCTGTTCACCGTCGACCACCGCCGCAAGCCGCTCGCCGAGCAGCTGGCCCGCTCGGTGGCCGAACTGCGGACCGGCCGGACGCTCGCGCACGGGCGTCCGGCCGTGGTGCTGGAGGCCGACCTGACCACGCAGCCGGAGCGCCGGGCCGAGGTCGCCCCCGGCAGCGCCTTCCACACCGAGTGGGTCCGGCTGCGGCAGGCCGGCCCGACCGCGATCGTCCCTGCGCACCGGGCCGCCGACCCGGCCTACCTGGCCGCCCGCGGCATCGGCACCGTGCTGGCCGCCACCACCTGAGCCGCACCACCCGGCACCGCCGGCAGCACCACCCGCACGCAGCACCATCCGCACCATCCGCACGATCTGCAAGACCGGCCGACACCCCCACGGAACGCTGGACTGGAGACCCGGATGCGACGACCACTCACCCTGCTGTTAGGTGCCGCGTTGGCGGCCACCACCGCCCTCGGTGCCGTCCCCGCGACGGCCGCACCCGGCGGGCGGCCCGCCCCGGCTGCCGCCGGCAACCAGCCGTACGCCTCGTACTGGTACCCGAACACCATCCTGAACTGGGACCCGGCCACCGACCCCGACGCCCGGTTCAACCGCTCCCGGGTGCCGCTGCAGCCACGCACCTCGGACCCCGCGCTGAAGGCCAACGCGGGCGCCCGCGGCGGCGAGGGGAAGATCGCCTCGCTGGTCTCCTTCGGCCCGACCTCGAACAACCCCTCGCAGGGCTCCCAGGACCCCGGCTACTACGCCTTCGGCTACTGGCAGTACGTCGACAAGCTGGTGTTCTGGGGCGGCTCCGCGGGTGAGGGGCTGATCCTGGCCCCCAACCCGACCGTGATCGACGCGGCGCACCGCAACGGCGTCAAGGTGTACGGGACCGTGTTCTTCCCGCCCGCGGCGTACGGCGGACAGCTCCAGTGGGTGCGCGACTTCGTGCAGAGGTCCGGGACGCGCTACCCGGTCGCGGACAAGCTGGTGCAGGCGGCGCAGTACTACGGCTTCGACGGCTGGTTCGTCAACCAGGAGACCGGCGGAGGTGACGCCGCGCTGGCCACCGAGCTGCGCAACGAGATGAAGTACGCCAGGGCGCAGGGCCCGACCGACTTCATGTGGTACGACGCGATGACCGAGTCCGGCGCGGTCGACTGGCAGAACCAGCTGGACTCCGCCAACGACGCGTTCCTCCAGGACTCCTCGGGCCGGGTTTCGGATTCCATGTTCCTCAACTTCGGCTGGGGCTCCGGCACGCTGGACTCCTCACGGACGCTGGCCCGTTCGCTCGGGCGCAGCGAGTACGACCTGTACGCGGGCATCGACACCGAGGCCAACGGCTACAACACCGGTGTCGACTGGAACGCGCTGTTCCCGGCGGGCCGGCCGCACAGCGCCTCGCTCGGGCTGTACCGGCCGGAGTGGACCTGGAAGTCCGCCACCGACCGGGCCGACTTCTACGCCAAGGACTCCCGCTACTGGGTGGGTGCCAACGCCGACCCGTCCGACACCACCACCTCGAGTTCCTGGAAGGGCCTGGCCTCGTACGTGGCCGAGTCCTCGCCGATCACCGCCAAGCCGTTCGTCACCTCCTTCGACACCGGGCAGGGCGACTTCTACAACTCGGCCGGTGTCCGGGTCGCCACCGGCGGCTGGAACAACCTCTCGCTCCAGGACGTGCCGCCGACCTACCGCTGGCAGGTCACCTCCACCGGGACGAAGCTCACCCCGTCGATCGACTTCGGCGACGCGTACGAGGGCGGCTCCTCGCTGCGGCTGAGCGGGAAGCTGGACGGCACCAACACCGTCCGGCTGTACCAGACCAGGCTGCCGGTGGCCGCCGACACCAAGCTCTCCGTGGTGCTGAAGACCCCGTCGGCCGGGCCGAGCGGGCTCAGGGCCGCGGTCTCGTTCACCGACGCGCCGACCGCCTTCACCACCCTCGACCTGGGCTCCACCACCTCCGCCGGCTGGGAGCGCAGGACACTCGACCTGTCGGCCTTCGCGGGCCGCACGATCGCGCAGATCGGCTTCCAGGCTGCCGGTTCGGCGCCCTCGTACGATCTGCGGGTGGGCCAGCTCGCGGTGTACGACGGTTCGGTGGACGCGACGGCGGCGCCGGGCGCACCGACCGTGCTGGGCAGCACCGATGTGACGGCGACCCGCAAGTCGCTGCGGCTGGCCTGGACGGCCCCGGCCTCCGGCGCCGTGCACCACTACGAGGTGTACCGCCGCAACGCCGACGGGAGCCGGACCTTCCTCGGTGCCACGCCCAACGACTCGTACTACGTGCCGCAGTTGGACCGGGCGGGTGGCGAGAGTTCCACCACCGTGGAGGTCGAGGCGGTGTCGGCGGAGTTCGGCCGCTCGCCCGCCGCCACGACCACCGTCAGCTGGGGCACCACCCCGCCTGCCGAGAGCAATCTCGCGCTGGGCCGCCCGGCGACCGCCTCCGGGCAGTGCAACAGTGCGGAGGGCCCGGCCAAAGCCGTCAACGGCAGCGTGGGTGGCGGCAATTCCGACAAGTGGTGCACCCTCACCACCGCCAAGTGGCTGGAGGTGGACCTCGGTTCGGCGCACCAGCTGTCCCGGTTCACCGTGAAGCACGCGGCGGCCGGCGGTGAGAGCGCCACCTGGAACACCCGCGACTACACCGTCCAGGTCCGCTCCTCCACCGCGGACCCGTGGACCACCGCCGCCACCGTCACCGGGAACACCGCGGCCACCACCACCAGCCCGGCCGCGGTCACCGCCCGGTACGTCCGGCTGGTGATCACCAAACCCACCCAGACCGGCGATCCGGCCGCCCGGATCTACGAGTTCGAGGCCTGGGGCTCGTAACGCCGCACCGCAGCATCGCCGTACCGCCCGACCGCACCCACCGCACCGACCGCCCGACCGCCCGACCGCCCGACCGCCCGACCGCCCGACCGAGAGGAAGCCAGCCCGTGCCGGTCACCATCACCGCTGTCGAGAGCACCGACCTGTTCACCGGGCCCGAGGAGGCACCGCGCCAGCTGCTGCGGGTGACCCTCGACGGCCCACCCACCCGGATCACCGTCAGCGGGCCGGGGGTGGAGGGCGAGGCGACCGGCACGGGGGTGGTCGAGGTGCCGCTGACCGTGGCCGACCCGGTGCCCGGCACCGGGCGCCCGATCACCGTCACCGCCGGGCCGGCCCGGGCCGAGGCGCTGCTCGAACCCGCCGAGCCCGGCTGGACGATGTACCTGGTCTCGCACTTCCACTACGACCCGGTCTGGTGGAACACCCAGGCGGCGTACACCTCCCCGTGGGAGCTGCTGTCCGGGGACGCCACCACCCGCCCGCTGTGGGAGCGCAACGGTTTCGCCCTGGTGGACACCCACCTCGACCTGGCGCTGCGCGACCCGGTCTACAAGTTCGTGCTGGCCGAGATCGACTACCTGAAGCCGTACTTCGACCAGCACCCGGAGCGCCGGGCGGACCTGCGGCGGCTGCTGGCGAGCGGTCAGGTCGAGCTGGTCGGCGGCACCTACAACGAGCCCAACACCAACCTGACCGGCGCCGAGAGCACCATCCGCAACCTGGTGTACGGCATCGGCTACCAGCGTGACATCCTCGGCGGCGACCCGCAGACCGCCTGGCAGCTGGACGTGTTCGGCCACGACCCGCAGTTCCCGGGCTACCTGGCCGACGCGGGGCTGACCGGCAGCGCCTGGGCGCGCGGCCCGTTCCACCAGTGGGGGCCGATCCAGAAGAACTTCCGGGAGGCCAAGGACGACGCCACGGTGATGCAGTTCCCGAGCGAGTTCGAGTGGCTCTCGCCCTCGGGCCGCGGGGTGCTGACCCACTTCATGGCGCACCACTACTCGGCCGGCTGGTGGATGGACTCCTCGCCCGACCTGGCCACCGCCGAGCAGGCCGTGTACGAGCTCTACCGCAAGATCAAGCCGGTCGGTGCGACCAAGAACCTGCTGCTGCCGGTCGGCACCGACTACACCCCGCCGAACAAGTGGGTCACCGCCGTCCACCGTTCCTGGGCCGAGAAGTACCTGTGGCCGCGGTTCGTCTGCGGCACCCCGCGCGAGTTCCTCGCCGCCGTCCGGGCCGAACTCGCCGCCACCGGGCGGCGGCCCAGCCCGCAGACCCGCGACATGAACCCGGTCTACACCGGCAAGGACGTCTCGTACATCGACACCAAGCAGGCCCAGCGGGCCGCCGAGGTGGCGGCGGTGGACGCGGAGAAGCTCGCCACCCTGGCCGCCGTCCAGGGCCTCGGGCGCTACCCGGACGCGGCGCTCGACAAGGTCTGGCGGCACCTCGCGTACGGCGCGCACCACGACGCGATCACCGGCTCCGAGTCGGACCAGGTGTACATCGACCTGCTGGGCGGCTGGCGGGAGGCGCACGACCTGGCCGCCGAGGTCCGCGACACCGCCCTGGACGCGCTGGTGGCGCGGATCGACACCAGCGGCGAGGGCAGCGCGGTCGTGGTCACCAACACGCTGTCCTTCGACCGGACCGCGCTCGCCGCCGTCCGGCTGCCGTCCGGCACCGAGGGCGGCCGGGTGCTGGACGACACCGGCGCCGAGGTGCCGAGCGCCGTCGACCGCGGCACGCTGTGGTTCCTCGCCGCGGACGTCCCCGCGCTCGGCTGGCGCAGCTGGCGGCTGGCCGGCGGCCCGGCGGCGCCGCTGTGGTCGCCCGCCACAGGGACGGCGGCCGAGAACGCCCGCTACCGGGTGGCCGCCGACCCGGACCGCGGCGGTGCGCTGGTCTCCGTCCTGGACAAGGCGTCCGGCCGCGAGCTGATCCGCGCGGGCCAGGTCGGCAACGAGCTGCGGGTGTACGAGGAGTACCCGCAGCACCCGGACTTCGGCGAGGGCCCCTGGCACCTGGTCCCCAAGGGCCCGGTGACCGGCGCCGGCGAGGCGCCCGCCACCGTCCGCCGCGAGCGCGGCCCGCTCGGCGAGCGGCTGGTGGTGGCCGGGACGGTCGACGGCATCGGGTACCGGCAGACGGTCACGCTCTGGCACGGCGTCGACCGGGTCGACTGCCGGACCACGGTGGTCGACTACGCCGGCGCCGACCGGCTGCTGCGGCTGCGCTTCCCGGTCGACCTGCCCGGCGCCCTGCCGGTCAGCGAGGTCGCGGACGCGGTGGTCGGCCGCGGCTTCGCGCTGCCCGACGTGGACGCCGCCGAGGCGCCCTGGACGCTGGACAACCCGGCCAACACCTGGTTCGGTCTCGGCTCCACCGCCCGGGTCACGCTGACCGGCCCGGCCGGCGAGCCGCTCGGCGACCGGGCGCTCGGCGTCGCCGAGGTGGTGGCCGCCGACCTGGCCTCGGCCGCCGACGCCCGCGACCTGGTGGTGGCGCTCGCCCGGGTCGGCGTGACCGCCACCACCGGCAGTGCCGAACGGGCCCGCTACGGCTGGCTCGACGTCGACTCCAACCTGCCTGACTTCCGGATCGTGCTGGGCGACCCGGACACCAACGACGCGGCCCGGCAGGTGCTGGAACGGGCCGGCGCCGAGTACGCCACGGCGCTGGCCGCGCACGGCCGGGTCTGGGTACCCGCCGAGAAGGCGCTGCACGAGGTCTGGCAGCCGGGCGCCGACCTGCGGGACCTGCGCGCACTGCCCGCACTGGTGGTCACCGACCCGGCGGCGCTCGCCGAGGACCTCGCCGACGCCGTGGTGCACGCCGTCTGCCCCGGCGCGCTGCCCGCCTCCGAGCGGCTCACCGACCACACCGTCGCCCTGCTGACCTACGGGCTGCCCGGGTTCGCGGTCGACCCGACCGGCGCCCTGCACCTGTCCCTGATGCGCTCCTGCACCGGCTGGCCGTCGGGCGTGTGGATCGACCCGCCGCAGCGCACCCTGCCGGACGGCGCCTCCTTCCAACTCCAGCACTGGACGCACGAGTTCTCGTACTCGCTGGTGTCCGGGGACGGTGACTGGCGGGCCCTGGCGCTGCCCGCCCAGGGGCAGGAGTTCAACCACCCGCTGCTCCCCCGGCTCGCACCGGCCCAGGCCGGGCCACTGCCGGCCACCCACAGCTGGCTGCGGGTCGACCCGGCCCGCGAGGTCCTGCTCGGCACCCTCAAGCCGACCGGCAACCCGATCGCGCACGGCTCGGCGGCCGTCGGCGACCCGGCCGCCTCCGGGGTGACCCTGCGGCTGGTCGAGTCCACCGGCCTCGGCCGCACCGCCCGCCTCGGCGGCTCGCTCCGGCTCACCCGCCCGCACCGGGCGGACCTGCTGGAGCGCGCCACCGCCGCGCTCGGCCAGGAGATCGCGCTGGCCGGCAGCGAGGTGCTCACCGTCACCGCACGGCCGGTCGGCGCGCGCAGCGACGGGCCGCCGCTCGGCCCGACGGCCGAGGCCGCCCAGCCGGTGCACGCCCGGTACTGGCTGCACAACCGCGGCCCCGCGCCGATGGGCTACCTGCCGGTCTCGGTGGGCCTGTCCCCCGGCCTGCTGCGCACCACGGGCGAACCGGTCGAGCTGTCCGCCGTGCTCGCCTCGCACCTGGTGGACGCCGAGGTCGAGGGCACCGCGGAGGTGATCGCCCCGGACGGCTGGCGGGTGAGTACGGGCCGCCGGCCGTACCGGCTGCCGGCCGCCGGACAGTTGCGCTTCCCGGTGGAACTGACCCCGCCGCCGGGGGCCGAGCCCGGCCTGTACTTCGCCGCCGTCCGGATCGAGCACGCCGGGCAGCGGATCGAGGACGTCGCCACCATCGCCCTGGGCGAGCTGCCGGCGCTGCTCCCGGTGGCCGGTGAGGTCCCGGAGGACTGGACCGCCGCGCAGGGCACCAAGGCCGCCACCGGACGGGACACCGGGCTCACGGTGACGGTGGCGGAGCAGTCGCTGCGGGTACGGCCGGGCGGGCGGGCGCAGCTGGCCCTGGTACTGGCCAACCGGACCCGCGGTGAGATCCACGGCGAGCTGCAGGTGGTCTCGCCCTGGGGGGTCTGGGACACGGTGGGCGAACCGGTGCGCGGGTTCGCGGTGGCGGCGGGCGCCGAGCAGACCGTCACCTTCGAGCTGGCGGCGCCGCCGGACGCCGAGCCGGGTGCGTACTGGGCGCTCG
>NZ_JAIZ01000156.1:0-4301 GCF_000710465.2 Kitasatospora sp. MBT63 | reverse complement strand
GGCGATGTGGTTCGGGCGCTGCCAGTACGCGCCGACCGTCGAGCTGGTGGTGGCCCCGTGAGTCGGCACCACCACGAGCACCACGACCACTCCGAGCGCCACGAGCACGCGCACGCCCACCCGCACGCGGGCGTGCTCGGCCTGCTCGACGGGCGCCCGCTGGACCGGGCGGAGCTGGACCGGCGGCTCGCCGCGCTGCGGGCCGGGCCGCGGTCCGCCGCGCTGCCGGTGGCGGGCAGCGCGGAGGACCGGCAGCTGACCCGCTGGGTCGCACAGGTGCTCCTCACCGAGGCGCTGTGTGCGGCGGAGGCGGCCGAGCGCGGTCTGGACTGCACCGGGACCGCCCCGGTCAGGCTGGACCAGCGGGCGGCGGTCGAGCTGGGGTCCATCACGGCGGCGGCGTTCGAGGGCAGTGCGGCGGTCCGTGCGGTCTACCGGGCCGTCACCGCCGACACCGTCGCCGACCCGGTCCGCCGGCCGGCGGCGGATCCCGGGCCGCCCGTCGAGCTCTGGCGGCTGGCCACGCCGGACGGCGAGTTCGAGGCCGCGCCGGAGTCACTGCCGGCCGAGCTGGCCGCCGCTCTGAGCCGGGCGCCCGAGGGCCGGCCGGTCACGGCGGGCGGCTGGACCGCCACCCTGACGGCCCGCCGGACCGCCCGGCCGCACCCGGCGGACCGGTGCGGGCAGTTGCTGGAGTCCGCCCGCCGCACAGCGTTCACGCGGTGGCTCGACCATGCCAGGGCGGCCCGGCTGACCCTCGTCCCCGGCCTCGAACACCCCGGCGACCCGGCCCAGCCGGACAATCACCACCGGCATTGAACGGCCGCGGTCGAGGGGCTGACCCGGCGTCGGAATTCGTGCGTCCACCGGGGGAATTTCACGCGTGTGCGCAGCAATGGGGCGGGTGTTTCCGGCCCGCCGTCACAGTTGCGCATCGGCCCGGCACAAATACCTTGACCGCGAGTTGACCGGGCCATAGGTTCGCTCCGCTCAGCAGCCATGAGAAATAGGAGCACCACGGTGGACTGGTACCTGGCAGTACTGAAGAACTACGTCGGATTCAGCGGGCGGGCACGCCGCCAGGAATTCTGGATGTTCGCCCTCGTCAACATCATCATCTCGATCGTGCTGGCGGTCATCGACAACGTCGCGGGCACCGCCGTCCTCGGCTCGATCTACGCGCTCGCCGTGCTCCTCCCCTCGATCGCGGTCGGCATTCGCCGCCTGCACGACACCAACCGCTCCGGCTGGTGGGTGCTGATCTCCCTGATCCCGTTCATCGGCTCGATCATCCTGATCGTCTTCCTGGCGACCGAGGGCCAGCCGAACGACAACCAGTACGGCCCGAACCCGAAGCTCGCCTCCGTGCAGGGCTGACCGTTCGCCGGGAAATCCCGGGTGCCGCCTCCGGGCCGCACCCGGGATTCTTTTTGCCCGGTGCGGATGAACTTCACGTGACCCCCCGCCGAACCAGCGTCACCATGGGCACCGGCAGTGGCTTTCAATGACTGTACGTCAGTTCAGTTCCGGGTAATGGGGAAGCGCGATGTCCCCGGCCTTCGCGAATTGGGCGGCCATCAGGTTGCGCACGGGCCAGCGGTTCATCGACCGCATGGAGGCCGCCCGGAGCCGGATCGCGAGGGCGGAGGACGGTGCGAAGCCGCCGGCGCCGCCGGGCGGCAGTTCCTGCGCCTTGCGGACGTAGGGCCGCATCACGGCGTCGTAGCGGCGCAGCGCCCCCTGCGGGTCGGTGCCCGCCCCGGCCAGCTCGCCGGCCAGCACGTACGCACCGACCAGGGCCAGGCTGGTGCCGAGGCCGGTGAGCGGGGTGGCGCAGTACCCGGCGTCGCCGAGCAGGACCGTCCGGCCCCGGTGCCAGCTGTCGAGGTGCACCTGCCCCATCGGGTCGAAGGCGAAGTCCTCGGCGGTGCGCATGGCGGCCAGCAGTTCGGGCACCAGCCAGCCGACGCCGGCGAACCGGTCGGCCACCAGCGCCCGCTGGGCGTCGAGGTCGCGGCGGTCGTAGTCGAGCGGCGGCGAGCGGAAGCCCAGGCCGGCCTTGATCTCGCCGGGGTGCCGGCCGGGCCGGGCGGAGGCGACCAGCCCGCCGGGTGCGTTGAACATCCGGAACCAGCCGCCGAGGTCGGTGCCGCCCTGCATGGTGAACCACGCGTTGTAGATCCCGATCGGGCGGACGGAGCCCGCCTGCGGCCCGAAGGCGAGGGACCGGACCACCGAGTGCAGGCCGTCCGCGCCGACCACCAGGCCGAAGCGCCGTCGGCCGCCCCGCTCGAAGCCGACGCTCACGCCGTCCTCGTCCTGGTCGAGGGAGGTGATGGTGTCGTCGAAGAGGTACTCGACGTGCGGGCGGGTCGCCTCGTACAGCAGCTGGCCGAGGTCACCGCGGAGGATCTCGATCTCGGAGATGATCCCCTCGCCGCCGAAGCTGTCCGCGCCCACCCGGGCGGTGATCCGGTCGGCCGCGTCGACCAGCACGAATCCGTGCTGCTGGACGGAGAGTTCGCGGGCCTGCGGCATCAGCCCCATCCGCTCGATGACGGTGCGGCCCGCGCCGCGCAGGTCCACGGTCTGGCCGCCCGGCCGGGGCGCGGGGGCGCGTTCGACGACCGTGACGGCGAAGCCCGCCCGGTGCAGCCAGTACGCGAGGGCCGGGCCGGCGATGCCGCCGCCGGAGATCAGAATGTCGGTGTGTCCCATGCCTCCGAATGTACGGCGTACGCAGACTCATGGCAAGCCCAATTCCGCCAGAGCAATGGACCTACGGCGCACTAGCGCCCTAGTGCACCGGAATTCTGGTGCACTGGTGCACCCGGGCCGGCGGCCGCCCGCACGGCGTGGCTCTCGGGGATGCCGAGGTCCTCCAGCAGCCGGGCGTACTGCTCGCGGGTGAGCCCGGCGCCGACCGCGGCCGGCATGCTGCCACCACCGGGCCCTTCGGCCGGCAGGCCCCGCACGATGTCGGCACGGACCGCCGGCGGCAGCGCCGGGAGCATCTGCCGCAGGTCCGCCACCGCCGCCTCCGGCGCCCGGGAGGCGTGGAAGTCCCGTAGCACTCCGGCGAGTTCCGACTCCTCGCAGCGGTCGCGCAGCGCGGGCATCGCGACCGTCTCCTCCGCGTGCAGGTGGGCCAGGTAGGCACTGATCAGCTCGTTCAGCGCCAGGTAGAGCGCGTGCTGCGCCTCCGGCAGGGCCGGGTCGCCCGCCTGCGGCAGACTGCGGGCCCGCCGGTCGAGCGCGGCGAGCGAGGCGTCCAGCCGCAGGTGCTCGGCCTCGAGGGCGTCGGCGGCCTCCGGGGCACGCTCGCGCAGCAGGGGGTGGATGAACGCGTCCTCGTGGTCGGCGTGCTCGCGCAGTTCGCGGGTCATCGCCAGGCACTCGCCCGCCAGGGCGGCGACCCGGCCCGGGCGGGCGGCGTCGGCACGGCCGAGCTCGACGGCGAGGCCGAAGAGCCGGCGCCGCTGGCCGAGGTGGACGTTGCGGTACAGGTCGATCGTGGGCATGGGAGGTCTCCTCGAACTGGATTTCCCGCGGTAGGATGACAACAGACTCACACATCGACAATATGTTGTCAAAGGAGGCGGCGCCGATGGCGGCCGACATGATGGCCCTGCTGGTCGCGGACGTGTTCGAGGCGGCCGGGGCGCTGCGCCGGCTCGGCGAGCGGACCGCCCGGGCGGCCGGGCTCACCCAGGCCCGTTGGCAGGTGCTCAGCGTGGCCTCGGCGACCCCGGTCACCGTGGCCCAGGCCGCCCGCAGGCTCGGCGTCAGCCGGCAGAACATCCAGCGCGTCGCCAACGACCTGGCCGCCTCGGGCCACGCCGCCTTCGCGGCCAACCCCGACCACAAGGGCTCCCCCCTGCTCACCCTGACCCCGCTCGGCCAGGAGGCGCTCGCCCTGGTCACCGCCCGCGCCGCCGCCGCACACCGGGAACTCCTCACCGGCCTCGCCGAGGACGACCTCGTCCGGACCCGCTCCTTCCTGCGCGGCCTGCTGACCGAACTCGACCGCCAGGAGGACCAGGACAGCGCCGCCCCCGTACGCTGACCGCGGCGCGACTGTCGTCGCAGGGCCGATGGTGCCCGCAGGCGCCCGTCGAGGTGCACCGGTTCGGAGCGGAGGAGTCGTGGTGAACAAGTCGGTCGACGGCGGGTCGGCGAACGGCCCGGCGGGCCCGCCCGCGGCCGGCGGCACCGGACCGGGGGCGGCCGCCCGGATCGCCGCCGAGCTGCGACGGCGGATCGCGGCCGGCGAACTCGCGCCCGGCGACCGGGTCCCGTCG
>NZ_JAIZ01000155.1 GCF_000710465.2 Kitasatospora sp. MBT63 | reverse complement strand
CCGGGCCGGGCCGCCGCGGACCCGGCGGCGCCGGTCCCGCGCGGGGCCGCGGCCGCCGGGCTGTACGGCGCGGTGCACTTCTACCGCACCCGGATCAGCCCGAACCGGCGCCCCTGCTGCCCGTACACGCCGTCCTGCTCGACCTTCGCGGTGCAGGCCCTGCACCGGCACGGCGCGCTGCGCGGCGCCCGGCTGACCGCGGGCCGCCTGCTGCGGTGCCGTCCCGGCACCGAGGGCGGCCACGACCCGGTGCCCGGGCGCCGACCGACGGGGTGAGCCCGGCCGACGCGGGACGACGGTCCCGGGAACGGGGAAGGCCCCCGTCACGAGCGGACGCTCATGACGGGGGCCTTCAGGACTGCCCGCGAAGGCCGGCAGTGACAGGTGTCAGAGGGGGCGGATGTTCTCCGCCTGCGGGCCCTTCGGGCCCTGCGTGACGTCGAACTCGACCTTCTGGCCTTCGAGCAGCTCACGGAAGCCGTTGGCGTTGATGTTCGAGTAGTGGGCGAACACGTCCGGGCCGCCACCCTCCTGCTCGATGAAGCCGAAGCCCTTTTCCGCGTTGAACCACTTCACGGTGCCAGTAGCCATAACACAATCTCCTTCAGATGGCTTGCCGGAATCCGCACGTCGCGGACCCGAGTCGCCGAAAAAAGCACCCACCCGGCACGGGCCGGGGAAAACAAAAATGCGCCTGATGGTCACAAGCCAGCAGGCGCACACAGAATTCATGGGAACCACAACCGCAACTAATTCGACTGTAGCAGGGCGCCGGGCGAAACGTCGGAAATCGCCCCGCCGGGCGCCGGGCGGGCGTGTCCCTACGGCGCGGCCAGCCGGGTGCCGGGCGGCAGGGCGCCCGCCCGGTCCGCGTCCGCCAGATGGCGCAGCACGGTCTCGCGCAGCGCCGCCGCGGCGTGCGTAAGCGGCAGCTCGGCGCCGTGCGCGACGGCGATGGTCCGCCCCGGGCCAGGCCCGGCGAACGGGGTGACCGCCAGCCCGGACCTGGCCGCCACCATGCCCGGCAGCACCGCCGGGCCGAGCCCCGCCGCGACGAAGCCGAGCACGGCGTCCATCTCGCCGCCCTCGACCGCGAACTCCGGCTCGAAGCCCGCCGCGCGGCAGGCCGACACGGTGGTCTCCCGCAGGTCGTAGCCCTCCCGGAACATCACCAGCGGCCGGCCGCGCAGATCCTCGATCCGGGCCGCCCGCCCGGGCCCGGGCATCCCGGGCAGGCCGGGTGCGGCGACCAGCACCAGGTCCTCGTGCAGCAGCTCGGTGACGGTCAGTGGCGGACCCTGCCCGGCCGGTGGCGGGATGATCAGTGCCAGGTCGAGGGCGCCCTGCGCCAGCAGCGCCACCAGGTCCCGCGAACCGCCCTCGCGGACCTGCAGCTCGACCCCGGGATGCCGTGAGCGGTACGCCCGCAGCACGTCCGGCACCAGGCTGACGCACAGGCTCGGTGTCGCCCCGAGCCGCACCCGGCCGCGCCGCAGCCGGACGACCTCCTGGACCGCCCGCCGGGCGCTCTCGGTGTCCGCGAGGATCCGCCGGGCCAGCGGCAGCAGCGCCTGCCCGGCATCGGTCAGGGTGCTGGCGCCCCTGCTGCGGTGGACCAGCTCCGCACCCAACTCCCGTTCCAGCGACCGGATCTGCTGGGACAGCGAGGGCTGCGCCACCAGCATCCGCTCGGCGGCGCGGGTGAAGTGCCCGGTCTCGGCCACGGCCACGAAGTAACGGAGCTGCTGCAACTGCACCACCCCATGCTAGCCAGCCACGATAGGCATCACCTATCAAGACCGCCCGCATCATGTCTTGGACGGCCGGCAGGGCGCCTCCCTAGCGTGGCCGTCATGGCACTGGCGACTCGGACGGGCCGACACCCCTCCACCCTCACGACCCTCTGGCGCTCGACCGTCGGCAAGAAGGCGGCGATGGCGGTCAGCGGCCTCGTCATGCTGCTCTACCTGATCTTCCACATGCTCGGGAACCTCAAGGTCTTCTTCGGCCCCGGCGACCTCAACGGCTACGCGGCCTGGCTGCGCACCCTCGGGCAGCCGCTGCTGCACCACGGCTGGTTCCTGTGGATCGCCCGGGCCGCCCTGCTGGCCGCGGTCGTGGTGCACGGCGTCGCCGCGTTCCAGCTCAGCCGGCGCGACCTGGCCGCCCGGCCGCAGAAGTACGCCCACCGGCCGCGCCGCACCAGCTACGCCACCCGCACGATGCGCTGGGGCGGGGTGATCCTCGGGCTGTTCATCGTCTGGCACATCCTGGACCTCACCACCCTCACCGTGAACCCGCGCGCCGAGGAGGGCCACCCGTACCAGAACATCGTGGCCTCGTTCTCGACCTGGTACGGCGGCGGCATCTACATCCTCGCGATGCTCGCGCTCGGCCTGCACGTGCGGCACGGCTTCTGGAGCGCCGCGCAGACCCTGGGCGTCAACAACCCGCGCCGCGACCGGGTGCTGAAGGCCACCGCCAACCTGCTCGCGTCCGTCCTGACGGCCGGCTTCCTCGCCGTGCCCGTCGCCGTACTGACCGGAGTCGTGCGATGAACCCGTACCTGGACCACACCGTCGGCGCGCCCGTCACCGACACCGCCGTGCCCGCCGGGCCGATCGAACAGCGCTGGGACCGGCGGCGGTTCGAGGCCGCCCTGGTCAACCCCGCCAACCGGCGCGGGCACACCGTCATCGTGGTCGGAACCGGCCTCGCGGGCGGCGCGGCCGGTGCCACCCTCGCCGAACAGGGCTACCGGGTGGTCCAGTTCTGCTTCCAGGACTCCCCGCGCCGCGCCCACTCGATCGCCGCCCAGGGCGGCATCAACGCGGCCAAGAACTACCGCAACGACGGCGACTCGGTGCGCCGGCTGTTCTACGACACCGTCAAGGGCGGCGACTTCCGCGCCCGCGAGTCCAACGTCCACCGGCTCGCCCAGGTCTCGGTCGAGATCATCGACCAGTGCGTCGCCCAGGGCGTCCCGTTCGCCCGCGAGTACGGCGGGCTGCTGGACACCCGCTCCTTCGGCGGCGTGCAGGTCTCCCGCACCTTCTACGCCCGCGGCCAGACCGGGCAGCAGCTGCTGCTCGGCGCCTACCAGGCGCTCTCCCGGCAGATCGCGGCCGGCCGGGTCGAGATGCACGCCCGCACCGAGATGCTCGACCTGATCGTGGTCGACGGCCGGGCCCGCGGCATCGTCGCGCGCGACCTGGTCACCGGACGGATCACCACCCACCTCGCCGACGCCGTGGTGCTCGCCACCGGCGGCTACGGCAACGTCTTCCACCTGTCCACCAACGCCAAGAACTCCAACGCGACCGCGATCTGGCGGGCCCACCGGCGCGGCGCCCTGTTCGCCAACCCCTGCTTCACCCAGATCCACCCCACCTGCATCCCGCGCTCCGGCGACCACCAGGCCAAGCTCACCCTGATGAGCGAGTCGCTGCGCAACGACGGCCGGATCTGGGTGCCCAGGGCCCAGGGCGACACCCGCCTGCCCGCCGACATCCCGGAGGCCGAACGCGACTACTACCTGGAGCGGATCTACCCCTCCTTCGGCAACCTGGTCCCGCGCGACATCGCCTCCCGGGCCGCCAAGAACGTCTGCGACGAGGGCCGCGGGGTGGGCCCCGGAGGACAGGGCGTCTACCTCGACTTCGCCGACGCCATCGCCCGGCTGGGCCGCGCCGAGATCGAGGCCAAGTACGGCAACCTGTTCGAGATGTACCAGCGGATCACCGCCGAGGACCCCTACCGGACGCCGATGCGGATCTACCCCGCGATCCACTACACCATGGGCGGTCTGTGGGTCGACTACGACCTGCAGACGACCGTCCCCGGCCTGTTCGCCATCGGGGAGGCCAATTTCTCCGACCACGGCGCCAACCGGCTGGGCGCCAGCGCCCTGATGCAGGGCCTCGCCGACGGCTACTTCGTGCTGCCGCCCACCCTCAACGACTACCTCGCCCGCCACCGCCCCGCGCCCGTCCCCGAGGACCACCCCGCCGTCGAGGCCGCGGTCGCGGAGGTCACCGACCAGCTCCACCTGATCCTCGCCGTCGACGGCGACCGCACCCCGGAGTCCTTCCACCGCGAACTCGGCGCCCTGCTCTGGGACGAGTGCGGCATGGCCAGGAACGACGCCGGACTGCGCCGCGCGCTGGCCCGGATCCCGCAGCTGCGCGAGGAGTTCTGGCGCCGGATCAAGGTCCCCGGCACCGGCGAGGAGCTCAACCAGGCGCTGGAGAAGGCCAACCGGATCGTCGACTACCTCGAACTCGCCGAACTCATGTGCCTGGACGCCCTGCACCGCACCGAGTCCTGCGGCGGCCACTTCCGCGAGGAGAGCCGCACCGACACCGGCGAGGCCGCCCGCCGCGACGAGGAGTTCGGCTACGCGGCCGCCTGGGAGTTCACCGGCACCGGCAACGCGCCCGTCCTGCACCGGGAGCAGCTGCACTTCGAGCACGTCCACCCCACCCAGCGGAGCTACGCATGAACCTCACCCTGCGGATCTGGCGGCAGGCCGGACCGGACGCACCCGGCTCGCTGACCACCTACCAGGTCGCCGACATCAGCCCCGACATGTCCTTCCTGGAGATGCTGGACACCCTCAACGAGGAGCTGATCCTGCGCGGCGAGGCACCGGTCGCCTTCGACCACGACTGCCGGGAGGGGATCTGCGGCGCCTGCGGCATGGTGATCAACGGCCGGGCGCACGGCCCCGAACGCACCACCACCTGCCAGCTGCACATGCGGCACTTCGCCGACGGCGACACCATCGACGTCGAACCGTGGCGGGCCGGCGCCTTCCCGGTCGTCCGCGACCTGGTGGTGGACCGCTCCGCGCTCGACCGGATCATCGGCTCCGGCGGCTACATCACCGCCCCCACCGGCAGCGCGCCCGAGGCCCACGCGGCCCCGGTCCCCAAGGACGCCGCCGACCTCGCCTTCGAACACGCCGAGTGCATCGGCTGCGGCGCCTGCGTGGCGGCGTGCCCGAACGGCTCGGCGATGCTCTTCACCGCCGCCAAGGTGGTCCACCTCAGTCTCCTCCCGCAGGGCGCCCCGGAACGCGGCCGCCGGGCCCGCTCGATGGTCGCGGCCATGGACGACGAGGGCTTCGGCGGCTGCACCAACACCGGCGAGTGCGCCACCGCCTGCCCCAAGGGCATCCCGCTCACCGGCATCGCCGCGCTCAACCGCGAGTTCCTGCGCGGCGGCCGGTAGGCACCGGCCGCACCGGCCGCCGCGCGGGCGGCACCGCTCAGCGCGGACGCCCCACCAGGGGACGGCGGGCCCAGGCCGAGACGAACAGGAACGAGAAGTCCACCAGCGTGCGCCGCTCCAACGCGTCCGCCAGGGTGGCGACCTGCTCCTCCGTCATGGCACCCCGCTCCAGGAAGGCGGGTGCCAGCTGCCGCAGCGAGATCCGCCACAGCTCGTCGGCCGGACCGCCGAGACCCGCCGTCAGCGCGGTGGTCCGCAGCTGCAGCCGCTCCAGCCCGAGCGCGGTCAGCGCGGCGGGCATCCGCCGGGTCCAGCGCGAGTCGTTGCCCTGCTGCGGGCCGCCCAGGATCATCGCCTCGATGAACGGCGTCAGCGGCGAGGCCGCGGCCGGCTCCGGCGGCAGCAGCACGAAGTCCTGCACCACCAGCCAGCCGCCCGGCCGCAGCCACCCGGCGGCGGCCCGCAGCACCGCGTCCCGCTCCGGGATGTGGGACAGCACGGCCCGGCTGTGGATCAGGTCGAAGGTACCGGGCGGGAACTCGTGCCGGGCGAGGTCGATCCTGGCCACGTCCAGGTTGGCGGCCCGGCGGGCGTCCAGGAACCGGGGGTCGATGTCGGCGGCGACGACCTGGCCGCCCAGGCACTGCTTCGCCAGCCAGTACGCCATCGACCCGGCGCCCGCGCCCATCTCCAGGCAGTGCCAGGAGGGCTGGATCGGCAGCGCCTCCAGGATCGCGATCGAGGTCGGGTCCATCGACCGCTCCAGGGCCCGCAGCCGGTCCAGTTCGGTCGGCAGGTCCTTGCTGAGCAGACCGGTGCGGTAGGAGTCGGCCGGCCGGTCGAGGTGTGCGCTGTCCATGGTGGTGCTCTCAGTTTCGAAGGGGGGTGGGTTCGAAGGGGGGGTCAGTGGTGGCGGCCGGGTTCCAGCAGCCACCGGTGCACGGCGGTGGCCGTGGAGTCGGCGTTCTCGTTCATCAGCGACCAGTGGTCGCCCGGCACCTGGACGGTCCGGTGCGGGTGGTGCCAGACCGTGCGCCAGTCCTCGTCGGTGAGCCAGTCGTCCTGCCAGTCGGGGACCGGGTCCAGCGCCCGCACCATCAGCATCGGGGTGTCCAGCCGGTCCGGCTTCCAGCCCTCGAACAGGTGCAGGTGGTGGGCCATCGCGGTGAGCTGGTCGTCCGTCATCAGCGCGAACGCCTGCTCGTCCAGCGCCATGCTGCGGAACAGCGGCCTGATCCGGGCCCAGGACCCCTCGGCCAGCGGCAGCGAGTCCAGCAGCACCACCCCGGCCGGCGCGGCGCCGAGGGCCTCCAGCCGGTCGGTCACCGCGTGCGCCAGGCAGCCGCCGGAGGAGTAGCCGGCCAGCGCGTACGGCCGGCCGCCGAAGTCCCGCCGCACGGTCCGCGCGTGCACCTCGACCACCAGGTCCCAGTCGGCGGGCAGCGCCTGGCCGTCACCGAAGCCGGGATGGGTGTACGCGTACACGTTGCGGCGGCCCGCCAGGTGCGACGCCAGCCGGGCGTAGTTGTGCGGCCCCGAGGGGGCGATGATCGGCGGCAGGCAGACCAGGTCCGGCAGCCCGGCCGGGCCCTCGGCCAGCCGGACCGGCGCGGGCCGCGACGGCAGCCGGTCGAGGCCGTGGAACACCGGGCGGATCCGGGCCGCCGCCGTCAGCAGCTCCATCCCGTCCAGGTACCGGTTGTCCTCGCAGGCCCGCCGGTAGAGCCGGCGGATGCTGCCCGACCAGCCCGCGCCCTGCTCCGGGCCGCCCGGATCGGCGCCGGCCGGGTCCTGCCCGGCCGGGGCGGTCGGCGCCGCCGTCCCGGCCAGCTCGGCGCTGAGGTGGCCGGCCAGGGCCCGGGGGCTCGGGTGCTCGAACACCATCGGGGTGGGCAGCCGCAGCCCGGTCGCCGCCGCCAGCTCCCGGCACAGCCGCACTGCGGCCAGCGAGTCGAAGCCCTGGTCGAGCAGGCTGCGGGCCGGGTCGACCTCCTCGGGGGAGGCGTGGCCGAGCAGCGCGGCCGCCCTGGTCCGGACCAGTTCCAGCAGCGCACCGGGCCGTTCGGCGTCGGAGAGCGCCGCGAAGTCCGGCGCGCCCGGCGCCGCCTGCGGTACCGCGGCGCCGGCCACCGTGGTGCCCGGGGCAGCATCCGAGGCCCGCAGCGCGTCGAACAGCCGGCTCGGCCGGGCCGCGGTGAAGGTGGCGGTGAACCGCTCCCAGTCCACCTCGGCGACGGTCGTCGTGCCCGCGCCCGCCGCGACCTCCTGCCAGAGTGCCGCCACGGCCGCCTCGGGCGCCATCGGCACCAGGCCGCGCCGCCGCAGCTGGTCGGCGACCGCCGGATCGGCGGCCATCCCCTCCTCGGCCCACGGACCCCAGGCGACGGAGGTGGCAGCCAGCCCGCACGCCCGCCGCCGCTCGGCCTGCGCGTCCAGGAAGGCGTTGGCCGCGCTGTACGCGGCCTGGCCGCCGCTGCCCCAGACCCCCGCGATCGACCCGAAGGTGACGAACGCGTCCAGCTCCCGCCCCGCCAGCAACTCCTCCAGGTGGACGGCGCCCGCCACCTTGGCCCGGACCACCTCGGCGAACTCGGCCGGCTCGGTCTCGGTGAGTGGGACGAACCTGCCGCTCACCCCCGCCGCGTGCACCACCGCCGTCAACTCCCCGGCCAGCGGCGCCAGCAGCGCCGCCAGCTCCTGACGGTCGGCCACGTCGCAGGCGGCGACCGTCACCCGCGCACCGAGCGCCGCCAGCTCGGCGGCCAGCCGGTCCGCACCGGGGGCGTCCGGGCCCCGGCGGCTGGTCAGCACCAGCCGCCGCGCGCC
>NZ_JAIZ01000154.1:6016-33835 GCF_000710465.2 Kitasatospora sp. MBT63 | reverse complement strand
GCGCGGTCCGGGCGGCCGCGGTCCGGGCCGCCGCCCCGGCGCCGTCGGTGGGCGACCTGGCGGACGTGGTCGGCGACGAGGCGCTCGCCGCGAGCGCCCGGTACGCCGTGCCGCCGGCCCTGGCGGGCGAGCAGCCGGCCGAGCAGCCGGCCCGGCGGTCCGAGGAGGCCGAGCCGGACCACGGCCGCCCCGAGGTGGTCGACCTGACCCCGGAGGACGAGACCGAGCTGCTGGAGCTGCCCGAGCTGAGGTCCGGCCGGGCCTGAGCCGGGCGGCCGCCGGTGCGGTGAACGACGGACGGGCGGTGCCCGGACCCCGCGGGGTCCGGGCACCGCCCGTTGTGCGTACCGCCCGTGGCGTCGGGTCAGACGTTGACGCCGAAGTCCTGGGCGATGCCGACCAGGCCGGAGGCGTAGCCCTGGCCGACCGCGCGGAACTTCCACTCGGCGCCGTTGCGGTACAGCTCGCCGAAGATCATGGCGGTCTCGGTGGCCGCGTCCTCGGAGAGGTCGTAGCGGGCGATCTCGGCGCCGCCGTTGGCGTTCAGCACCCGGATGTAGGCGTTGCGGACCTGGCCGAAGCTCTGGCCGCGGGTGACCGCGTCGTAGATCGAGACCGGGAAGGTGATCTTGGTGACGTCGGCCGGCAGCGCGGCGAGGTTGACGTTGATCGCCTCGTCGTCGCCGGCGCCCTCGCCGGTCCGGTTGTCGCCGGTGTGGACGACGCTGTTGTCCGGGGTGCTGGTGTTGTTGAAGAAGACGAAGTGGCGGTCGGAGTAGACCTTGCCGCCCTCGTTGAGGACGATCGCGCTGGCGTCCAGGTCGAACTCGGCACCCGTGGTGGTGCGGACGTCCCAGCCGAGGCCGACGGTGACCGCGGTCAGGCCCGGGGCCTCCTTGGTCAGCGAGACGTTGCCACCCTTGGAGAGGCTCACTGGCATGCTTTTTCGGTGTCCCTTCGGTCGCTTTGCCGGGAGAACGCGGACCGGCCCGTCCATGGTTCCATCCGGGCGGCGAGTTCTGTCACGAACCATCGCGTGAACCGCCCGGCCGGGCCCCCGTACGGGTGCCCGTGGGGCGCCGCCCGGGGCAGCGCCGCACGGCCGCTCATACCCGCGGGAAGCGTCCCTGCACCGTCCAGATCGCCGGGTTGTCGGCCAGCCCGTCGTGCAGGTCGGTCAGGTCGGCGAGCACGTCCTGGAGGAAGTCCCGGGCCTCCCGCCGCAGTTCTGCGTGGCGGACGACCAGCGGCTCGGCGTCCCGGCGCCAGGTGGCGCTGATCTCCACCCAGCCGAAGCGGCGGGCGAACCTCAGCAGCTCGGTGTTCTGGGTGAAGTCCAGGTCGGCGGTCTGCACGGCGGCCGCCCGGCTGCCCTGCGGGTCGGCGTCCAGCTGCTCGACGATGTCGCACAGCGCCCAGGCGAAGTCCAGCACCGGGACCCAGCCCCAGGCCGTGGACAGCTCGTCACCGTCCAGGTCCAGGTAGACGTCGCCGCAGAACAGGTCGTACCGCAGGCTGCGCACCGACGCGTCCCGGTAGTCGGTCTGCGGAGGGTCGGGGAACCGGTTGGAGAGGGCGTAGCCGAGCTCGATCACGTACGCCATTGTCCGGCACCGGCGGGCCGCCCCCGACCGGCCGGGGCCGATTAACCGCGTGACCGGGGGCCCGGCGGCGCGGGATGATGGGCGCATGCCTGAGCCCATCCGCGTACGGGGGTCGGTGGTCGTCCCCGACGCCGAGCTCGTCTGGCGCTTCTCCCGTTCCTCCGGCCCCGGTGGCCAGCACGTCAACACCTCCGACACCCAGGTCGAGCTGCGCTACGACCTGGCGGCCAGCGCCGCGCTGCCCGAGGTCTGGAAGGCCCGCGCCCTGGAGCGGCTGGCCGGCCGGCTGGTGGACGGGCGGGTGCTGGTGGTCCGGGCCTCCGAGCACCGTTCGCAGTGGCGCAACCGGGAGGTGGCCGCGGCCCGCCTGGCGTCGCTGCTGGGGGAGGCCACCGCGCCGCCGCCGAAGGCCCGGCGGGCCACCAAGCCCAGCCGGGGGATGGTCGAGCGGCGGCTCGACAACAAGCGGCGCCGGGCCGAACTCAAGCAGGGCCGCAGCCGGCTCCGCCCGGAGTGACGTTTTCTCGCGCGGCCGTTCGGGCCGCCGCTCAGCCGATCCCGCGGTAGCCGCCGCGGAAGTACAGCAGTGGCCGCTCGGCCGGCCCGGTCACCCGCGCCTCCAGCACCCGGCCGACCACCAGGACGTGGTCGCCGGCCGCGATCCGCTGCTCGGTGCGGCACTCGACGGTGGCCAGCGCCCCGTCCACCAGCGGCGCCCCGGAGTGCGGCCCGGTCCGGTGCGGGGAGTCGGCGAACAGCAGCCGGTCGCTGAGCCGGCCCTTCATGGCGAACCGCGAGGCGAGCGCCCGCTGGTCCTCGCCGAGCAGCGACACCGCCCACACCCCGGCCCGCTCCAGCACCTCGTCCATCCGGGACTCCGTGCGCACCGAGACCAGCACCAGCGGCGGCTCCAGCGACACGGAGAGGAACGAGGTGGCGGTCATGCCCACGTCCTCGCCGTCCTCGGGGTCGTTGGCGGTCACCAGGGACACGCCGGCGGCGAGCTGGGCCAGCGCGGCCCGGAAGTCCTCGGCGGAGGCGACCGGTGCGGTGGCGGGAGTGGCTGCGGGTTGTGGGGAGGTGTGCACGTACGGCACGGTAGTCGTCCCGTCCCGCCGCCGGTATCGGGCCCTGGTCGTAGGTCCGCCGGGCCGCCCGACCGAGGCCCGGAGCACGGCCGCACCCGTCGCGGGCCGACCGCCGGACGGTCCGGAGACAGGGAATGTCCCGGTATCGGATGACTCAAAGCGCCCGAACCGGGCCATCCGCTTGTGATTTGGGTCACAGTCGCTACCTATTGCTGACCGAGCGTGCCTATCGCAGTGCTCCCTGTGATTCAGTTCTTCTGGCAATCGGACGATAACCAGTCACGAACAATCCGAAGCAGCCGGGGAGCCCCCGCATGGAAGCCGAGTCGGAGCCCTACGTCCGCCTCGCGACCCTCCGCACCTTGCACCGGGTCGTGGCGGACCTCAACGCTGCCCGGAGCCTGGCCGGCACGCTCCAGGCCGTGGTCGAGGGCGCCGTGCACGGGCTCGGATTCGACGCCGCCGCGGTCAGCCTGGTCCGCCCGGACGGCGACCTGGTGGTCGCCGCGGTCTGGGAGATCGAGGAGAGCGCCCTCGGCGGGCCCGCCGTGCTGCTCGGCCAGGTCGGCTCCCGGGAGTCCTGGGAGCGGCTGCTGGGCGTCTGCGACCACTGGGGCACCCTGCGCTTCCTGCCGCACGACCGCGGCTGGGCGGTCGCCTCCGACGTGCCGACCTGGACCGGCGACGGCCCGCTGCCGGTGTACGCCAACGACTGGCACCCCAACGACGGCCTGCTCGCCCCGATGTACAGCGCCGGCGGCGACCTGCTCGGCGTGCTGTCGGTGGACCGCCCGCGCAGCGGCAAGCGCCCGGGCGCCTGGACCCGCGAGGCGCTGGAGATGTTCTCGCTGCAGGCGTCCATCGCCATCGGGAACGCGAGACTACGCGCGGAGATGCAGCGCGCCCTGGCCAGGCTGGAGAAGGAGCAGCAGGCGCTGCGCGCCAGCGAGGAGAGCTTCCGCCAGGCCTTCGAGTACGCGCCCAGCGGGATGGCCATCACCGAACTGCACGGCGACGCGATGGGCCAGCTCACCCGGGTCAACGACGCGCTCTGCCGGCTGCTCGGCCGCCCCCGGGCCACCCTGCGCCAGCAGCGCTTCGCCGACCTGGTGCACCCCGAGGACCTGGCGCTGCTCCAGCGCACCAGCGCCGAGGGCGGCCGGGCCGAGCTGAGGCTCTCCCGCCGCGACGGCGGCTACCAGTGGGTCTGCCTGCGCAACTCGGTGGTCGCCGACGCCGCCGAGGGGCCGAGCTTCCTGCTCACCCACGTCGAGGACATCGAGGACCGCAAGAAGCACGAGCTCCAGCTCGCCCACCGGGCCAGCCACGACGCGCTCACCGGCCTGCCCAACGGCTCCGAGCTGCGGGCCCGGCTCGGCCGCCGGCTGTGCGCCGCCCCCCAGGGCCCGGGCGGCGCGGCCGCCCACGGCGCGGCGTACGGGGCGGGCTACGGCGACGGTTACGCGGGCGGGTTCACCGACGGGTTCACGGACGGTTTCGGCGGCGGCTACGGGGCGGTCGCCGCCGGGCACGGGCCCTCGGCGGGGGAGGCCGTCCACGGCGCCCCGGACCTCGCCCACGGCGCGTCCTGGGGCACGGCCTGGGAGCCGGCGTTCGACGAGCCCCCGTACAGCGCCTCCTACGGCGCGCACGGCGGCTTCGAGGGCCTGGACGCGGGCGTCCCGGCGCACGGCTACGGCCACCCCGAGGAGTCGCTGCACCGCGAGGTCGAGGCCTTCGACGGCGGGTACCTGCCGCGCACCCGGGAGCCCGCCGCCGACCACGTGCACGCCGTGGTCCCGCTCGAGCCGCCGCCCGGCGGCGAGGCCTGGGGCGCCGGCCGCCGGCCCGGCGCACCGGGCGAGAAGGGGCTCGCGGTGCTCTTCTGCGACCTGGACGGCTTCAAGTCGGTCAACGACCGGTTCGGCCACAACGCCGGCGACGCGGTGCTGATCGAGGTGGCCCGGCGGCTGCAGCAGGTGGTCCGCGAGGGCGACACGGTGGCCAGGATGGGCGGCGACGAGTTCGTCGTGCTGGCCGACGGCATCGGCCGCGAGGAGGCCAAGGACCTGGCCGGACGGCTGCGCAACGCGATCATCCCGCCGATGCGGATCGACAACCGTGCGATGCGGGTCGGGGTCAGCCTGGGCATCGGCTGGGCGGGCTGCGGGATGAGCATCGAGGAGGTGCTGCACGCGGCCGACGAGCGGATGTACGACGAGAAGCGGGCCCGGGGGAGCGCCGTCCGGGGCGCACGCGGCGAACGCTCGCACCGCCGAGCGGGCTAACCGCAGATCAGGCCGCCTTTCCCCGTTGTCCCGGGCGCCAGGTAGGGTGCCCTGGGTACGAGCGTCCACCACTTGACCGTACGGCAAGCTCCGTGCGGCCCGCCGCGATGGGGAGTTGAACCACCGTGACCACGGCCGGCAGCAACGGCACACCCGAGAGCGCGGGCGACGACGACCCGTTCGCCTACCTCTACCGTCCCGCCGAGGGCGAGACGGCCCCCAAGCCGCAGCCGCGCAGCGGGTACAGCAGGCCGATGGAGGTCGGCCGGGCCCAGTACGGCGCACCCGCGGCGCCCACGCAGCAGTACCAGTCCGCTCCGCCGACCGCCCCGACCACGCCGGTCCCCCAGCAGACCCGGTACGCCGAGCGTTCGCGCCCGCAGCCGGGCGAGGAGCGGCCGAGCGGCGGGCGCGGCAAGGCCGCGGTGATCGGCGCGATAGCGGTGATCGCCGCCATCGCGATCGGCGCGGGCATCGCCCTGTCCAACGGCGACGCGGGCAAGCCGGACGCTGCCGCGAGCACCCACGCCAGCGCACCGGCGGGGGCGCCGGCGACGGCCGGGAGTGCCGCGCCGTCCTCGTCCGGCTCGCCCAGCCCGACGGCGGACACCAACCCGGTCGCCGACGCCTCCAAGCTCCAGGGCCAGAACGCCCCGGCCGGGAACTCGGTCAAGGGCGCGATCTCCGCGGACGGCAGCTACCTCACGCTGCAGCCCGGCTCCTCGGTCACGTGGACGATCTCGGTGCCGACCGCCGGGCAGTACAAGCTCTGGTTCCACTACAACAACACCGGCGCCGAGATGCCCGCCTCCGTCACGGCCAACGGCAAGGACCACCAGGGCGGCGTCAACTTCAAGGTCTACTCCAAGGCCGTCGACCCCGAGCACTCCTGGACCTACACCAACGTGTGGCCGCAGCTGCAGGCCGGGCCGAACACCTTGACGGTGACGGTCCCGGCCGGCGGCTCGGGGACGGTGCTGCTCGACCAGGTGACCCTGACCGACATGTCCGTCAGCGGTGACTACCCGCGGCGCTGACGGTCTGCGATAGCGCGGGCCCAGGGCCCGTCGGGCGGGTCAGTGGACCACGGTTGCGAGGTGGGCGACCACCTCGGACATCGCGGTGCGGGCCGGGGCGAGGTACTTGCGCGGGTCGGTGACCCGGTCGTCCGCGGCCAGGTGGCGCCGGACGGCCGGGGTGAAGGCGAGGTTCAGCGCCGTCCCGATATTGATCTTGACCATGCCGGCGGCGACCGCGGCGGCGAGCTCGGCGTCCGGTACGCCCGAACTGCCGTGCAGCACCAGCGGCACCGGCACCGCCCCGGCGAGCCGCCGGATCAGCGGGTGGTCCAGCGCGGCGGAGCGGGTGGTCATCGCGTGCGAGCTGCCGACGGCCACCGCCAGCGCGTCCACTCCGGTGTCGGCGACGTACGCCGCGGCCTCGTCCGGGTCGGTCCGGGCGCCGGGGGCGTGCGGGCCGAGCGGCGGCTCGCCGTCCTTGCCGCCGACCCGGCCGAGTTCGGCCTCCAGGTGCAGGCCGTGCCGGTGCGCCCAGGCCGCGGCCTCGGCGGTCGCCTTGACGTTCTCCGCGTGCGGCAGCGCCGAGGCGTCGAACATCGCCGACGAGAAGCCGGCCCCGGGGGCGGCCCGCAGCAGGTCCGGGTCCTCGACGTGGTCCAGGTGCAGCGACAGCGGTACCCGGGCGGCGGCGGCCACCTCGGCGCAGGCGCGGGCCAGCGGCAGCAGCCGCCCGCCGTGGAAGGCGACCGCGTTCTGACTGATCTGCAGGACGGCCGGGGTGCCGGCGCGTTCGGCGCCGGCGGCGATGGCCTCGGCGTGCTCCAGCGTGATCACGTTGAAGGCGGGCAGGCCGCGCCGCTCGGCGACGGCGGCGGCCAGCAGGTCGGCGGTACGGGCAACGGGCATGGCAGTCCCCCAGAGGGTGTGAGAAGCGGGACGCAGAACCACTGCTCACACCCCCGGTGGGACGGGGGAGTCAGGCCGTGCGGGCCTTGGTGAGCCGGTCCGCGCCGGTGATCCACTCGCCGCGGCGCATCACCGCGATGAGTTCGTACGTGGCGGAGTCGAGGACGACGAGGTCGGCGTACTTGCCGGCCTCCAGGGATCCGATCGAGTCGCTCAGCCCGAGCAGCCGGGCCGGGACGGTGGACAGGGAGCGCACGGCCTGCTCGATGCCGAGGCCGTTGACGGTGACCGAACGCCGCAGCGCGACGTCCAGGGTGAGCGTGGAGCCGGCGATCGAACCGCCCTCCACCAGCCGGGCGACGCCGTCCTGCACCCGGACCTCCAGCGGGCCGAGCGGGTAGAGCCCGTCGCCCATGCCGGCCGCGCCCATCGCGTCGGTGATCAGCGCGACCCGGTCGGCGCCGGCCGTGCCGTACGCCAGGTCCAGCACCGAGGGGTGCAGGTGGACGCCGTCGTTGATCAGCTCGACGGTGACCCGCTCGTCCTCCAACAGGGCGACGATCGGGCCGGGCGCGCGGTGCTGGATGCCCGGCATCGCGTTGAACAGGTGGGTGGCGACGGTGGCTCCGGCGTCGATCGCCTCCAGCGTCTTCGCGTAGTCGGAGTCGGTGTGGCCGACCGCCGCGATGATGCCGAGCTCGGCCAGCATCCGGACCGACTCCAGGCCGCCCGGCAGCTCGGGGGCGAGGGTGAACATCCTGGCGTGGCCGCGCGCCGCGTCGGCGAGCTTGCGCACCAGCGCCGGATCCGGCTCCCGCAGCAGGTCGGGTCGGTGGGCGCCGCACCGGCCCGGCGAGATGAACGGGCCCTCGAAGTGGATGCCCGCCAGCACCCCGTCCTCGACCAGCTCGGAGAGGACCGCCGCCTGGTGGCACAGCTCGTCGATCTCGCCGGTCACGGTGGAGGCGACCGTGGTGGTGGTGCCGTGCTCCAGGTGCGTGCGCGCGGCCCGCAGCGCTTCCTCGGCCACCCCGGAGGCGTACGAGGCACCGCCGCCGCCGTGCACGTGCAGGTCGACGAAGCCGGGCACCACGGTGCAGCCGGTCAGGTCGAGGTCACCGGGGAGCCCCGCGCCGCCGAGCGCCGCGATGCGCGGGCCCTCGACGGTGATCCGGCCCTGGTCGACGACGCCGTCGGGCAGGACGAGTCGGGCGCCGGCCAGTGCTGTACGGTCCGCGGTTGTCACGCGGTCACCTCCATGGAGAGCAGATCCCAGGCGAGCAGGCCTGCGCCCAGGGACGCGGCGGTGTCTTTGAGCATGGCCGGAACGACCTTCGGGGGCATCTGGAAGGTCAGCCGCTCGGCGACCGCGTCGCGCAGTGGCGTGAAGAGGGTGTCACCGGACTCCGCCAGCCCGCCGCCGACGATCACCGTCGACGGGTCGAGCAGGCTCTGCGCCAGCACGATCCCGTCGGCGAGGGCCTCGACGGCGGCGCGCCAGATCCGGGCCGCCCGCTCGTCGCCGGCGTCGACGGCCAGCGCGCAGGCCGCGGCGTCCGCGGCCGGGTCGCCGCTGGCCCCGGCCCAGGCCCGGGAGACCGCGGAGGCCGAGGCCAGCGTCTCCAGGCAGCCCCGGGCGCCGCAGCCGCAGGTGGGGCCGCCGGGGCGGACCACCACGTGGCCGATCTCGCCGCCGTAGCCGTGGGCGCCCGCCTCGATCCGTCCGCCGATGCCGATGGCCCCGGCGATGCCGGTGCCGAGCGCGATGAACAGGAAGCGGTCGACACCGCGGCCGGCGCCGATCCGGCCCTCGGCCAGCCCGCCGGAGCGGACGTCGTGGCCGAGCGCGACCGGCAGGCCGCCGAGCCGCTCGCCGAGCAGCCGCCGCATGGGCAGGTCCCGCCAGCCGAGGTTGGCGGAGAAGACCGCGATCCCGTTCTTCTCGTCGATCGTGCCCGGCACCGCGACGCCGGCCGCGAGCGGGGCGCAGCCGAAGCGGCTGCGGCCCTCGTCCGCGAGGTCGGCGGCGAAGTCGAGGATGGTGGCGACGACGGCGTCCGTGCCGTGCTCCCGCCCGGTCGGTCGGCGTGCTTCGAACAGCACGGAGCCGTCCTGGGCGAGCAGCGCGGCCTTCATGCCGGTGCCGCCTACATCGAGTGCGATGACGTGCTTCACGGGGGACAGTTTCCCTTGCCCAGGTCGAAGAGGTCTAGTCCAGTTACCCGATTGGTCTGGTCCATGGGGGGTGAGGTTTGTCGTACTTGGTGCCTGCTGGGCGGTTTGCGGATCCCGGGGCGGCCTTCCTTCCGGTGCGGGTGCCGCGGGCGGGCCGGCGGCCCGGCGCCGCGGCCGGGCTCAGGCCAGGATGACGGACCGGGTCAGGTTGCGGGGCCGGTCCGGGTCGAGACCACGCGATTCGGCGAGCGCGAGGGCCAGCTGGTGCACCCGCACCAGGTCGGCCAGCGGGTCGATGCCGCCCTCCCCGGACTCGGCGACCAGCAGCCCGCCGACCCCGGCGACCTGCTCGGCCAGCCCCTCGGGCAACGGCCCGAACCCCCACACCGCGCGCCCCGGCGCGGTGATGCTGATCGGCCCGTGCCGGTACTCCATCGCCGGGTAGGACTCGGTCCAGGCCAGCGCCGCCTCGCGCATCTTCAGCCCCGCCTCCAGGGCCAGGCCGTTGGTCCAGCCCGTGCCGAGGAAGGTGAACTGCTCACAGGCGACCAGCTCGGCCGGGATCCGCCGGGCCAGGACCCGCTCGGCGTCGTCGGCCGCGCGGGCCAGCGTGCCGACCCCGGCCGGCCGGGCGTCCTCCACCTCCAGGTGGGCGCGGAGCAGGGCGAGCACGGTGGTGGCGAAGCGGGTCTGCACCACCGAGCGCTCGTCGGCGAACCCGAGGTCGACCAGCTGCCCGGCCAGCCGCGCGATCGGCTGCGAGGTGTCGCCGGTGATCGCGGTGGTCGGCGCCTTGACGCGCCCGAGCAGGTCGAGCACCTCGGTGGTGGTTCCGGAACGGCTGATCACCACCACCCGGTCGTAGCGGCGCCCGTACGGGAACTCCGAGGCCGCGAAGGCGTCGGTCTCGCCGTGGCCGCCCGCCTCGCGCAGCGCCGCGTAGGACTGCGCGATGAACCAGGGGGTGCCGCAGCCGACCACGGCGACGCGCTCGCCGCGCCGCGGCAGCGCGTCACCGGTCTGCGCGGCCAGGGCGGCGGCGGTGCGCCAGTCGGCGGGCTGGGTGGCGAGTTCCTCGCCGGTCAGGGACGGATGGGGCATCGGGTGGGCTCCTCGGGTCGGCACTCCGGTCCACGGCAACAGTGGTGCGTGAAGCTGATTGATTTATAGCTTTTTCGCGCACGATTGCGCAATGGGGTGCGTTGCCCGGACCCTGCGCGAAGATCCCGCACCGATCCGCGCAGATGTGACAAGCTGTCCCCCGCTTCACGCGCGCGGCCCGCGCGCCGGGAGCGGGACGAGCGGGCGAGGAGGGGCGGCACGGCGTGTCGAGGTACGAGCGTTGGAACGCACTGCTGGAGCTGCTCACCGAGCACGGCAAGCTGGAGGTCGAGGAGGCCGCCGAGGCGCTCGGCGTGTCTGCGGCGACCATCCGGCGCGACCTCGACCAGCTGGCCAGGCAGCAGATGGTCACCCGTACCCGCGGCGGGGCGGTGGCACACAACGTCTCCTACGACCTGCCGCTGCGCTACAAGTCGGCCCGGCACGCCGACGCCAAGCAGCGGATCGGCGCCGCGGTCGCCGCGCTGATCGCCCCCGGCGAGGTGGTCGGCCTCAACGGCGGCACCACCACCACCGAGGTGGCCCGCGCGCTGGCCGTCCGGCCCGAGCTCACCGAGCGGCCGGAGAACGGCCCGGGCCAGACCCTCACCGTCGTCACCAACGCGCTCAACATCGCCAACGAGCTGACCGTCCGCCCCCAGGTGAAGATCGTCGTCACCGGCGGGGGCGCCCGCCCGCAGTCGTACGAACTGATCGGCCCGCTGGCCGGCCTGGTGCTCGGCGAACTCGCCCTGGACATCGCCGTGCTGGGCGTGGACGCGATCGACGTCGAGCACGGCGCCACCGCCCACCACGAGGGCGAGGCCAGCGTGAACCGGCTGCTGGCCGAACGGGCCCGGCGGGTGGTGGTGGCCGCCGACTCCTCCAAGCTCGGACACCGCGCCTTCGCCCGGATCTGCGGGCTGGACCAGGTCGGCGCCCTGGTCACCGACGGCGGGGTCGACCCCGCGCTGGCCGCCGCCTTCACGGAGGCCGGCGTCGAGGTGATCACCGCCTGAACGGGCGCCGGCGCGCGCCGGACCGCCCGTCCGTGATGTCCGGATAAGTCGGCTTCCGGTTGCATCTGATGCAACGTCAAGAGACAACTCGGTAACTAACACCGCAAGAGGTATGGACCACCCGGGCAATGCCTGCCAGGGTGGCGCCGTTTTCCTCCTTCGAAGGCGGTAACCGACTTGCACAGCGCAGCCCTTGAAAGACCGGCCCGCACCACCGCACGACCGTTCGGCACCTTCCGCGGCCCGGCCCTCGCCGCCGCACTGGCCGGAGCGCTGCTGCTCACCGGCTGCGGCACCGTCGAGGGCGGGGGCGGCGGCCCGGTCACCCTCAAGCTGGTCGCCGCGGACTACGGCGACACCGAGGCCACCAGCACCACGCACTACTGGGACGACCTGGTGGCCCGCTTCCACGCCACCAACCCGGGCTTCAAGGTCTCGGTCGAGGTGGTCCCCTGGACCGACATCGACAAGCGGGTCGCCGACCTGATCGCCTCCGGCAAGGTCCCCGACGTCGTGCAGACCGGCGGCTACGCCGACCAGGTCGCCGCGGACCGGCTCTACCCCGCCGGCGACGTGCTGTCGATCGACACCCAGGCGAACATGATCGACGCCTTCGCCAAGGCCGGCCAGGTGCTCGGCAGCCAGTACGGCATCCCGTTCGTCGCCTCCACCCGGGTGTTCGTCTACAACCGGACGATGTTCCAGAAGGCCGGCATCGGCGGCCCGCCCGCCACCTGGGAGGAACTGCGCAAGGACGCCGAGCTGATCAAGGCCAAGATGCCCGGGACCGTCCCGTACGCGCTGCCGCTCGGGCCCGAGGAGGCCCAGGGCGAGTCGATGATCTGGACCATGAGCGGCGGCGGCACGCTGGCCGACAACGCGGGCAACTACACCGTCGACAGCCAGCCCAACCGGGACACCTTCAAGTGGCTGCGCACCAACCTGGTGGACCGTCACCTCACCTATCCGGACCCGTCGACGGTCGACCGCAAGACCGCCTTCTCCGACTTCGCCAGCGGCAAGGTGGCGATGCTCAACGGCCACCCCGGGCTGGTCGCCAAGGCGATCGAATCGAAGGTCGACTACGGCACCGCGGCCATCCCGCGCAAGGACGCCGGCGCCAAGCCGAGCACCCTGGGCGTCGCCGACTGGATGATGGCCTTCAAGGCCAACGGCCACAAGACCGAGATCAAGAAGTTCCTCAACTTCGTGTACCTGAAGGAGAACACCCTCAAGTTCGACGAGGAGTACAACCTGCTGCCGGTCACCCAGGACACCAAGGACGAGATGACCGGCAGCGGCAAGCACCAGGACCTCACCGAGTTCCTCAATGCGCTGTCGAGCGCCAACTTCTACCCGCTCGGCGACCCGTCCTGGGACAAGGTCAGCGGGATGCTGAAGGAGAGGATCGGCAGCGCGGTGAAGCCCGGCGGGGACGAGGTGCTCACCCAGCTCCAGTCCGCCGCCGCCCAGGAGGCGAGCCGGGCCCGCGCGGCGGCCGCCCACTGAGCCGCGGGCCGGACCGGGTCAGAGGTTGATGCAGTAGGCCTTGCGGAGCGTCTCGTGGACGGTCCAGGTGGTGCGGTCGCCCTCGCGCAGGACGGCCAGGTCACCCGGACCGACCTCGAGCACCGGGCCGCCCTCGAACGCGATCGTGGCCCGGCCGCTCACCACCACGAACAGCTCGTCCGCCTCGGTGTCGGTCACCACGCCCGGGGTGATCTGCCAGATCCCGCGGATCTGCCGCCCGTCGGGGGACTCCCAGAGCACCTTGCCGGAGACCTCCGGGGTGCCGGAGACGATCTGGGCCGGGTCCAGCGGGTCCGGCTCGAGGTCGGCGTCGGGGATGTGTACGGCGAAACTGTTGGTCATGGCCCCGACGCTAGCCGGGCCGGAGCCGCGCCGGGGACGGCACAGTGTGTCGGACGGGCGCGGCAGAATGACACAGCGTAGGGAGGTGGCCGGTGTGGCGGAGCTGAGTGAGCGCGATCTCGCGGTGCTGGCGCTGGAGGCGCGGGCCTGGCGGACGGCCGGGGCGAAGGAGCGGGCGGTCCGCGCGGAGCTCGGGATCTCCGGCACCCGGTACTACCAGCTGCTGAACGCGCTGCTGGACCGGCCGGAGGCGCTGGCGCACGCCCCGGTCCTGGTGAACCGCCTGCGCCGGATCCGCGACGCCCGCCGCGAGGCCCGCTGAGGCACCCGGGTGCCGCCGGACGACGGCAGGCATCGGGCGGCGGAGCCTGGGTACGGTCGAGGGCATGGGTATGCCTGAGCTGCTGACGCCACGCACGGCCGCCGGACGGGACGCGCTGGCCGCGCTGCTCGCCGCCCCCCGCGAGAGCGTGGTGGGCCTGGACTTCGACGGGACGCTGGCGCCGATCGTGGCCGACCCCGCGCGGGCGCGGGCCCACCCCGGGGTGGTGCCCGCACTGTCCGCGCTGGCCCCGCTGGTCGGCGCGGTGGTGGTGGTGACCGGCCGGCCCGCGGCCGTCGCGGTCGAGTACGGCGGCTTCGCGGACGCACCCGGCCTGGAGCACCTGACCGTGCTCGGCCACTACGGCGCCGAGCGGTGGGACGCCGCGACGAAGGAGACCACCGCGCCCGAGCCGCCCGCGGGGGTCGCGGCGGTCCGCGCCGAGCTGCCCGCGGTGCTGGCCGCGGCCGGCGCCCCTCCGGGCACCTGGACCGAGGACAAGGGCCGCGCGCTGGCCGTGCACACCCGGCGCGCCGACCGGCCCGACGAGGCACTTGAACTGCTCCGCGCGCCCCTGGCGGCGCTCGCCGCCGCGCACGGCCTGATGGTCGAGCCCGGCCGGATGGTGCTGGAGCTGCGCCCGCCCGGGGTGGACAAGGGTGCCGCCCTCACCGGCTTCCTCGCCGGACGGCCGCTGCGGACGGTGCTGTACGTCGGCGACGACCTCGGCGACCTGCCCGCGTACGAGGCCGTCGAGCGGCGCCGCGGCGAGGGCCTGCCCGGGCTGCTGGTGTGCAGTGCCACCACCGGCGGCGAGGCCCCGGTGGGCGCCCTCGCCGACCGGGCGGACCTGGTGGTCCCCGGCCCGGCCGGCGTGGTGGAGCTGCTCGCCGCCCTCGCGGACGGGCTCAGCCGAGCGCGTTGAGCTGGTCCAGGAACCACTGCTGCGGGGGCAGCGCGGTGGCCGCCGCGGCCAGCCGCTTGGTGCGGTCCGCGCGCTCCCCGGCCGGCATGGTCAGGGCCTGGTGCAGCGCCTCGGCGGTGGCGATCACGTCGTACGGGTTGACCGTGATCGAGTCCTCGGCGAGCTCGGCGAAGGCGCCCGCCTCCCGGGAGAGCACCAGCGCGCAGCCGTCGTCGGAGACCACCGGGATCTCCTTGGCGACCAGGTTCATGCCGTCCCGGATCGGGTTGACCAGGGCGACGTCGGCCAGCCGGTAGGCCGCCAGCGAGCGCGGGAAGTCGTCGTTGACGTGCAGGATCAGCGGCTGCCAGGCGGGGGTGCCGAACTCGTCGTTGATCTCGTGGGCGACCCGCTGCACCGCGGCGGTGTACTCGCGGTACTCGGGCAGGTCGTGCCGGGACGGGTAGGCGAAGGCGATGTGCACCACCCGGCCCTGCCACTCGGGACGGGTCCGCAGCAGGTGCCGGTAGGCGAGCAGGCCGCGGACGATGTTCTTGCTGAGCTCGGTGCGGTCGACCCGGACGATCGTCCGGCGCTCGCCCACCGCCTCCCGCAGGGCGGCCAGCCGGGCGTCGACGTCCGGCCGGTGGGCCCGCTCGCGCAGGAAGTCGGCGTCGGCGCCGAGGCCGTGCACCCCGAGCCGGGTGGTGCGGCCCGCGTGCGTGACGGTCAGCCGCTCGCGGTCGACCCCGGCCCCGAGCAGGTCGGCGCAGCAGTCGGCGAAGGCGAGCGCCCAGCGGCGGGTGAGGAAGCCCGCCCGGTCGGCGCCCAGGATGCCCTCCAGCACGGCCGTCCCGACGTCGTCGGGCAGCATCCGGTAGTACTCGGGCGGCGCCCAGGGGGTGTGCGAGAAGTGCCCGATCCGCAGGTCCGGGCGCAGCGCCCGGAGCAGCGCCGGGGCGAGCGAGAGGTGGTAGTCCTGCACCAGCACCGCGGCGCCCGGGGCGGCCTCGGCGGCCAGCGCCTCGGCGAAGGCGGTGTTGTACGCGGTGTAGGACTCCCACTCGCGGCGGAAGCGGTCGTCGAAGTTGGGGGAGACCGGGGTGTCGTAGAGCAGATGGTGGACGAACCAGAGGGTGGAGTTGGCCACGCCGTTGTACGCGCGGGCGAAGGTGCCGGGATCGATGTCCAGCATCCGGACGGCCTGTCCGCCGACGTCGTGCCCGGCCAGGTCCAGCCGGCCGTCGGGGGCCTGGCGGGCGGCCGTCCGGTCCGCCTCGCCGAGCGCCGCGCAGACCCAGACCGCCGACGGGTCCTCGATCGCGGACAGGCCCGAGACCAGGCCGCCACCGCCTCTCTTCAGGGTCAGCGAACCGTCGTCCTCACTGCTGAAGGACACCGGGCCGCGGTTGGAGGCCACCAGGATGGGGGCGGCACCGGGCTGACTCGAACGTGCGGACGCGTGATCGGCCATACTGCCAAGCTTGCCGCGCGACCCCGGGTGCAAACCACTCAGCACGCGGCGAGCCGCCGCCGGCGGCCGGTCCCGGCCGTCAGCGGGGGCGGTCCCGGTACTCGGGCAGGGTCCGCACCGGGGGCCGCTCCACCGCCCCCACCGGGTGGGTGTGGGCGGTGAAGTCGCGGGTCGCCGGATCGCGGGAGAACTGGGTGAGCATCGGGTGCACCAAGCCGTCCTCGGCCTTCAGCCGGTGGGTGCGGTCCAGGCGTTCCAGTGCGGTGCGGTAGATGGTGGCGGCCATCCGGCCGAGCGCCTGGCCGTCCTGGTGGCGGTGGTGCCGGACCCCGACGTCGACCTGTGCCAGCGCGTCCAGCCCGACCGCGTCCAGGGCGTCCACCAGCAGGCCCAGCTCGACCCCGTACCCGGTCGGGAAGGGCAGCCGCTCCAGCAGCGAGCGGCGGGCCGCGTACTCCCCGCCCAGCGGCTGGACGAAGCCGGCCAGCTGCGGCCAGTGCAGGTTGAGCAGCGGACGGGCGACCAGCTCGGTGACCCGGCCGCCGCCGGCCGGCACGACGGCGCCCGCGGTCTCCAGCGGGCGGTCGTACATCGCCTTGACCAGCTGGATCCCCGGGTCGGTGAGCAGCGGGCCGATGATCCCGGTGACGAAGGCGGGGTCGAACTCGCGCAGGTCGGCGTCGATGAAGCAGACGATCTCGCCGCGGGTGACCAGCAGCGAGCGCCACAGCACCTCGCCCTTGCCGGGCTCGGCGGGCAGCCGCGGCAGGATGTCGTCCCGGTGCACCACCCGCGCCCCGGCGGCGGCGGCCCGCTCGGCGGTGCGGTCCACCGAGCCGGAGTCCACCACCACCAGCTCGTCCACCAGCGGCAGCCGCTCCATCAGCTCGGTGCGGATCGTGCTGACGATCTCGCCGACGGTCGGCTCCTCGTCCAGGGCCGGCAGCACCACGCTGACGGTGCCCGCCGGGCCCGCCGCGCGCTTGGCGGCGACCAGCGTCCCCACCGGTCGGTCGGCCGCCCGCCAACTGCGGCGGCGCAGCCAGGACGCCACCTGGGGCTGAACGTCGGGCCGGGGCTGGTCGGGCAAGGTCTCGCTCCTCGGAATGGGCGGCGCCGTCTCGGGGACCGGACGGCATGAGGTGGTACCGGGGCCTTCGGATACAGTCTTGGTAATGCGATCCGACCCTCGCACGTCGGGGTGGGTCGCTGTGCACGACCACAAACGCGCTGCCGGTTGCAACACCGCGCGCCACATTGCTCATCCAGAGGGACTGAGGGAACGGCCCGTTGAAGTCCCGGCAACCTTCCCGTCCGGCCAACTGACCGTCAGGTCGAGGCTCCGGGCGGGACAGGTGCCAATTCCGGCCCGTGGCGCGCCCGCACCACGGGGAAGATGAGGAGAGAGGCCTCCGCCACCATGGCTACCGCTATCCCCGTTGCCGCCCCCGCAGTCGACCTCGGCCCCGCCGCCGCGCTGTCCTGTCGGGAGTGCGGCGCCCGCACCCCGCTCGGCCCGCACTTCGCCTGCGCCGAGTGCTTCGGCCCGCTGGAGATCGCCTACGACTTCGGCTCGTACGAGGCCGAGGAGCTGCGCAGGCGGATCGAGTCCGGCCCGGCCTCGATCTGGCGCTACGCCCCGCTGCTGCCGGTGCCCGCCGACGTCGCGTCCAAGCCGAACCTGAACCCGGGCTGGACGCCGCTGGTGAAGGCCGACAACCTGGGCCGCGAACTCGGCTTCACCGCCCAGCTGCACGTCAAGGACGACTCCGGCAACCCCACCCACTCCTTCAAGGACCGGGTGGTCGCCTGCGCCATCGAGGCGGCGCGAGCCTTCGACTTCACCACCCTGTCCTGCTCCTCGACCGGCAACCTGGCCGGCGCGGTGGGCGCGGCGGCGGCCCGGGCCGGTTTCAAGTCCTGCGTCTTCATCCCGCACGACCTGGAGCAGGGCAAGGTCGTGATGGCCGGGGTGTACGGCGGCGAACTGGTCGGCATCCAGGGCAACTACGACGACGTGAACCGCTTCTGCTCCGAGCTGATCGGCGACCCGGCCGGCGAGGGCTGGGGCTTCGTCAACGTCAACCTCCGCCCCTACTACGGCGAGGGCTCCAAGACCCTGGCGTACGAGATCTGCGAGCAGCTCGGCTGGCGGCTGCCGGAGCAGATCGTCATCCCGATCGCGTCCGGCTCCCAGCTCACGAAGATCGACAAGGGGCTGCAGGAGCTGATCGGGCTCGGCCTGGTCGAGGACCGCCCCTACAAGATCTTCGGCGCCCAGGCCGAGGGCTGCTCCCCGGTCTCGGCCGCGTACAAGGCCGGCCACGACGTGATCCGCCCGGTCAAGCCGGACACCATCGCCAAGTCGCTGGCGATCGGCAACCCGGCCGACGGCCCGTACGTGCTGGACATCGCCCGCCGCACCGGCGGCGCCGTCGAGGACGTCACCGACGCCGAGGTGGTCGAGGCGATCAAGCTGCTGGCCCGCACCGAGGGCATCTTCGCCGAGACCGCGGGCGGGGTGACCATCGGCGTGCTGAAGAAGCTGGTGGAGACCGGGCAGCTGGACCCGGCCAAGGAGACCGTCGCGATCAACACCGGCGACGGCCTGAAGACCCTGGACGCGGTCGCCGACGCCGGCCTGACCGCCACCATCCGGCCGACCCTGGAGTCGTTCCGCGCCGCCGGTCTCGCCTCCGCCTGAGCCCTCCCCCCACCCCGCAGCAAGGAGTAGCCGCCCATGAGCGCCACCGTCCGCATCCCCACCATCCTGCGCACCTACACCGACGGCCGGGCCGAGGTCACCGCCGAGGGCGCCACCCTGGCCGAGGTGGTCAAGGACCTGGAGCGCAACCACCCGGGCATCTCCGCCCGGATCCTGGACGACGCCGGCCAGCTGCGGCGCTTCGTCAACGTCTACGTCAACGACGACGACGTGCGTTTCGACGGCGGCCTGGACGCGGTGGTCAAGGACGGCGCGGCCGTCTCGATCATCCCCGCCGTGGCCGGCGGCTGCTGACCCCGTCCGCACCACGGCGGCCGCGGCCGCGAATACCCGCACGCAGCAGCCCCGGGCCGCTGCCGGGAACGGAATCCCCGAATTCCGCCCCGGCGGCGGCCCGCGGCCATTGCGGCGGACATTTCCGCATGTGGCTGGGTATAGAGTGCGGGGCACCGGGGTGTTCGAGGCCGATTCGAGGGGGCCTGTACCCGCCCGCCGGTCGGATACGCAGCGCCTGTCCGCTCGTTGAGACCCGCCGCATCGAACGTGAGGCCGATCTGTCAGGCCGCCGTCATAATTATTTCGGCAATTTGCGGCATTGGTCCGCGATGTCCGGCGTCAATTGCTCGCAAGTGCCGCTTTCATCCCGTCATATCCCCTGCAGTCCGTAGCTTCTGCCCAAAAGTTGGGCCTGTTGCAGAGGGCGCATGTCCGGATACATTCAGCCGCGGTCGACGCATTCACCCGCGTTCCGGTCGCCCTCCGCGGGCCTCCGGGTGGTGGTCTGCGGCGTGCACGGCTGCGCCCAGGGGGGGTTCCCCGGGCCGGCCTTCCAGACCTCTGGACCCGCACCGTGCGGGTCCGTGAAGGGCCAGCACAGCACAAGGGGAGTTCGGAATGGCTCAGGGCACCGTCAAGTGGTTCAACGCCGAGAAGGGCTACGGCTTCATCGCGGTCGACGGTGGTGCGGACGTCTTCGTCCACTACAGCGCGATCCAGATGGACGGCTACCGCACCCTCGAGGAGGGCCAGCGGGTCGAGTTCGAGATCTCCCAGGGGCAGAAGGGTCCGCAGGCGGACATGGTCCGCGCGCTGGTTGCGTGACCTCTTCGACCTGCGGAACCTCGGCTCGGTCAACGAGCTGGCGGCCACAGATCAACGGCAGCAGGCCCGTACGGCACCCCCGTGCGGGCCTGCCGCCATGTCGGGACACCCCGCGAACGGGCTTGCACTCGCCACCCGAGAGTGCTAATCATTGGCGTTAGCACTCACAGCATGAGAGTGACAACGGATCGGGTCGGTGAGGCCTCCCGGGAGCGGTAGGGGACAGGACCCCCGCTCGCAGGGCCGTCCGTCGCGGGCACCCTTCGGTCCGGTGCAGTCGATCGCGTCCCGGAGGACCACTTCACATGGCAAAGATCATCGCGTTTGACGAGGAAGCTCGCCGCGGCCTTGAGCGCGGGATGAACCAGCTTGCCGACGCCGTCAAGGTGACGCTTGGCCCCAAGGGCCGCAACGTCGTCCTTGAGAAGAAGTGGGGCGCCCCCACGATCACCAACGACGGTGTCTCCATCGCCAAGGAGATCGAGCTCGAGGACCCCTACGAGAAGATCGGCGCGGAGCTCGTCAAGGAGGTCGCCAAGAAGACCGACGACGTCGCCGGTGACGGCACCACCACCGCCACCGTGCTCGCCCAGGCCCTGGTCAAGGAAGGCCTGCGCAACGTCGCCGCCGGCGCCAACCCGATGGCCCTGAAGCGCGGCATCGAGAAGGCCGTCGCGGCCGTCTCCGACCAGCTGCTCGCGCAGGCCAAGGACGTGGAGACCAAGGAGCAGATCGCCTCCACCGCCTCCATCTCCGCCGCCGACACCCAGATCGGCGAGCTCATCGCCGAGGCGATGGACAAGGTCGGCAAGGAAGGCGTCATCACCGTCGAGGAGAGCAACACCTTCGGTCTGGAGCTCGAGCTCACCGAGGGCATGCGCTTCGACAAGGGCTACATCTCCGCCTACTTCGCCACCGACCTGGAGCGGATGGAGGCGTCCTTCGAGGACCCGTACATCCTGATCGCCAACTCCAAGATCTCCTCGGTCAAGGACCTGCTCCCGCTGCTGGAGAAGGTCATGCAGAGCGGCAAGCCGCTCGTCATCATCGCCGAGGACGTCGAGGGCGAGGCCCTGTCGACCCTGGTCGTGAACAAGATCCGTGGCACCTTCAAGTCGGTCGCCGTCAAGGCCCCGGGCTTCGGTGACCGCCGCAAGGCCATGCTCGGCGACATCGCCATCCTCACCGGTGGCACCGTCATCTCCGAGGAGGTCGGCCTCAAGCTGGAGAACGCCGGCGTCGACCTGCTGGGCACCGCCCGCAAGGTGGTCATCACCAAGGACGAGACCACCATCGTCGACGGTGGCGGCGACAGCGACCAGGTCGCCGGCCGCGTGAACCAGATCCGTGCCGAGATCGAGAACAGCGACTCGGACTACGACCGCGAGAAGCTCCAGGAGCGCCTCGCCAAGCTGGCCGGCGGCGTGGCCGTCATCAAGGCCGGCGCGGCCACCGAGGTGGAGCTCAAGGAGCGCAAGCACCGCATCGAGGACGCCGTCCGCAACGCGAAGGCCGCCGTCGAGGAGGGCATCGTCGCCGGTGGTGGCGTCGCGCTGCTGCAGGCCGGTGTCGCGTTCGACAAGCTGGAGCTGGAGGGCGACGAGGCCACCGGTGCCAACATCGTCAAGGTCGCGCTGGAGGCCCCGATCAAGCAGATCGCGACCAACGCCGGCCTCGAGGGCGGTGTCGTGGTGGAGAAGGTGCGCAACCTCCCCGCCGGCCACGGCCTGAACGCCGCCACCAACGAGTACGTCGACCTGATCGCCGCGGGCATCATCGACCCGGCCAAGGTCACCCGCTCCGCGCTGCAGAACGCCGCCTCCATCGCGGCGCTCTTCCTCACCACCGAGGCCGTCATCGCCGACAAGCCCGAGAAGGCCGGCGCGCCGGCCGGCGGCGGCATGCCGGGCGGTGACATGGACTTCTGATCCTCCTTCGAGGATCGGCGAGTTCGGATCGTCCGCGAGGGCGGTCTCCCCACACCGGGGAGACCGCCCTCGCGGCGTTCGCGGCCCGGCGGGATTTGGGACAATGGGCGGATGGCCAGCCCTGAGATCGAAGCCGCACTGCACAGCGCCCGGGCGCTGATCCTCGCCGACCTGACCGCCCGGGACGTGGCGGACGCCGCCGTGGTCTCGCTGGTCGAGGACGCCGTGACGCACCGCCGGTGGTGGCTGGAGCAGTGGCCGGACGGCACCGCGTACGTGCTCGGGCTGGTCGCCCAGGACGTCCAGGACGCGCTGCTGGAGGCGTACGGCCGCTGGCCGCTGTGCGAGGAGTGCGCCGCCGACGGCGACCCGCACGCGCTGGGCGTGGAGCCCGAGCTCGGCCCGGACCCGCACTGGGTGTGCGGCAAGGAGGGCCGGGTCGTCGCGCCGGTCGGCAAGCTCTCGTGATCCTGATCGACCCGCCCGCCTGGCCCGGCCACGGCCGGCTCTGGTCGCACCTGGTCAGCGATGTCTCGTACGACGAGTTGCACGCGTTCGCGGCCGAACTGGGCGTTCCCGCGAGGGGCTTCGACCGCGACCACTACGACCTCCCCGGCGACCGGTACGACCGGGCCGTCGCGCAGGGGGCCCGGCCGGTCTCCAGCAGGGAACTGGTCGCCCGGCTGACCGCCGCCGGGCTGCGGCGGCGCAGGGCTACCCTTCGAGCGAGCTGAGCTCGGCCGCCAGGTTGGCCCGGGCCGCCGCGTCGAAGCGGGCCCGGGCCGCCTCGGTGCGGTAGAGCGCGGGCAGGCCGAGCAGCTGGCGCAGGACCGCCGCGCGGCCGGCCCGGAAGGCGTCCTCGGGGACGAAGCCGTACTCCGCGCGGACGGCCGCCGCGTAGGCCGCGTACTGCTCGGGGGAGCCGCCGAGGACGGCCAGGTCCGCGTCGCAGAGCACCTCGCCGTTGCGGTCCCCGGGCGCGGGGTCGTGGGTGACGGTGAGCCGGACCAGCCGGGCCACCTCCGCCACCAGCGGCTCGGCCAGCCCCGCCTCGCGCAGCGCGCGGACGGCCAGGGCCGCGCTGCGCTCCTCGTTCTCGGAGCGGTCCGGCCGGTAGACGGCGTCGTGGAACCAGGCGGCCAGCCGGACCGCGTCCGGGTCCTCGGCCTGCCCGGCCAGGGTGTCGGTGTGGCCGAGCACCGCCCGCAGGTGGTCGGTGGTGTGGTACCGGCGCTGCGGTTCGGCCCAGCGCCGCAGCAGGTCCTCGCCGTACGGCTGCGGGTCGGCGCTCGCGCCGCAGCGCCGCAGCAGGTCGTTCCAGTGGTCCAGCAGCAGGGCGGTCATGGGGTCATTGTGGCCCCGGCACGGCGACGGGCCGTCAGGGAGGGTACGGATTTTCGGTTTCGCCTGACGGCATATACCGATGACCGGTATATCTAGGTGACATGACAGAACGTTCGATGCAGGAGCCCACGCTGCTCCTGCTCACCGCCCTCGCCGACGCCCCGCGCCACGGCTACGCCCTGATCCAGGAGATCGCCGCGATCTCCGGCGGCCGGGTCCGGATGCGGGCCGGCACCCTGTACGGCGCGCTCGACCGGCTGCTCGGACAGGGCCTGATCCGCGTCGAGAGCGAGGAGGTGGTGGACGGCCGGGCCCGCCGCACCTACGCGCTCAGCGACAGCGGCCGGGCTGTGCTGGCCGCCGAGGCCGAACGGCTGCGCGCCGTCGCCGCCGAGGCCGAGCGCCGGCTCGCCGCACCCGCCCGCCCCCGACTGAACGGAGCCTTCGCATGAGCGGCCGGATGATCGACGCGGTCCTGAGGCTCTACCCGGCCGGCTACCGGACCGACCGCGGCGCCGAACTCGCCGACGTCTACGACTCGTTGGCCGCCGGTATCGGCCGCCTCGCGCGCGCCCGCGAGCTGGCCGGCCTGGCCGGCCACGGCCTGCGGCTGCGGGCCGGGCTCACCTCCCGCGGGCTGCCCGGCCAGGTGCTCGCGGCGGCGGTGCCGTTCGTCGTGGGGGCCGGGTTCGGCCGGCAGGCCGGTTCGGCGTGGCAGGTGTCGCCGTTCGACTTCGCCTGGCACGGGCCGCTGTGCTTCTGGGGGGTCGGCCTCGCCGCCGCCTGGGCCCTCGCACTGGCGGCCGGGCTCTCCGGCCGCTGGACGGCGGCCCGCTGGACCGCGGCCGCGGCGACCGTCGGCGGGATCGCGCTGCTGGTCGGCTGGAGCATCCAGAGCCCGCCGTACCAGCACCTGCCGCTGTCGTACTACCTCGGCCAGGCCGTACGGGCCGGCCTCGGCCCGCTCGCCTGGCTGGTGCTGCTGCTGTCGGCGCCCGCGGACCTGCTCGGCGGGCGGGCCCGCCGGACCGCGTGGAGCGCCCTCGCCGGCGTCGCGGTGGCGCTGCTGCTCACGGCCGGCAAGGAGGTCGTCCACACCCCGCTGCTGTGGGACCCGAGCTGGCACCCGTACCGGCTCGCCCTGGTGGCGCTGCCGCTGCTGGGCCTGGCCCGCGGCCGGATCCGGCTCGCCGCGGCGGCCGTCGGCGCGCTGCCGCTGCTGTTCGACGACGACCTCTGGTACTGGATCGACTTCGAGCTCGGCGGCGCCCGGCGGGCGGCGGGCTTCCTGGCGTTCGCGGTGCTGGCCGTACTGGCGGCCCGGTGGCTGCGGCGACGCGGTGACGCCGAGCCGGACCGCCCGCCGACGGCCGGCTGAGCGCGGACCCGCAGGGGGCTCGCCGCGGCGGCGGACGGTGTGGCAAGGTAGCGACATGTCTAGACCAGTCTTCGAAGTCATCGCGCTGACCGCGCAGGATGCCCAGGCCGCCGCAGCCGGCGGCGCCGACCGTCTCGAACTGGTCACCGACATGGCCGCCGACGGGCTCACCCCCTCGGTGGCCGCCTTCGCCGAGATCCGCGCCGCCGTCGACCTCCCGCTGCGGGTCATGCTGCGCCTGCGCGACGGCTTCACCCCCGGGGACCTCGACGGGCTGCTCACCCGCGCCGCCGCCCTGCGCGCCGAAGGCGCCGAGGAGTTCGTACTCGGCTTCCTCGCCGCCGACGGCACCCTGGACCTGCCCGCCACCCTGGCCGTCGCCGGAGCCGTGGCCGGCTGCCGGTGGACCTTCCACCGGGCCATCGACCACAGCACCGACCGGGCCGCCCTGCGCGCCGCCCTCGACGGCCTGCCCGGCCTCGACACCTACCTCACCTCCGGCGCCGCCGCCGGCGTCGACCACGGTCAGAGCGTCCTGGAAGGCGAACTGGCCAAGGCCGGCGACCCCGGCTACCGGCAGCAGATCCTGGTCGGCGGCGGCCTGCGGGCCGAGCACCTCCCGGCCCTGCGCGTCGCCGGCTTCGACGCCTTCCACATCGGCGGGGCCGTCCGCCCGGACGGCTGGCGCGGCCCCGTCGACGCGGCCGCCGTCGCCCGGTGGCGGACCCTGCTGGACGCCTGAGCCGCCCCGGGCCGGGCCCGCCCGCCGCTCAGCGCAACTGCTCGGGCAGCGGCTCACCGTGCAGCACGGTCAACCCGGACACCGCCCGGGTCAGCGCCACGTACAGCCGGCGCAGCCCGGTCCGCTCGTCCGGCTCCCCGGCCACCACCGCGGCCGGCTCGTCCAGCACCACGTAGTCGTACTCCAGGCCCTTGGCCAGCGAGGCCGGCACCAGCGTGAGCCGGGCCTGCGCCGTGGTCTCGGCACCCGGCTCCAGGAACGGCAGCCCCGCCCCGGCCAGCGCCTCGGCGAACAGCGGGATCCGCGCGTCGGCCGCGATCAGACCGACCGAGCCCTCGAACGCCAGCGCCGCCCGGCAGGCCGCCACCACCTCCCCGACCAGCCCGTCCGGAACGTGGCGGACCGCCAGCGAGCCCGGCAGCTCGCGGACCGAGCCGGCCGGCGCGAGCCCCGGGGCGATCGTGGGCAGCAGCCGCGAGGCGTACACGATCACCTCCTCCGGCACCCGGAAGCCCTGGGTCAGCTCCTCCACGTGCGCGCCCGCCTTGCCCAGGTGGTGCAGCGCCTCCGGCCAACTGCCGGTCGCCCACGGGGTGGTGCCCTGCGCCAGGTCGCCGAGGACGGTCGCCGAACCGGTCGAACAGCGCCGCCCCACGGCCCGGTACTGCATCGGCGAGAGGTCCTGCGCCTCGTCCAGCACCACGTGCCCCAGCGACGGGGTGCGCCGCACCAGATCCGCGGCCTCGTCGACCAGCACGGCGTCCGCCGCCGACCAGCGGGCCGACTTCACCGAGCGGGGCGCCTTCGGCCAGCGCACCGCCAGCTGCTCCTCGGGCGTGAGGATCCCGTCCGCGCACGCGGCCAGGAAGTCGGCGTCGCCGAGCAGCCGGTGCACCAGCTTGACCGGGTCCACGGCCGGCCAGCAGGCCCGGACCACCGCCTTGACCGCCGGGTTGCGGGCGACCGCGTCCTGCACCCGGTCGTCGGGGGCCTCGCCGCCCTGCTCCATCTTCACCAGCACGGCGTGCGCGATGCGCTTCGGCAGGGCCTCCCCGGCCGCCCCGTAGCGGATCTCACGCCCCTTCAACTCCTCGATGATCTCGGTGAGTTCGTACGCCGGGACGCGCCAGCGGCGGGAGCCGCGGACCACCACGCAGGGCTCGGTCGGCAGACTGATCCCGGACCGCACGGCCCGCCGCAGCACCTCGGCCATCCGGGCGTCGCCCTTGATTGTCGCCGCCTCGGCGCCGTCCTCGCCGCGCACCTCGACCTGGGAGACCAGCTCCTGCACGGTCGCCTGGGCGACGTCCACCTCGCCGAGCGCGGGCAGCACCTGCTCGATGTAGTGCAGGAACGAGCGGTTCGGGCCGACCACCAGGGTGCCGGTACGGGCGAGGCGCTCCCGGTGCGCGTACAGCAGATAGGCGACCCGGTGCAGGCCGACGGCGGTCTTCCCGGTGCCGGGGGCGCCCTGGACGCAGACGGTGCCGGTCACGTCGGCCCGCACGATCTCGTCCTGCTCGGGCTGGATGGTGGCCACGATGTCGCGCATCGGCCCGACGCGGGGCTTCTCGATCTCGGCCGCCAGCAGCGCCGAGCGGGTGTCGGTCTCCGCCGGGTCGGTCAGGTGCTCGTCCTCGTACGCGGTCAGCTCGCCGCCGGTGTAGCCGAACCGGCGGCGCCGCTCGACGTCCATCGGCTCCTTGCGGCTGGCCCGGTAGAACGGCTGGGAGACCGGTGCCCGCCAGTCGATCACCATCGGGTCGCCGCCGGCGTCGTGGACGTGCCGGCGGCCGATGTAGAACCGCTCCCCGGAGGCGCCCTCGGCGTCCTCGCCGCCGACCGCGTGCAGGTAGTCCAGCCGGCCGAAGAACAGCGGGGTGTGCGCCAGATCGGCCAGCGCGGCGATCCGCAGCTCGATCTGGTTGCGCAGGACGGCGGCGGACACCCAGGTGCCGGTCACGTCCCGCAGGTCCAGCGACTCGACGTCCTCGCGCATCACGCGCAGCGCCGCCCGCGAAGCGGCCAGGTGGTCCCGCTCGCGGCGCAGCGGATCGTCGGTGGGGGTGGCAGATGGCACAGCGAACCTTCCCGGCTGCCCGGCCGCTCGGAAGGGGTGGGGCGGGGCAGCGGACTCGTCGTAGCTCACGGTGAAAGGGGTACCGCCGGTTGCCGACCGGTCGGGACCTCCCACGGCTGCCGACGACACGGGCACCACGGTTCGGGAGGGGACAGACCGGAGATCATAGACCCGCCCGTGGGACGGCGCGAATCCTTATCCGAGGCGTCCACGGCCCGGTCCACGGCGTCCACGGCCCGCCGGGCGCCGCCGTCGGCCGGTCCGCACCCCGAGGGGCACCCCTGAGGGGCCCGGGGACCCCCGTACGCCGGAAGGACGATCCGGACCCCGCCGACTACGGCCTTTGGACCGATGCCGTCCGCCCCGTCGGAAACCTACTGTGGAAGACATGAGCACCGCCCACATCACGGCGCCCCGGGCCGCGGCCTCGGCCCCCCGGGTGCGCAACCCCCACCCCTCCGTCCCCACCCAGCGGACCGCCGCCGGAGCCACCTCGGCGACCGGCCCGCGCCGCCGCAACCCGGTCTCCACGGCGGTCCGCAACGTCGGCATCGCGCTCGACACCGCCGCCCGGGTGGTCTTCCTCGGCCGCGACGGCGTCGGACTCTGACCCCCGCGGGGGCCGGACCCACGACCCCCGCGGCGCCGGCGGCTACACGTCGTCGGCGTCGATGATCCGGTACGCGTAGCCCTGCTCGGCCAGGAAGCGCTGCCGGTGCGCCGCGAAGTCCTGGTCGACCGTGTCGCGG
>NZ_JAIZ01000154.1:0-5933 GCF_000710465.2 Kitasatospora sp. MBT63 | reverse complement strand
GACCACCCAGTAGAAGTGCGCCGAGTGCCCGTCCGCCTTGGGCCGCAGCACCCGCCCGAGGCGCTGGGCCTCCTCCTGGCGCGAACCGAAGGTCCCGGAGACCTGGATGGCGACCGTCGCCTCCGGCAGGTCGATCGAGAAGTTCGCGACCTTGGAGACCACCAGCACGCTGATCTCCTTGGTCCGGAACGCCTCGAACAGCTTCTCGCGCTGGGCGTTGCTGGTCTCGCCCTTGATCACGGGGGCGTTCAGGGTCTCCCCGAGCTCGTCCAGCTGGTCGATGTACTGGCCGATCACCAGGGTCTGGTCACCGGCGTGCTTGCGGACCAGCGACTCCACCACCCGGCGCTTGGTGGCGGTGGTCGAGCAGTACCGGTACTTCTCCTCCGGCTCGGCGGTCGCGTAGGTCAGCCGCTCCGAGTCGGACAGCGTGACCCGCACCTCGCAGCAGTCGGCGGGCGCGATGTAGCCCTGCGCCTCGATCTCCTTCCAGGGCGCGTCGAAGCGCTTCGGGCCGATCAGCGAGAACACGTCGCCCTCCCGGCCGTCCTCGCGCACCAGGGTGGCGGTCAGCCCGAGCCGGCGCCGGGCCTGCAGGTCGGCGGTGAACTTGAAGACCGGTGCGGGCAGCAGGTGCACCTCGTCGTAGACCACCAGACCCCAGTTGCGGGCGTCGAACAGCTCCAGGTGCGCGTACACGCCCTTCCGCTTGGTCGTCATCACCTGGTACGTGGCGATGGTGACCGGACGGATCTCCTTCCTGGTCCCGCTGTACTCGCCGATCTCGTCCTCGGTCAGCGAGGTCCGCTTGACCAGCTCGTGCTTCCACTGCCGGGCCGAGACGGTGTTGGTCACCAGGATCAGCGTCGTCGACTTGGCCTCGGCCATCGCCGCCGCGCCCACCAGCGTCTTGCCCGCGCCGCAGGGCAGCACCACCACGCCGCTGCCGCCGTGCCAGAACCCCTCGACGGCCTGCTGCTGGTACGGACGCAGGTGCCAGCCGTCCTGCTCCAGCTCGATCGGGTGCGCCTCGCCGTCCACGTACCCGGCGTGGTCCTCGGCCGGCCAGCCGAGCTTCAGCAGCACCTGCTTGATCTGGCCGCGCTCGGAGGGGTGCACCACGACCGTGTCCGGGTCGACCCGGGCCCCGACCAGCGGGACGATCTTCTTGGAGCGCAGCACCTCCTCCAGCACCGGCCGGTCGGTGGTGGACAGCACCAGCCCGTGCACGGGGTGCTTCTGCAGCTGCAGCCGGCCGTAGCGGGCCATGGTGTCGGCCACGTCGACCAGCAGCGCGTGCGGCACCGGGTAGCGGGAGTACTTCACCAGGGCGTCCACCACCTGCTCGGCGTCGTGCCCGGCGGCGCGAGCGTTCCACAGCCCCAGCGGGGTCACCCGGTAGGTGTGGATGTGCTCAGGGGCCCGCTCCAGCTCGGCGAACGGCGCGATGGCACGGCGGCAGTCGGCGGCCCGGGGGTGGTCGATCTCCAACAGCAGCGTCTTGTCGCTCTGGACGATGAGCGGTCCGTCGTTCACGCCTGTGCCCTTTCGATGAGGCCAAACATCCAGTGTGCCGTACGGCGGCAGGGGGCAGGGGCGGGACGGCGGCTGCCCCCCGCGCGGGTGGTGGTGGGTGACCGGACGCGGGCGGGCTCGTTGGGCAGGCCATGAACACGCGCAACCGCTTCCTGGCCGGCCTCGCCCTCACGGGTGCCGCCGTCGCCACCGCCGTCGGTGCGACCCCCGCGCAGGCCGCCCCGACCCCCGGCCTGGACCAGGTGGCCGACATCGGCCAGCCCGGCGGACTGTTCGGCACCGCGGCCTTCACCGTGACCGGGCTGCTGACCGGGGTCGAGCCCAAGGTGCCCGACCCGCAGTCGATCGTCGACCAGGCGAAGAAGCAGAAGCAGGAGCAGGACGCCCAGAAGGCCCAGCAGCAGCACTGAGGCCGCCGCAGCAGCACCGAGGCCGCCGGGCCGCGGGCGCCTCCGCTCAGTCCGTGAGCCAGACGTACGCCGCGAAGCGGCCGGTGGTCTGCTCGCGGCGGTGCGAGAAGAAGTCCCGGTCCTCCATGGTGCACCGGTCGTCGTGCCGGATTCCGGTCACCCCGGCGCGGGTGAGCTGGGCGGTGATCCCCGCCCGGACGTCCAGCGCCGGGGTGTCCCGGCGGGTGGTGGACCACAGTTCCGGCAACCCGGCGCAGGCCTCCTCGCGCATCGCCGCGGGCACCTCGTAGCACCGGCCGCAGGCCAGCGGCCCGACCAGGGCCACCAGGTCGGCCGGGTTGCTGCCGTGCTCGGCCATCGCGGCGACCAGGGCAGGCACCACCCCCGACACGGTGCCGACCCGCCCGGAGTGCGCGGCGCCGATCCGCCGCCCGACCGGGTCGGCCAGCAGTACCGGCGCGCAGTCGGCGGCCAGCGCGGCGAGCGCGAGGCCGGGCCGGTCGGTGTGGACGGCGTCGAGCGGCGGCGCGTCGGTGCCGAACGGCTCGGTGACGTACCGGACCTCCGCGCTGTGCACCTGCCGCATGAACACCACCCGGGCCGGGTCCAGGCCGAGTCCACAGGCGGTCAGCTCACGGTTGCGGCGGACCGCGGCCGGGTCGTCGGCGGTGGTGCCGCCCAGGTTGCGGGTGTCGAACGGCGGCGCGCTGACGCCGCCGTGGCGGTCGGCGACGGCGTACCGGATGCCGGGTGCGAGTTCCATCTGGTCTCCCCCAGGGGTGGGTGGTGGTCCGGGCCGGCGGTCAGTCCTCGTCGACCTCGGCGACGCCGGTGATCCGGTGCAGGGCGAAGGTGCGCACCTCGTCGGAGAGGTGGTCGTACGCGGTGACGAAGCCGCCCTCCACCTTGACCGGGTCGACCACCCGCTGCGAGGACAGCCCCTCCGCGTTGATGTACCCGATCCACATGCGTTCGCCCAGCAGCACCGCGGTCTGCAGCGCGGCGAGGGTGTCGGCGGCGGCGGTGCGCGGCAGCTGCCGCAGGTCGGCGCGGGCCGGCCCGCTCTGCTGGACGGTCGCGGCCGGGCCGGCCACGGTCTCCCGCCGTACCGCGGTGGCGGCCCGGTCACCGGCCCTGATCGCCTTCAGCGCGGCCGCCAGCAGGGTGGCGTCCGGCCGCGGCGGGCCGTCCGGGAGCGGTACGGGGGCGGTCCGCGGAAGCGTCCGGTGGCTGTCCGGGCGGGTGATCAGCACGTCCCCCTCGGCGGACTCGGCGACCGGCGCGTACCCCATCTGCCGGACCACCCCGAGCAGCGTCTCCGGCCCGGCCTGGGCGGCGAGCACGGTGGGGGCGAGCAGCCGCAGCCGCAGTTCGGCCGCCCGCTTGTCGGCGATCACCTCGGCGAGCAGCGCCGGGTCGTCGCAGCGCAGGTACGAGGAGGCGGCGCCGACCCGCAGCACGCCGTGCCGGCGGGCCACGTCGTCGATCAGGTAGCTGAGCGGCTGCGGCACCGGGGTGCGGGAGTGCCGTCCGAGGAAGGTGTGCAGGTCGGCGGCGGTGCGACCGGCGTCCAGTGCGCGGCGTACCGATTCGGGGGTGAAGCGGTAGACGGTGGCGCCGCCCTTGGACTCGACGTCGGCGCACAGGGCGAGCGCCTGGGCCAGCGGGGTGAGCAGCGGGCCCGGCGCGATGGCGGTCAGGTCGGGCTGCAGGATGACGTGGTCGAGCGGCTGCGGCAGCAGCGGCTCCAGCAGGGGGGCGGGGTCGGCGCCGGTCAGCAGGGCGCGGGCCGGGCCGGCCAGGGCGCCGCGGCCGGTGACGCCGAGCAGTTCGGCCTCGGCGAGGGTCCAGCTGGTGAGCTGGTCGCGCAGGTCGCGGCCGTCCGGTCCGGTGGGGCCGCCGCGCAGCGGGCGCTGCCAGCGCAGCACCGGCAGCAGGGCCTCGGCGCCCGCGACCGAGCCGGCGGGCAGGTCGGCGAGCAGGGTGAGGGCCGCGCGGCGGACCACCGGGGCGAGGGTGCGGTCGAGTTCGGGGCCGAGTGCGGCGCGGGTACGGCCCTTGCCGTCGGGGGTGCCGGTCAGTGCGGCCACCCGGCTGGCGGTGAACCAGCTGCGGGCCAGGTGGGCCCAGCGGTCGGCGGTCGGCTGCTGGCGCCAGGTGTCGTACCCGGGGGTGGGTGCCCAGCGCTCGTCGGCCTCCCCGTCCGGGGCGAGCAGGCCCGCGGTGTAGGCGAGTTCGAGCCAGAACGCGGCGGTGGGCTCGGGGCACTCCAGGATCAGGGCGGCCCGCTTGAGGTCGCGTACGCCGAGGCCGCCGGCGCGCAGGGTGGCGGGCGGGGTGAGGCCCCAGGCCTCCAGCAGTTCCTCGACGGTGGCGACGGCGGTGTGGGCCTGGCCGGCGGCGGCGGCGTCCACCGTCTGCGGGTCGTGGGCGGTGGTGGCGGTGAGGGCCGGTGGCGCCGGTTCGACGGTGCGGTGACTGCGGCCGCCGCGCAGGTGCAGGGCCAGTTCGCGGGGCAGCACCACCGAGCCGGCGCTGGAGGGCAGCAGCAGGCCGCGGGCCAGCAGCCACTCGACCGGGCTGCGGACCTCGTCGGCGGTGACCGGGCGGGCCGCGTCCGGGACGGTGCCGGTGGGCGGCCCCCAGACCAGCCGTTCCAGCAGGGCCAGGGCGGGTTCGGGCGCTTCGGCGAGCAGCGCGGCGCAGCGCCTGCGGTCGGTGAGCAGCGCGCCGAGGGCGGCCACCGCGGTCACCGGGTCGGCGGTCGGGGGGAGTCCGGCGCCGGTGAGCAGCTGCTGGAGCCGCGCCGGGGACATGCCGACGGTCGCCTCGGCGAGGGTCGGGCCGAGGCCGGTGCGGCCGGGGTTGGAGGCGCTCGGGGCGAGTGCCTCGCGGACCGCGATGACCAGCCGCAGGGCGGAGTCCGGGCCCCAGAGCAGGGCCTGTTCGCGCAGCTCGGTGAGGGCGGCGGGCAGCGCGGCGGTGACGGCCTCGCGGTCGGCGGGGTCGGCCGCGGGGTGGGGCTTGACCCGGGCCGGGCCGGTCAGCAGGTTGCGGACGGCGGTGTCCGGGCCGCCGTCGGGGAGGGCGGCGAGCGCCTCGGCGACCTGGAGGGTGAAGCGGTCCAGGCGTTCCAGGGCGCGCAGGGCGGAGGCGCGGCTGGAGAGCCGGGCGGCGAGCTGGGTGAGGTCGCCGGGGACCGGGTTGAGCAGATCGGGCCGCGCGCGGAGCAGGCCGGTGAGCGCCTGGTCGCTCCGGGCGCGGAGCTCCTCGGCGAGCGTGCGGGGGGCGGTGGCCCGGCCGGGGCGAGACCCGCTCTGCGTTGTGGTCATCCGACCCAGGTTAGTCGGCCCGGACCAAGAGAAGGCAAGGCCCGGACGTCGCCGGGTGGGCGGGGCGGCCGCGGCGGCGACCCGGCGGTGGCCCGGCGGCGGGCACGGGGTACGGGTGCGGGGTACGGGCGCGTGACGGGCACGCGGCACCGGGACGGGGCGTGCGGGGGCGAACGGCTCGCTTGGGGAGCCCGGCAGTGGGTACCGTCAGCGCAGGTGGGCCGGCGGTGCGATACGGGGTGGCAGGGGCGATGGCGGACAGTCCTACGGGTGGCGACAGCCCCACGGGCGGCGAGTGGTGGCGGGCGGGGAAGCGGGTGCTCGGCGCGGTCCGTTCCGGCGGTGGCGACGGGGCCGGGCGGCCCGAGGAGAGCGTGTACACGGCCGAGGTGCCGGCGCCGCCGGGCTGGGCCAAGCCGCCGGCCGTCGCCGAAGGGGCCGGGGCCGTACCGGTCCAGGGCGGCGGGGCGGTGGACCGGCCCGCGCGGCCGCTCGGCGGCGAGGACGTCACGGCGCGGTTCCCGGGCTGGGACACCGTCAGGTTCTACCCGTTCGAGGAACCCGCCCCGGCGCCGGTGCCGCCGCCGCGGGAGACCGCCGAGGTGCCCGTCACGGCCGCCGAGGCCCCGGCCCCGGCGGCGGAGGCCGGCGCGGC
>NZ_JAIZ01000153.1:2162-6434 GCF_000710465.2 Kitasatospora sp. MBT63 | reverse complement strand
TGGCGGCCGGGGTCGGCCCGGCCGCCGCTGCGGCGGCCACGGCGGCGGCGCTGGCCGCCCGCCCGTACGCGCTGGCGGTCTCGGCCGGGATCGCGGGCGGGTTCGCACCCCGGGCGCCGATCGGCTCGCTGGTGGTGGCGGAGCGGATCGTCGCGGCCGACCTGGGCGCCGAGACGCCCGAGGGCTTCCAGGACGTCACCGAGCTGGGTTTCGGGACCGTCCGCCACACCCCGCCGCCCGCAGCCGTCCGCCTCGCCGTACGGGCCCTGGAGGCCGCCTCGGGGGCCGTGCTGACCGTCTCCACGGTCACCGGCAGCGCCGGGCGGGCACAGGAACTGACCGTGCGTCACCCGGACGCGGTCGCGGAGGCGATGGAGGGGTTCGGGGTGGCCGAGGCGGCCGCCCGGTTCGCCGTCCCCGTCTTCGAGATCCGGGCCGTGTCCAACGCCGTCGGGCCGCGCGACCGCGCCGCCTGGCGGATCGGTGAGGCGCTGGGGGCCCTGGAGCGGGCCTTCCGGGCGCTGCCGTACCGAGCCCTGCTCCAGGAGGTCCGCCATGGCTGAGCCGCTCAGGGCCGCGTACTCGCCCTGCCCCAACGACACCTTCGTCTTCCACGCCTGGGCGCACGGCCTGGTGCCCGGCGCGGCCGCGCCCGAGGTCACCTTCGCCGACATCGACCTGACCAACGGCATGGCCGAGCGGGGCGAGCTGGACCTGCTGAAGATCTCCTACGGGCAGCTGCCCTGGGTCCTCGACGAGTACGCGCTGCTGCCCTGCGGCGGGGCACTCGGCCGAGGCTGCGGTCCGCTGGTGCTCACCGCCGGGGAGCGGGACGCCGCCTCGCTGGCGGGCCGGACGGTGGCGGTGCCGAGCGAGCGGTCGACCGCGTACCTGCTGTTCCGGCTCTGGGCCGCGAAGGCCGTGCCGGGCGGCTTCGGGGAGATCGTGGTGCTGCCGTTCCACGAGATCATGCCCGCCGTGCGGGACGGCCGGGTGGACGCCGGTCTGGTGATCCACGAGGCGCGGTTCACCTACCGGCGGTACGGGCTGCACAGCCTGGCCGACATGGGTGAGGCGTGGGAGCTGGAGACCGGCCTGCCGATCCCGCTCGGCGCGATCGTGGCCCGCCGCTCGCTCGGCGCCGAGCGGCTGCGCGAGCTGGCCGCGACCATCCGCACCTCGGTGACCATGGCGTGGGACGACCCGGCGGCCTCCCGCGGCTACGTGCTGGCGCACGCCCAGGAGATGGACCCGCAGGTGGCGGACAGCCACATCGGGCTGTACGTCAACGAGTTCACCGCCGAGCTCGGCGAGGAGGGCTACGCCGCGGTGCGGGCGCTGCTGGCCCGGGCCGCCGAGGAGGGGCTGGTCCCCGCGGTCGACCCGGGCGCGCTGGCGTTCTGAGCACCGGCCGCGGACACCGCGGCGGCGGCGCTCAGACGTCGAACTGCTCGGCCACCGCGCGCAGCAGGACCGCGAGCTGCTGGCCGGTCGGCTTGGCCGGGTAGCGGCCGCGCTGCAGGCCGGGCAGGACCGCGTCGAGGGTGGAGATCAGGTCCTGCACGATCGGGGCCATGTCGTCCGCGCTCTTGCGCTGGGCCGCCGCCACCGAGGGCAGCGCGTCCAGCAGCGTGACGCCCATCGCCTGGTCGCCGCGGTGGCCCGCGGCGATGCCGAACTCGACCCGCTGCCCCGGCCGAAGCGTGGTGACGCCGGTGGGCAGCGCCTTGGTGTGCACGAAGACCTCGCCGCCGTCGTCGCGCGACAGGAAGCCGTAGCCCTTCGTCTCGTTGAACCACTTGACCTGGCCGGTGGGCATCTCGGAAGTCCTCGGGTGGGTGTGGGAGCGGCCCCGGCATCGCCCGGGGCCCGCTGGACGGGGAGCCGGACCGACCACGCGCGGCGGGTCGGCCGGACAGCGGATCAATGATCTCTCAGCTGCTCACTCATGCGCTGCAGCAGATCCGGATCGGGGCCTGGCCGGGCCAGGGTGCGACATGGCGCTGACCACTGGCTCTCACCCCCGATCGGTAGGGCGGGGCGTCCGCCGGACCCCGCGCGATGGCTGCATACCCCGGCCGGGGCGCGGTCGAAACTCCCCGCTGCCAGGAAACTCCGGGCAGTGACCGATGCCTGGTCACGGCGGGCGCCGGAGGGCGGGCGGGGCCGCGCGGGCCGGTTCGGCCGGGGCGGCCGTCAAGGGGTGGGTCAGGAGGGGGCGTTGAGGTGTTCGGACAGCCAGCCGAGCGAGGCCGGCAGCATCCGGTTCCAGGTGTTGAAGTTGTGGCCGCCGGTCTCCAGCGTGATCGAGGACACCTTGGTCGGGCCGCCCTTGGCGGCGGCGACGAACCGCCGGGTGTTGTCGTAGTAGTCGCCGTCGCCCTCCTTGCTGCCGCCGACCAGCAGGGAGACCGCGGGATGCGGCAGGTTGGCGAGGCGCCAGCCCAGGTCGGCCTCGTCGCGGCGCTGCTGGCGGCCGTCGAAGAGGTCGCCGGTGGTGGGGTCCTCGGCGGCGCGGTAGTAGCCGGACAGCGACACGGCGGCCGAGTACACCTCGGGGTGCTTCATGGACAGCTTCAGCGCGCAGTAGCCGCCGGTGGAGTTGCCGATCAGGCCCCAGTCGCCGGCCCCGTCGCCGACCCGGTACGAGGCGCGGATCGCGGCCGGCACGTCCTTGGCGAAGTACGACTCGGCCTGCGGGCCGCCCGGGACGTCCTCGCACTCGGTGTCGCGCGGCATCGCCGGGGAGGGGCGCATCAGCACCAGCACGGCGGGCTTCATCCTGCCGTCGCGGATCTGCTGCAGCTCGGTGGCCGGGTAGTTGAGCTTGCTGACCAGGTTCTTGGCGTCGCCGGGGAAGCCCGTGATGGCGATCACGGCGGGGAACCTGCGGTCCCGGTAGTCGGGCTGGAAGTACTGCGGCGGCAGGTAGACGTAACCCTCGGTGGACAGGCCGGTGGTGGCGCCCGGGATCCGGATCCGCTCCAGCTTGCCGACCAGCGCCGGGTCCCGGCCGACCGACTTCGCGCCGCGCACGTTCTCGTCGGAGATCTGCTGGATGCCGGCCGTGCGGCGGCCGTCCGCGAACTGGTTCTCGATGGTCACCGGGCCGTTGTCACCGGTGCCCAGCAGGTCGTCCCAGCTGCTGTAGAAGGCGAAGGAGTTGTTGGCCAGCAGGCCCAGGGTGCACATCACGGTCAGCTGGGTGGCGATGATCGTGCCGATCCGGCCGCAGATCGCGGCCCAGCCGCTGCGGGCCAGCCGCGGCCACAGCCAGACCGTGCCGGCCACCATCAGGAGCGAGACCAGCGCGGACAGCGCCAGCACCTTGTGACTGGTCAGACCCATGCGTGTGTAAGCCCCTGTATCCCGATGGCCCGGTCTCCGGGATTCCCCCCGCAGAAACCGCAGTACGACAATCACCAGGGTGCCTGAGAGTTCCCTGGGAAACCTGAGCGTACAGACGGCCCCCGCCCCCGCCGATCGGCGGGGGTCGGGACGTTCTGCGACACTGGGCCGTCGAGGCGAGAAGGAGTCAGTTGTGAGCAGTCAGCGTGCGGACCGGGGCGATGCGCTGGTCAGGACCGGGGGCCTGGTCTTCGGCGCCGGGGCCGTGGCCACCCTGGTGACCTTCGTACCGCTCTTCTTCGACCTCCCGCGCTTCCCCAGCTTCGCGTACTGGCTGTGCATGCTGATGCCGCTCGGTTTCCTGCTGTCGGTGACCGGGCTGCTGCTCTCCGCCCGGGCGCAGCGGCGCCGGGTCACCGAGCGGGCGGCACAACCGGCCGCCGTGGGTACTCAGGCGCCCGCGGCGGTGGCCGAGGCCAGGTAGCCGGCCAGCCAGGCCGGGAAGCCGGTCAGGTCGTCGAGCACCACGTCCGCCCCGGCCTCGGCCAGCTCCGCCGCGCCGTACGGCCCGGTGGCCACGCCGACCGCGACCGCGTCCGCCGCCCGGGCCCCGGCGATGTCGCCGAGGTGGTCGCCGACGTACACGGCCGCGCCGTGCTCGCGCAGCGCGGCGCCCTTGGTCTCCGCCCACAGGTCGCCCACCAGGACGTCCGCGTCGAGGCCGGCCGCGGTCAGGTGCAGCCGGGCGTTGGGCTCGTGCTTGCCGGTGATCACCGCGACCCGGCCGCCGCACTCGCGGACCGCGCGGACCGCCTCCAGGGCGCCGGGCAGCAGCAGGGCGCGCTCCACGGCGTGCTCCGGGTACAGCGCCCGGTAGCGGTCGGCGGCCGCCTGCACCCGGGCGGGCGGGAACCACTCGGCGAT
>NZ_JAIZ01000153.1:0-2084 GCF_000710465.2 Kitasatospora sp. MBT63 | reverse complement strand
CCTCGGCGATCCCCCGGGCCAGCGGCGGGCCGAGCCGGCTGACCGCGAGGTCGCTGTCGATCCACACGCCGGTCTCGGCGGACAGCACGTCGTACGTGGCCTTGATGCCGGGACGGGTGTCGAGCAGGGTCATGTCGAGGTCGAAGCCAACGGTGAGCGCCATGGCCGCCAGCCTATGCGGTGGCCGACAGGCCACCCCGGGAGCGGCGAAATGAACCGGACCGACCCGGCAAACCGGACATAATCGCTGAGAGCCGGCCGCGTCGACCCCGAGCACGGGCCGGGCACCGACCGCGATCCGGAGGTCCGCGCGTGCCGCCCCAGCCGTCCCGCCGCGCCGCCCTGGCCGGGCTCGGCGCCGCCCTGCTGGCCGGGTGCACCGGCTCCGGCGGTCAGCCGCAGTCCCCGCCGGCCGGCACCGCGGCGGGCCGGGCCCCCGTACCGACCCCGGGCGGCACCGTGCAGGCGGGCAACGGCCCGGTGGTGGTGCCCGCGCACCCGGTCCGGGTGATCGCGCTGGACACCGCCGAGCTCGACTCGGCGATGACGCTGGGCATCACCCCGGTCGGCGCCCTCAAGGCCCCGCTGGACGCCGGGCTGCCCTCGTACTGGCCGCTCTCGCGGCTGGAACAGGTCGAGGTGGCCGGGGACATCGGCGACCCCGACCTGGCCCGGATCATCGGCCTGACCCCGCAGCTGATCCTCGGCAACCTCGCCCGGGACGACGGCCGTTACGACGCGCTGGCCCGGATCGCCCCCACCGTCCTCAGCCGGACCACCGGCGCCCCCTGGCGGGACAACTTCCAGCTGCACGCGGCCGCGCTCGGCCGCCGGGAGCAGGCGGCCGCCGTGGTGGGCGCGTACAACCGGCACGTCGCCCAGGCCGTGCAGGCGATCGGCGCGGCCGGCTCGGGCGGGCGGCGGATCAGCGTGGTGCGGTTCGTCGAGGGCTCCCCGGGGATCCGGCTGTACGGGCGGCAGAGCTTCATCGGCACGGTCCTGACCGACCTGCAGCTGAACCGGCCGGACCCGCAGAACACCGACCGGCTCGACGTGGAGGTGACCCTCGACCAGCTCGCCCTGGCCGACGGCGACTTCCTGTTCCACTCCACCTACGGCGACCCCGACCGGGCGGGCGCCACCACCGCCCTGAGCAGCTCCGCCTGGCAGGCGCTGGGCGCGGTCAAGGCCCACCGGGCGTTCCCGGTCGAGGACCAGCTCTGGTTCGAGGGCATCGGGTACACCGGCGCCAACCTGGTCATCGCCGAACTCCAGCGCGCCCTCGGCGGGTAGTGCGGCGGGTGCTGCCGGGCGCCGGGAACCGCCTGGCCGCTCTTGCCCGGCGGCCACCCGGCGGGCGAGCATGACGGCATGCCCGACGCCCAGCAGCGCCCGCCCGAGGCCCGCGACCGCGCGCCCGAGGCCCGGGACCGCACGCCCGACACGCGGCGCGGCGAGGACCCCGCCCGCCGGCGCAAGGACGAACTCGCCCACACCTTCTCGCTGGTCGCCGACGACTACGAGGCCCGCAACGGCCCGTTCTTCAACCCGGTCGGGGCCCGGCTGGCCGCGCTGGCCGCGCTGCGGCCGGGCCGGCGGGTGCTCGACCTCGGCTGCGGTCGGGGTGCGGTGCTGTTCCCGGCGGCCGAGGCGGTCGGGCCCGGGGGGACGGCGGTCGGGATCGACCTGGCGCCCGGGATGGTCCGCCGCACCTCGGCCGACGCCGCCGCCCGCGGGCTGGCGCAGGTCTCGGTGCGGCTCGGCGACGCGGAACGGCCGGGCTTCCCCGACGGCTCCTTCGATGCCGTGCTGTCCTCGTTCGCGGTCATCCACACCCCCGATCCGGCCGCGGCGGCGGCCGCGGCCCACCGGCTGCTGGCGCCGGGCGGGCTGTTCGGGTTCACCGCCTTCGGCGCGGAGGACCCCCGCTGGGCCGAGCCCTCGGCGGCGCTCGCCGCCTTCGCCGCCGACCCGCCGCCCGGCGCCCTGCGCGGCGGGCGCACCGGCGGCTCCAACCCGCTCGCCCGGGACGCGGACGGCGCGGCCGGGCTGCTCACTGCGGCGGGCTTCACCGAGGTCCGCAG
>NZ_JAIZ01000152.1 GCF_000710465.2 Kitasatospora sp. MBT63 | reverse complement strand
CGGGCGCGGCGGGCGGGTGGGCCGGGGTCAGCAGCGGGCGTCCGTCAGGCAGGCGGTCTCCCAGTCGTACGGCGCGGCCCGGCGGCCGTCCCGGACCGAGGGTGCCGCGCTGTCGGGCGCGCGGTCGGCGGGGGCCGGTCCGGCGGCGCCGTCACCGGCCAGCCGGACCGCGAACGCGTCGAGCAGCGGGCGGGGGCTGTCGCCGGCGAAGTTGTTCAGCAGGACGGCGAAGGCGAGCGTCCGGCCGTCGGCGCGCTCGACGTAGCCGGCCAGTGCGTCGACGCCGGTCATCGAGCCGGTCTTGGCGTGCACCCGGCCGGCCGCGGCGGTGCCCCGCATCCGGTTGGTGAGGGTGCCGCCGACCATCCGGCGGGGGTCGCCGGCCACCGGCAGCGCGTCGTACCAGGCGTGGAACCACGGCTGGGTGCGGGCGTACCCGAACAGGGCGGTCAGTCTGCGGGTGGTGAGCAGGTTCCGCCGGGACAGTCCCGAGCCGTCACGCTGCCGGGCGGCGGTCGGTTCCAGGCCGCTGCGGTGCAGGAAGCCCGCGATCCGGTCGAGGCCGGCGGCCCAGCTGCCGTGTCCGGCGGCGACCCGGCCGATCTCCTTCACCAGGTGCTCGGCGATGCCGTTGTTGCTGAGCTTGAGGAACGGCACCATCAGGTCCGCCAGCGGCGCCGAGTCGTGCCGGGCGAGCACGGTGTCCGCCTCCGGTGCCCGGCCGGTCGCGGCGCCGCCGCGGACGGTGACGCCGTGCCGGGCCAGGGCGGCCGCGAACACGGTGGTGGCCAGCGCGGCCGGGTCGTCGACGGCGATCCACTCCTGCCCGGTGCCGCCGTCGGCGGGCAGGGCGCCGTCGAGCCGCAGCTCGTTGCCGCCTGGCCGCCGGTCGACCTGGACGGTGTACGCGCCGCCCGCCGCGGCGGTGGTGACGCTGCCGCTCAGGTGCACCGGCGCCTCGGCGGGCGTGACCTCGACCTGCGCGGGCTGCCCGGGGCGGGCGGCCGGGGTGAGGGTGAGCCGGACCGTTCCGGGGTCGTAGTCGGTGTCGGTGGTGAGGGTGAGGGCCGAGATCTGCGGGCTGTAGTAGGCGGCCTGGTCGTCCCAGGCCCAGTCGGCGCCGAGCGGCACGTCGTCGTACCGGGTGACGTCGGCGCGCAGCGCGCCGGTCACCTCGGTGATGCCGGCGGCGGCCACCTCGCCGGCCAGGGCGTCGAGGTCCGCGGGCAGCAGGGTGGGGTCGCCGCCGCCGTGCAGCACCAGGTCACCGTCGAGCGCCGGTCCGCTGCGCCGGCCGGCGGCGCGGACCTCGGTGGTGAAGCGGTGGTCCGGGCCGAGCAGGTCGAGGGCGGCGGCGGCGGTCACCGTCTTGAGGGTGGACGCGGGCAGCAGCAGCGCTCCCGGCGCGTGTTCGTACAGCACCTCGCCGGTGGCCGCGTCGGTGACCAGGGCGGAGGACTGGGCCCCGGTCAGCCGGGCGTCGGCGAACAGCCGGTCCAGGTCGGGGCCGAGGGAGCCGGCCGACCGCACGGCCCCAGGCGGGGTCGCCGCCTCCGTCCTGGCGGCCGCCGACGTCAGCAGCAGCGCGCCGACGAGGACGGCGGCGAACGGCGTCGTACGCACAGTTCCTCCACGGGGACGGGCCCCGACGGGCCGGACGTCCACCACCATGGCGGTTCACGGACCGCCGCCGGGCCGGTGGCGGGCCGCGGCGGCCGAAATTCCTCCGCACGGACCACCCTGCGGCGTGTCGGCCAGGGGCCGCACGGGGGGTGCGGGTAGTACCCCGACCGCACAGGTCCGCCGGATTGACCGTGGTGGCGCGTCAGGCTCCGGCAGCCCGCTCTCCCGCCGGGCCGGTTCACTCCGTCGTCTCGTTCCGTGCCGACGAGCCGCCGTGGGAACTCGGTGGAGTCGGCCCCGCACCGACCGGGAGCGGCAATGGGTTCAGTTGACCGGCAATTCGTCGTTCTCCCGTCGGGAAGCTGTGCCCAGCAAGGTACGGGCGACGTCTTCCAGGGATGCGAGCAGCGGGTCGACGGGTGCGGAGTTCCCTGTCGACGGAGGGGCTTCGCAGCTCTAGGTGCTCCGAACGCGCAGGTTCGCCGGGCCGGTCGGGCCGCGGTTGGCAGGCCCGCGGGCGGCGCCCTGTTCGCCCACTGACGGCGTGCCAGTTCATCTGCCGGGTGGGCGGGTTCGCGGGACCGGGGTGGACGTGGGGCAGGATCTTGATTACGGTCCATCATCAAACCTATTTCAGGACTATCACACCTACAGGTGAGTCCAACGGGGAGAAGGAGCCGGATCCTTGGCCGCACACCGCCGTCCCAAGCAGCCCAGCCGCGCGCGGGTCTCCGTGCTCACCGGTGCCGCCGCGACCGCGGTCGCCCTGACCGCCCAGGTCAGCGCACACGCCGCGCCCGCCCAGCCGGGCAAGGACGAGGTGAAGGCCCAGGTCGACAAGCTCCTCGAGGAGCAGGAGCAGGCGGCCGAGCGGTACAACGGCGCCAAGGAGCGGGCCGACCAGCTCCGCAAGCAAGCCGACCAACTGCAGGACCAGGTGGCCCGGGGGCAGGGCCAGCTGACCGAACTGGCCGCGGGCCTGGCGGCGGTCGCCGCCGACGAGTACCGCCAGGGCGGCGTCGACCCCTCGATGCAGCTGATGCTCTCCGCCGACCCGGACGAGTACCTGGCCCGGGCGTCCGGCTTCGAACAGGCCGTCAGCACCCAGGCGGACACCCTCAAGGCGCTCAAGGACCAGCAGCGCCGGCTGGACCAGCAGAAGCAGGAGGCCGCCGCGGTGCTCGCCGAACTGGACGCCTCCACGCAGACGCTGAACGGCGCCAAGGACGAGGTGCAGCACAAGCTCCAGGAGGCGCAGCGGCTGCTCAGCAGCCTCAGCGTCGCGGACCGCACCGCGATCCTCCGCGGCACCGACGGCTCCGCCTCCCGCAGCTCCGCCCGCATCGACCCGTCCACCCTGCCCCCGGCCAGCGGCTACGCCGCGACCGCGGTGCGGACCGCCCTCGACCAGCAGGGCGACCCGTACAAGTGGGCCACGACCGGACCGGACACCTTCGACTGCTCCGGCCTGATGGTCTTCGCGTACGCGAAGGCGGGTGTCTCGCTGCCGCGGACCTCGCAGGAGCAGGCCACCGTCGGCACCAACGTCGGCACCGACTGGCACAACGCCCAGCCCGGCGACCTGGTGATCTACCACGGCGACCGCAGCCACGTCGGCATGTACATCGGCAACGGCCTGGTGGTCCACGCGCCGCGCGCCGGGGACGTGGTCAAGACGATGCAGGTCGACGCCATCCAGATCTCCACCATCCGCCGGGTGTGAGCCCCGCCGGGTGCGAGGCCCGCACACGCAAATGCTGCCCAAGTGGGGCGAACTGAAGGAAGCTCGGGTGCGTCCCTCTCCCCGAAGGACGGATTGCTTCGGACAGGGAGGACCACAGCGTGAGGACCAACAAGGGGCAGCTGAGCCGCCGGACGGTGCTGGGGATGGGCGCCGGGACGGTTGCGGCCGCCGCGGTGTCGGCGGGCGGGACGGCGTACGCCGCGACCGCGGCGCCGCAGCGTACGCCCGCGCCCGACGTCACCCGGGCGCTGGCCGGGCTCGAACGCGAACACTCCGCCAGGCTCGGCGTGTTCGCGCGGAACACGGTCACCGGCGCGCAGGTGCTGTACCGCGCGCACGAGCTGTTCCCGATCTGTTCCGTGCACAAGATCGTGACGGCCGCGGCCGTCCTGCGCGACCTGGACCACCACGGCGAGTTCCTCGCCCGCCGCATCCGGTACACCGCCGAGGACGTCGCCGCCGCGGGGTACGCGCCGATCACGGGCACTCCCGAGCATCTGGCATCCGGCCTGACGGTCGCCGAACTCTGCGTCGCGGCCCTCGACTACAGCGACAACGCCGCCGACAACCTCCTGCTCCGCGAGCTCGGTGGCCCGGCGGCCGTCGGCCGGTTCTGCAGGTCCGTCGGGGACGGCGTGACCCGCCTGGACCGCTGGGAGCCCGCGCTGAACTCCGCCGAGCCGGGGCGCGTCACCGACACCACCACCCCGGCCGCCATCGCGACGACGCTCACGGCGCTGGTCCTCGGCGGCGCGCTGACCTCCCGGGACCGCCGCCGGCTCACCGACTGGATGCTCGCCAACACCACCGGCGCCGCCCGCCTGCGCGCCGGCCTGCCCCAGCCGTGGGCCCTCGCGGACAAGACCGGCACCGGGGACTACGGAACCACCAACGACGTCGGCGTCGCCTGGACCGCCGACGGCGCTCCGGTGGTCCTGTCCGTGCTGTCCACCAAGACCGACCCGCACGCCCCCGCCGACGAACCCCTGATCGCCCGCACCGCCGCCCTGCTGGTGCCGGCCCTGACCTGACGCGCGGCCGCGGCCCGCGGTTACGGCACCGGTTACAGCTTCGGCTACGACTGCAGGAGGACGAGCAGCTCGGTGCCCGGCACCAGCTTCCGGTTGACGGAGGTGGACTGGACGAACACCGTGAACGCCGGATTGTCGCCCGGCTTGACCGTGGTCTCCGCCGCCGGCAGGCCGAGGAGCCGGCGGGCCGCCGGGCCGGAGAACACCCGGCCGGTCATCCGGCCGGTGGCCGGGTCCTTCTCCGCGACGGCGAGCTGCTTGCTGGCCTGGATCTTCTCGCGCTTGGACAGCTCGTAGAAGGCGCAGCCGGTCCGGTACGCGTGACCGGCGCCGGTCACGAAGTCCCGGATCGGCAGCGGCCGGTCGACCGGGACCAGGCGGTACGTGCCGGTGTCCAGGGCGTCGAGGTTGGCGCTGACGTCGGCGGTGCTGAGGTCCTGGCCCATGGCGAACAGGTTCCTGGTGCCGCGTACGCCCTTCTCGCGGCCGCGCAGGAAGCTGGTGGCCGCCGACTTCACGGTGCCGATGGCCTCCTCGACGCCCTCGCTGGAGTCCGCGTCCCAGATCGCGATGTTGCCCGCGGGGAAGCCGTACTCCTGGGCGGTCCGCTTGGCCAGCGAGTTCGGGACCAGGATCGCCGAGGTCCAGTGGTCGGGGAGGTCGTCCATGGCCCGCCGGATGCGGTCCATCCAGGTGCGCAGGACCGCGGCGCCCCGGCTGCCGGCCATCCTGACGTGCATCTTCCCGGTCTCCGAGCAGCCGGACGCGTTCTCCTCGCCGTCGGTGACGACGACCTGGAGGAACGAGTGCTCCCCGTACCCCTCCCAGATGTTCTTCAGGTCGTCGACGGACTTCACGGCCGCCTCGATCAGCGCCGTCGCACCGTTGTCGACGCGGTAGAGGCCCTGGAGCGACGGCAGGTGCTTGACGTCCATGTCCCAGACCAGGTTCTGCACCTCGTGGTCGAAGGCGTACAGGCTGATGCGGGTCTCGTGCCCGAGCCGGTCGGACTCCTCCTGAAGGCCCTTCACGAACTCGTCCACCACCCGGACGAGCTGCGCCTCGTGCTGCCGCATCGAACCGGACCTGTCGACCACGAGCGAAACATGGTTCACCTTGTGGCTGATCCTCTGCGCAGACATGGCTGTCCCCCTCTTTCCGACGCCCTTTTCCGGCACCATTTCCGGTGCCCTCTCCAGCGTTGTTCCCACACTATGAGCAGGCACTGACAACCGACCCCGACCAGGGAATCTCCGGACTGCCGAACGCCCTCACGCCGGAATTGCACAGACACAAAAGGACGCTGACGGATTATCGGGCGATGGCCGGCCGGCCGGAGCGGACTCCGGACCCGGGCACGCGAAGGCGCCACGGTGGAATGGGTGCGAGGATGCGGGGATGTACAGGTATCTGACCGTTCGCTCGGACCGCCGCTACAGCGGGAGCGTTGCGACCTGCGCGCTGGTGGAGCACCTGGACTCGGTGCCGGGCCTCCGGAAGGCCGACTCGGCCTTCTACCGGGCCGAGGACGGCTTCGACTGGCTCCACGTGACCTTGGCGGCGTGCGACGCTGCCGGGAACCACTCCGCCCATGCCGGCCGGGTTCCGCGGCGGGTCACCATGGTCGAGCTGATCTGCTCCTCGGCGGGCGGCCACCCCGCCTACCGAGCCGCCCGGGAGGTGGCTGCGGGGATCGCCGACCTGCTCGGCTGGGAGGTGGCCGACTCCGAGAGCGACGAGGTCCTGTACTCCGCACGGGCTGCCGCCGTTCCGGCGGCTGCGCGGACGGCACCGCGGACCTCCTGACGGGCGGGCAGGAGGTCCGCGGGCCGGCGGGGGTCAGGCGCGGCAGCGCAGCATCGTCAGCGGTGGGTTGGCGGCGTAGTCGTCCCAGAACTCCTGGCCGTACTCGCGCACGCCTCCGGCGGAGACCTCCAGGGGGACCCAGGTGAGCTCGTCGAAGCCGGCCGCCCGCAGGCTGCTCTCGTAGACCCGGCGGCTGGGCGGGTTGGCGACGAAGGAGATCGGCGGGTCGAGCAGTGCGGTGATCCGCACCCGCGGTCCGATCTCGGTCTCCTCGCCGAGCGGTTCGCACAGGAAGCCGTACTTGGCCAGGGACGGTCCGCCGAATCGGAAGTCCGGGTGCTGGGCGAAGGCGAAGAACTCGGCCCCGGGTGCGAGGCTGCGGTGGATGTTGCGGCACATCCGCTCGATGGTGGCGACGTCCTGGGCGTAGTTGAACAGCTGGACCGCGACCGCGAGGTCGAAGGGCCGCTCGAAGCTGCGCAGTTCGGCCACGTCGCCGACCTCGTAGTCCACACCCAGCGGGTCGCGGTCCTCGAGCGCCCGGGCCGCGTCGACCATGGCGGTGGAGATGTCGACGCCCAGGACACGGGATGCCCCGCGGCGCTTGAACTCCCGGCTGTAGAAGCCCGTTCCGGAGGCCAGGTCGAGGATCGACCTGCCTCGCACGTCACCGACGAGGGCGAGGAACCCGGGCACCTCGGCGTGGCGTGCGAGCGGGAGGGTCTTGAAGCCCTCGAAGGATTCGCCGATCTCGTCGTAGAGCTGACCACTCATCGTCCTGTTCCCCCTGTGTCTCGGCGCCGGGCCTCCGGATCGGGCCGCGCCCCCTGACCGGAAGTCTCCCGCTCGCCGGCCGGAGCGGTGTACTGGCCGAATCCCCAAACAACTTGGGGTTGTGGGCGGTTCGGTCTTCGTTTTCGTATCGGAGCGGCCACCCCCACGACACCGGCGCGTACGGCTGCGCCGGGCGGGCGGTCACGGCCCGGCGGGCCCGGACGGACGGCCGTGCCGTTCCTGCCAGGCGGCCGCCCGTCTCAGCTTCTCCTCGCTCAGGCCGGTCATCGCGACCACCCGCTCGTACATCTCCTCGTCGTCCAGCTTCCCCAGTAGCCGCACGGCCCGGACGATCTGCCCGGACCACAGCTCCTCGGTGACGAACGGGCGGTGCTGGTAGAGGGCGGCGAGTTCGACCAGGTGGGCCTCCCCGCAGGCACGCAGCAGGCGCTCACCGTCGAACCGCATGTCCCCGGCGACCGCGGAGGAGTCCGGCACGCGCAGCACCACCAGCTCGGGCAGCGGCACCACGGCGCCGCACCGGTCGCACAGCTCCGGTCCGCCGCCGGCGCCGGATCCGCCCGTACCACCGAGTCCGTCCACCTCTCCGGTCTACGCCCGGCGCCTCGCGCACGCGACCGGGGGCCCGCCGGCGGAGCGGCGGCCGTGGGTGGCGGCCCGCGCCGGCCGCCCGGCCGGTCAGATGGTGGCGGTGTCGATGACGAAGCGGTAGCGGACGTCGCCGGCGAGGACCCGCTCGTAGGCTTCGTTGACCTGCTCGGCGCGGATCAGTTCGATCTCGGCCGCCACCCCGTGTTCGGCGCAGAAGTCGAGCATCTCCTGGGTTTCGGCGATGCCGCCGATGCCCGAACTGCTCAGGCTGCGGCGCCGGCCGTTCAGCGATCCGAGTTCGATCTGCACCGGCTCCTCCGGGAGGCCGAGGTTGACCATGGTCCCGTCGGTGCGCAGCAGTGCGAGGTGGGCGGCGTGGTCGAGCGGCGCGGAGACGGTGTTGAGGATCAGGTCGAAGCTGCGCGCGAGCCGGTCGAAGGTCGCCGGGTCGCCGGTCGCGTGGTAGTGGTCGGCGCCCAGCCGCAGGCCGTCGTCCCGTTTGCGCAGGGACTGTGAGAGGACGGTGACCTCGGCGCCGAGCGCGTGCGCGATCTTCACGGCGACGTGGCCGAGTCCGCCGAAGCCGATCACCGCGATGTGCCGGCCCGGGCCCGCGTTCCAGTGCCGCAGCGGCGAGTAGGTGGTGATCCCCGCGCACAGCAGGGGGGCGGCCGCGTCCAGCGGGAGGGCGTCGGGGATGCGGACGACGTAGTTCTCGTCGACGACCACGCTCTGCGAGTAGCCGCCGTAGGTGGGCTGCCCGTCCTTGCCGACCGCGTTGTACGTCCAGACCGGGACCAGGTCGCAGTACTGCTCCAGCCCGGCCTTGCAGTTCTCGCACTCGCGGCAGGAGTCGACCATGCAGCCGACCCCGACCCGGTCGCCGGTGCGGAATCCGGTCACGCCCGGGCCGGTTCCGGCGACGACGCCGGCGATCTCGTGCCCGGGCACCATCGGGAAGATCGCCTCGCCCCAGCCCTCGCGGACCTGGTGGATGTCGGAGTGGCAGATGCCGACGAACGTGATGTCGATCAGCACGTCGCGCTCGCCGACCGCGCGCCGCTCGACGGTCGTGCGCTCGAGCGGGGCCTTGGCGGCGGGTGCGGCGTAGGCGGCGACGGTGGCCATGGGGTACCTGCCCTTCACTGCTGCGGATCGGTACGGTCTGCCCGGTTCCGGGCCCGGCACCCCGGGCCCGCTCCCCCCTCCATTGTCCGTGGCACCGCCTGCTCGGCGACCGGTCCGCGGGGGCGTTCACTCGCCCCAGAAGGAGGATGCCGCGTCGCGTTCCAGGGCGGTCACGCCGTCGGTGCGGCGTTCGCGGAGCAGTTCACCGCCGCACGAGTAGCGGGGCGCCGCGGCGTCCGAGCGGGCGGCCCGTTCCACGATGGCGTCGACGAGCGAGCGGACCATGGTGAGCCGGGGGTAGGCGGCGTGGATCTGCTGTTCCCACGGAGTGACGATCTCCGCGTTGCGCCCGAAGTCGATGCCCACGCCCCCGCGGGTGAGGTGGCTGAGCAGGCCGCGGCGTTCGGCGATGCCGGGCGAGGTGTGCAGGGCGATCGCCTCCCACACCCGGTCGATGTCGGCCTCCGGGACGCGGTGCTGCCGCAGCAGGCCGGCCGCCAGGTCGGCGCCCTCCACCTCGAAGCGGGCGTTGCCCTCGGCGAGGTCCCCGGTGCCCAGGTCGTGCAGGACGGTGGCGGCGAACAGCAGGTCCCGGTCGTAGGCGGCGTCCGTGAGGCAGCCCTCGTGCGCGGCGAGGAGCTCGGCGAAGAAGAAGCTGCGCACGCTGTGATGGGCCACCGCCGGGGTCTCGGTGGTCCGTACCGTCGTGAGGATGGCCTCGGCCAGGGGGCCGGCTGGCAGGTCGAGTGAGAAGTCCATGCCCGCAGGCTACGAACCGCGGCCGGGTCGTCGACAGTGGCATGCGGGTCGCCGGTCGCTAGGATCGTGCCATGTCGACCGCTCACGGGCACCGGGTCGCGGTGCTGGCCCTGCCGGGGGTCCTGTTGCTGGACCTCGGCATCCCGGTGCAGGCCTTCGGGACGGACCCGCACTACCGGGTGGCCGTCTGCGCCGATCCGTCGGCCGGACCGGTCCGCAGTGGCGGGTTCACCGTCGCCGCGCCCGAGGGGCTGGAGGCGTTGCGGGACGCCGATACGGTCGTGGTTCCGGGCTACGAGGATCCGGACGCCCCGCTGCCCGCGGCGGCGCTGTCGGCGATCCGCTCGGCGCACGCGGGCGGGGCGCGGCTGGTCTCGATCTGCACGGGGGCGTTCGCGCTGGCGGCCGCCGGGCTGCTGGACGGGCGTCCCGCCACCACCCACTGGCGGGACGCCGCAGCGCTGCAGCGCCGGTACCCCCTGGTCGACGTCCGGCCGAACCAGCTCTACGTCGACGACGGCGACATCCTCACCTCCGCCGGAGTGACCGCCGGCGTGGACCTGTGCCTGCACGTCATCCGCCGCGACTACGGCGCCGCCGCCGCCAACGCACGCGCCCGCGCGCTCGTCGCACCGCCCCGACGCCACGGCGGCCAGGCGCAGTTCATCGAACGCCTCCGGCCGGCCGGCCGCAGCGAGGAGCTGGCTCCGGTCCGCGCCTGGATGCTCGGAAACCTGGCGCGGCGTCAGACGGTGGACGAGCTGGCACACCGCGCACACATGTCCCGCCGGACGTTCATCCGCCGCTTCCAGCAGGAGACCGACACCTCGCCGATGGCCTGGCTGACCGCGGCCCGCCTCGACTGGGCGCGCGAGCTGCTGGAGACCACCACGACCCCCGTCGAACAGGTCGCCCGGCTCAGCGGCCTGGGCAGCCCCGCCGCCTTCCGGGCGGCCTTCCGCCGCCACGTCGGCACCTCCCCCGCGGAGTACCGCGCCACCTTCCAGGCCCGGTGACCGCACTGCGGCCCGCGGCCCGGCCGCCGAGGGCCGCCGATCCGGTCGCCCGGTCCGCCGGTCAGGTCCCCGGTCCGCCGGTCCCCGAGCACGCGGCGGGCCGGGAGGCGCCGCCCCGCCCCGGATCCACCCGGATCCGCACCGGAGGGGTCCGGGACGGCGGACACCTCTCCTGCACCACGCTGCGGGAGCGCGGCGCGGCCGACCAGTCGCAGCGTTCGCGCAGCGACCGTGACGGGCACGCGGCGGCCACGCGCCGCACTGCCCGGACCGGTCCTCCGTCGCTCGACGGCAGGCCGGACGGAGCCCGCAGACCCGGGCCGGATCGACCCGCCGGCCCTCCCCCGCCCCGCGTCCCCACGGCCGCCCCGGAAGGCCCCCCGGAGGGCCGAACCCACTCCGCCACCGGCCGCCTGACTCCGCGTCCGCCCGCACCACGGTCCGGTCGGCGCAGGCCCGGGCCGCCGCCCTGCCCGACCGGGCTTGACGCGGCAGCGGCGCACCGCGAAGGTGAGCCGCACGATTGCCATGTCACGCGTGCCATGGCACCGGGCTGGCGGCAGCCGTCGGCCCCGCCACCGGCGGGGCGGTCGGGCCGCCGGGCGAGGGGGACCACGAGGAGGGCCAGTGGAGTTGGAGCTTCGGCACCTGCGGGTGCTGTGCGCGATTGCGGACACCGGCAGTGTGGGCCGGGCGGCCGCGGCGCTCGGCGCCTCGCAGCCGGCGACCAGTACCCAGCTGCGCCGGATCGAGCGGCACCTGGGCGCTCCCCTGTTCGAGCGGGCGGCCTCGGGGGTGGTCCCGACCTGCTTCGGCGTCGAGGTGCTGGCGGCGGCGCGCGATGTGCTGGCCCGCGCCGACGGTCTGGGCCGCCGGGGGGTGGACGAGTCCGCGCAGGCCACCACGCCACTGCGGCTGGCCGCGACACTCAGTCCCGTCCTGCCCGGGCTGCTCTCCCGGGCCCGGCGGCAGCGGCCGGACCTCCGGCTGACGGTCAGCAGCGTCTACCGTTCCTCGGACATCGTCGAACTGCTCGAACAGGGCGGTGCGGACGCCGCGTTGGCGGTGGACTACCCCGGACGGGAGCTGCGGCACTCGCCCGCACTCGCTCATCGGAGCATCGTCACGGAGCCGACCTTCGTGGCGCTGCCGGCCGGCCACCGCCTCAGGCACCACACCGAGATCGCGTTGGCCGATCTGGCGGGTGAGACCTGGTTCCTGACACCGGACGACGGGGCGGGCTGGCACGAGGTGTTCCGGGGTGCCTGTGCGGCAGCCGGGTTCACCCCGGCGACGGTGCACGAAGTCCTCGGCGGGCGGCTGGAGTTGCAGGAGCTGATCGCCGCCGGCCTGGGGATCTCCGTGGTCCAGGCGACCACGCGGCCGCTCGTCGAGGTGGTGGTCAAGCCGCTCGCGGGTACGCCGATCTGGTTCCGGCAGCTGCTGGTCTGGCGGCCGGCGGCGGTGAGTGACGGGGTGGTGGAGACGCTGTACGGTGCGGCGACCGCCGCCTACCGGGGGCTGGTCGCCGGTTCGCCGCACTTCCGCGCCTGGGCCGCCCGCACCTACCGCCCGTCGGGGCCCACGGGCCCCTGAGGCCGGCCGGCCCTCGCCGCCGCCCCACCGCCCCGCCGCCACCGGGGTCGCCCTCCCCGGTCCGCCCCGGCACGGGCTCCTCCGCCATGGCCCCGTAAAGGTGTTATGCCGGACCGCAGTGATGTCATATGACCTGTGACATTGTTCTGTCCTCGACCCGGTGCCAGGATTCACCGCGTCACCCCGTTCACCGCGTCACCCCCTGGCTCCACCCCTGACGCCCGGTGAACTCCCCCACAGGACAAGGACCGCAGTGCGCCTTCGCATATCGCACACCACCCTCGTGGCCGGCGTGGTCGCCGGCTGCGCCACCGCCGCGACCCTGATACCGGTCTCGGCGTTCGCCGCGCCGGCTTCGCCCGCGCCCGTCCGGGCCGCCGCCTCCCCCGCCTCCACCGCCGTCCCTCAGCCGCTCGGCCCCACGGTGTCGACCGCCTCGGACGGAGCCGCCCCGGTCGCCGCCCCGCTGCCGCCGGCCCTGCTCGGCCAGGTGGTGATGGGTCAGCCCGCGGGCACGGCCTACCAGACCACGCCCCGCCCGTCCAGGTCGGCGAGCGGCGCCCCGGCCGCGAAGCCCGCCGCACGGTCGGCCCTCGCCGCACCGGGCGCCGCCACCGCCGCGGACGCGCAGAGCTGTACCCCGGCCGACTTCGGCAGCCGCAGCGGCGCCGACCTGGTCGCCTTCCTCAAGTCCTCGACCACGGACTGCGTCAACACGCTGTTCAACGTCACCGGCAGCGATGCGGGCAACATCTTCAAGCAGTCGAAGATGCTCACCGTCGCCAACGCCTTCCAGACCCTGGCGGCCGGCTACAGCGGCGACAACGCGTCCTCGATCCTGCAACTGGTGCTCTTCCTGCGGGCCGGCTACTACGTCCAGTCCTACAACCCCGGTTCGGTCGGCAGCTACGACTCGACCCTCACCAACGCCACCAAGACCGCGCTGGACGCCTTCTTCGCGAGCGCCCACCGGAGCGACGTCAGCGACGCCAACGGCACCGTGCTCAAGGAGGTGCTGATCCTCACCGACAGCGCCAACCTGCAGGCCAAGTACCTGAACGTCTACCAGCAGGTGCTGAGCGGGTACAACAACTCGTACAACACGTTCCCCAAGATGGTCAACGCGGTCAACGCGGTGCTCTCCTCGCCGCTGTGGCGGGCCAACTGGAACCCGGACTTCGTCGGCGCGGTCAGCGCCGATCCGGCCATCGTCAGCGTGCTGGGGCGGTTCGCACTCGACCACCAGGACCTGCTCGGCGGCCCGAACGCCTTCCTGGACATCAACGCCGGCAACGACCTGTCCAGGATGGCCGGCGACAACGCCACCATCGAGGCCGTGGCCAAGCCGTTGGTCAAGCAGGTGCTCGACGCCACCCAGATCCTCGGCCGCACCGGCCCGCTGTACGTGCACACCGCCTACCAGGCCAACGCCTTCGACCCCGGGCAGTGCTCGTACTACAAGACCTGCGACCTGACCGCGAAGCTCACCGCGACCGTGCTGCCGAACCAACTGGTCTGCGACAACCGCACCATCGTCACCGAGGCGCTCTCCCCGGCCGACCTGGCCGCGGTCTGCACCAGCCTGCGCGGCGAGGACTCCTTCTTCCACAACCTGGTCAAGGACAACGGCCCGGTCCCGAACCAGTACGACAAGACCATCACGCTGGCGGTCTTCGCCAACCAGGCCGACTACCTCACCTACTCCTGGGCGATCTACGGCAACTCCACCGACAACGGCGGCCAGACCGTGATGGACCCGACCGACCCCAACAACCAGGCCGTGTCGGTGATGTACCAGAAGTCGTGGAACGACAGCTTCCCCGCCAACGTGTGGAACCTCAACCACGAGTACACCCACTACCTCGACGGCATCTACGACATGAAGGGCAACTTCGGGGCCGAGATCTCCGTGCCCGACATCTGGTGGATCGAGGGCGTCGCCGAGTACGAGTCCTACACCTACCGCGGCCTCACCGACACCCAGGCGATGTCCGAGGCGGCCAAGCACACCTACAAGCTCAGCACCATCTTCCAGAACACCTACGGCAACTCGGACTCGACCCGGGTCTACCCGTGGGGGTACCTCGCCGTCCGGTACATGTTCGAGAAGCACCCCGCCGACATCTACGCCATGCTCGGCCAATTCCGCACCGGTGACTACGCCGGCGGTTACGCGGTCTACAACTCCCTCGGCACCCGCTACGACGCCGACTTCGACAGCTGGCTGACCGCCTGCGCCGCCGGCGCCTGCTTCGCCGCGGGCCCGACCGCGCTGTTCGACCAGTCGGTGAGCGGCGGTACCGTCACGCTGTCCGACACCTCGGTGCAGACCGGGCCCGGCCGGATCACCTCGTGGCACTGGACCTTCGGTGACGGCAGCTCCTCCGACCTGCGCAACCCGAGCCACACCTACGCGGCCGCCGGCACCTACACCGTCGCACTGACCGTCACGGACGACACCGGCCGCAGCGCCTCCACCCCGACCTCCGTCACCGTCACCACCGGCGGCCCGGTCACCCTGCCCACCTGCACCGACCAGCGGGCCGACGCGATGGGCCAGAACTGCTCCCGGGCGGGCCGCGCCGCGACCGCCGGCAACCTCGACTACCTGTACATCTACCTGCCCGCGGGCACCAGCACCCTGAAGGTCACCACCTCCGGCGGCACCGGCACCGCGGCCCTCTACTACAACCCGGACATCTGGGCCTCGCCGAAGGCCTTCACCGCCTCCTCGACCGCTCCCGGCACCACCCAGTCCCTCACCGTCACCAACCCGACGGCGGGCTACCGCTACCTCAGCCTGTACGCCGTCACGGACTTCAGCGGCGTCACCATCAGCACCCAGTTCTGAGGCCGGCCCCTGCCCCACCCCGGGCGGTCACGGGCGCGCTCCGGCGCCCGTGACCGCCCGTCGGCCTTCCCCCTGTCGCCCCGGCCGACCGGCCGGACCGGCCGCCACCGGTCAGTGTGTTCTCCGCGGGAGCACCCAGCCCGGTACCCAGGTCCCGGCGCCGCCGTGGCCGCCCGGCGCGGCGGCGAGGTGGGCGCGGAGGGTGGCCAGCGCGGGGTGGGGGTTGTCCCGGTGCCAGAGCAGCGAGTGCGGGTAGACGGGCGTCGGGTCGGTCACCGGGATCCGGCGCAGCCCGTGGCCGGCGGGCCCGGCGGCGTCGGGGGCGTCTCCCGGCGGCAGCCTGGGAAGGGTCCGCTCGCCGACGAAGGTGGCCAGGGCCGGGGTGTCGGCGATGGTGTCGAGGAGCGCGTCGGAGCCGAAGTTGGGGCCGGTGGCCTCGATGGTGAGGCCGAACTCGGCGGCGAGGTCGCCGTAGTAGGCGGCCCACTCGGTACCGGGCACGATCCCGGGCATCCAGATCCGGTGCCCGGCCAGCTCGGCGACGGTCACCGACCAGGCACCGGCGAGCGCGTGGGCGGGGCCGACGAGGAGCTCCAGCGGCTCGTCGAGCACCCGGACGGACTCGATGTCCTCGGGAAGTGGCCGGCCCGGCACGGCGACGGCGCGGAACGACGCGTCGATCGCACCGGACCGGACGGCGTCGACGGCCGTCCCGACGTCGAACAGCATCACCACGTCGAGGTCGACCTCGGGGTGCGCCCGGTGGAAGCCGCGCATCAGGCCCGACGACGCGATGCGCGAGGCGATCACGTCGACGCGCAGCGGACGGCCGCCGCCGCGCACGGACGCGACCGCGCGCTCGGCGACCCGCAGCAGCTCCCGGGCGTGGGGCAGGAACGCCTGGCCGTCGATGGTGAGTTCGGCGCCGCGCGGGGTGCGGGTGAACAGCCGGACGCCGAGCCCGCGCTCCAGGGCCGCGATGCGTTTGGAGACCGCCTGCTGGGTGACCGCCAGCTCGGCGGCCGCCTGCTGGAACTGCCCCGCGTCGGCGGCCGCCACGAAGGTCCGGACGGTGTCGAGGTCCATGCCGCCAGCCTAGGGGTACAACCGTTGGTTGTGGCGTACCCGCGCCTCGGTTGTTTGACCACGGCGGACACCGCTCGCTTTGATGCTCCAGGCCGTGGACCAGGCCGTGCGGCCGAGCGGCAACGGGGGTGTCGGGATGGGTGGCGGGCAGCGGCCGGGGCCGCGGTTGGGGTGGCTCCGGGGAGCGTACGCGTGCAGCGAGCTCGGTACCTGGCTCGCCTTCGGCGCGTTCCCGCTGATCGCCGTCCGGGTGCTGCACGCCGGTCCGGCCGGGGTCGCCGCGATCTCCTGCGCGGGGGCCGCGGTGGGGGCGGCCGTGGCGGTGCCGCTCGGCCCGTGGGTGGAGTTCCGCCGCAAGCGGCCGGTGATGATCGCGATGGATCTGGTCCGGGCGCTGGCGCTGCTGACCGTCCCCGCCGCGTACGCGCTCGGGGTGCTCACCTTCGTACAGCTTTTGCTGGTCCCGGTCGTCGTCGCAGCGGCCGACATCACCTTCCGCGCCGCCTCGGGCGCCTACCTCAAGACGGTGCTGCCGACCGGGGAACTCCTCGTCGCCAACGCCCGGTTCGAGTCCACCTCCTGGCTCGCCACGATCATCGGTCCGCCACTGGGCGGCGCGGCGACCGGCCTCCTCGGCCCGGTGGCGACCGTGGCCGCCGACGCGGTCAGCTACCTGCTGTCCGCCCTCGGGGTCCGCGCCACGGGCGGCACCGAACCACCGCCCGCACGGCGGGTGTCCCGCCGCCCGCGGGCGGCGGACCTGCTCGACGGCTGGCGGTACGTCCTCGGCGACGCGGCGCTGCGCCCGCTGCTGGTCAACACCGCGCTGTTCAACGGTCTGGTGATGGCCACCGAGCCACTGCTCGCGGTGCTGATGGTCGGCCGGCTCGGGTTCACGCCGTGGGAGTACGGCCTCGCCTTCGCCGCGCCGTCGGTCGGCGGGCTGCTCGGCGCGCGGCTGGCCCGCCCCCTGGTCGGCCGATTCGGGCAGCGCCGGGTCCTGGTCGCGGCGGGGGCGCTGCGCGCGCTGTGGCCCGTCGGGCTGGTCCTGCTCGGGCCGGGCGCCGCCGGGCTGCTGCTGGTGGCCGGGGTAGAGTTCGGGCTCATCTTCTGCTGCGCGGTCTTCAACCCCGTCCACGCCACCTACCGCCTCCAGCGCACCCCGGCGGACCGGGTCGCCCGCACGCTCTCCGCCTGGGCCGTGACGACCAAGGCCTCGACCGCGCTCCTGACGGCCGCCTGGGGCGTGCTCGGTGCCCTGCTCGGCCCGCGGACGGCCATCGGCCTGGCCGGCGTGCTCCTGCTGGCGACCCCACTGCTGCTTCCCCGCCGTTCGGCGCCGCCGCTCCCCGACCCGGGTCCGGCAGCGGCGCCGGCCCGCGCCTGACGGAGGCGCTGTGGGCCGGGCGGATCGGCGTGTGCCGGGCGCCACGGCCCGTCAGGTGCCGAGCCGGGCGGCGGTGCGGGTGAGCCGCGCCTCGATGCCTTCCAGGGCCCGCAGGACGTCGGCCCGTTCCTCGTCGGTGCTGTCCCCGACGGTGGCCTCCTCGAGCTGACGCCAGAGCTGCTCGACCTCCGCGCGCAGGGCGTGGCTCGCCGTGGTGGCCTCGATCAGGGAGGCGCGCCGGTCGTCCGCGCACGGGGTCCGCCGGACGAAGCCGGCGTGTTCGAGGCGGCGGACGGTGCGGGTCATGGTGGCGGCGTCGGAGTCCAGCAGGCGGACGAGGTCGGCCTGCCGCTGCGGTCCGAGTTCCCACAGCTGCATCATCACCAGCTCCTGGCCGGGGTGGAGGCCGACGCGGCGCAGCAGCTGTCCGGCGATCATGCGGTGGGTGCGGGCCACCCGGAAGATCGCGTGGCTGATCGGACCCCCGGCGGCGGCCGCGGGCAGCGCGACACTCCCGGTCCCGGGGGCCGTGGAGCAGTCCTCCGGGCCGGCTGTGGATTCCGCCATGGCCTGATCACTCCCGTTCTCGGCGAATACTGCCCGAGCAACGATACCTAGTGGCGGCCCGGATCTCACCTGCCCAGCCGCCGCCCACCAGCCATTTTCCGCCCGGACCGGACCCGTCGCGGTTCGCCGCGACAGAAGTCGGGCCGCTTGCGGGAATGCTGCGGGTACTTTTACTGTTCGGACAGGTAACTCGCTCGGGGCCGCGCAGCACCCCGACCGGCAGGGGCCGTTCCCGGCCACTGCCGCACCCACCACCGGAAGGCTCGATCATGACCACCGCTTTCGATCCGATCGTCCTGGGCGGCCGCCGCCTGGCCAGCCGCATCGTGATGGCGCCGATGACCCGCAGCCGCGCCTTCGGCCCCGGCGCCGAGCCCACCGAGCTGATGGCGACGTACTACGCCCAGCGCGCGACGGCCGGCCTGATCGTCACCGAGGGCATCCAGCCCTCGCCGGTCGGCCAGGGCTACCCCGACACCCCGGGCCTGCACACCGCCGGTCAGGTGGCGGCCTGGCGGACGGTGACCGACGCCGTGCACCGCGAGGGCGGCGTGATCTTCGCCCAGCTGATGCACACCGGCCGGATCGGCCACCCCGACCTGCTGCCCGACGGCCTGGTGCCGGTGGCGCCGTCGGCGGTGGCCGCCGAGGGCCAGGTCTTCACCCACGAGGGGCCGAAGGAGTTCGTGACGCCGCAGGAGCTGGGCGAGGCGGAGATCCGGCAGACCGTCGCCGACTTCGCCGGCGCCGCCCACAAGGCGATCGAGGCCGGGTTCGACGGCGTGGAGATCCACGGCGCCAACGGCTACCTGATCCACCAGTTCCTCGCCCCGAACACCAACCTGCGCACCGACGCGTGGGGCGGCGGCACCGAGGGCCGGATCCGCTTCGCCGTCGAGGTGGTCACCGCCGTGGCCGAGGCGATCGGCAGCGACCGGGTGGGTCTGCGGATCTCGCCCGGGAACCCCTACAACGGCATCGCCGAGGACCGGCCGGACGAGGTCTACGGTGCGCTGATCGGGCGGCTGGCCGGCCTGGACCTGGCGTACCTGCACCTGCTGGAGGGCCCGGACCGCGACCTGACCGCGCGGCTGCGCAAGGCCTGGCCCGGCCCGTTCGTCCTGAACCCGTTCACCCACCCCGCCGCCACCGGCCCCGAGGCCCTGACGCTGATCGAGGACGGCACCGCGGACCTGATCGCGTACGGCGCGCTGTTCCTCGCCAACCCCGACCTGCCGGCCCGCCTCGCCGCCGGGGGCCCGTTCAACGCTCCGGACACCGCCACCTTCTACGGCGGCGACCACCGGGGCTACACCGACTACCCCTCCCTCGCGGGCTGACCCGGGCGCGCGCCCACGCCGGTTCCCGTTCGATGCCGGTTTGATGCCGGGAGCCCACGGCCTGCCGCCGGGGCACCCCGCCCCCGCGACCCCATCCTGGTGATGTGGATCACTTCCGGCCCGCATCCCCCTCTTCCTTGGAGTTCCCATGCCCAACGCGATCACCTATGCGAGCTACGGCGGCCCCGACGTGCTCACCCTGACCGAGGTCGACACCCCCGAGCCCGGGCCGGGCCAGGTGCGGATCAAGGTCCGGGCGGCCTCCGTCAACCCGCTCGACCTCAAGCTCCGCTCCGGCCTGATGGCCTCGGTCCGGCCGGCGCAGTTCCCGGTACGGCCGGGCTTCGACGTGGCGGGCGTCGTCGACCGGGCCGGGGAGGGCGCGGGCGCCGCGGTCGGCGACGAGATCTTCGGCGGCGCGGTGGGCGGCGGCTACGCCGAGTACGCCCTGGTGGACCGGCCGGTGCCGAAACCCGAACAGGTCTCCTTCGAGACCGCCGCCGCGCTGGTGACCGTCGGCGAGACCGCCTTCCGCGGCCTTCACCTGCTGGGTCCGGTGGCGGGCGAGACCCTGCTGGTCCACGGCGGTGGCGGCAGCGTCGGCACCATCGCCGTCCAGCTCGCCGTCGCCCGCGGCATCACCGTCGTCACCACCGCCGGCGACGACGACCTCGGGCGGCTCACCGAACTCGGCGCCGTCGCCGTACGCTACGGCGACGGCTGGGCGGACCGGGTGCGGGCCGCCGCGCCGCAAGGCGTGGACCGGGTCTTCGACACCTCCGGCGCGGGCGTGCTGGCCGAGTCGGTCGCCCTCACCGGTGACGCGGCCCGGGTGATCACCATCGCCGACTCGTCGGCCGCCGAGCACGGGGTGCGGTTCACCAGCGGCGGCCCGGCCGAACGCTTCGAGCAGGCGCTGCCCGAGCTGTCCGCACTCGCCGCCGCCGGAAAGCTCGACCTCCCGATCGGCGCCACCTATCCCCTCGCCGAGGCCTCCCGGGCCCACGCCGACATCGAGTCCCGCCGGGTCCGCGGCAAGGTCGTCCTGCTGCCCTGACCCCGGCCCGCCGGTCCACGGCGGTCGGTCCACGGTCCGTCAGTCCGCGGGCTCCCCGCACAGCGCGTTCTCCAGTGCGAGCAGCTCGGCGGAGTGACGGGCCGGCCGGCCGTGCCGCAGCGCCCGGAACTCGCCCACGCCGGACGGCCACTACGGCACCGGGCCGGGCGCGAGCGCCTGCCCGACGAGCCCCCGCACCTCCTCGTCCTGGAGGATCTGCCGGTAGCCGCCGAGGTCCGACAGGCGGCGCTCCGACTGCTGCACGGCCGCCAGGGCGGCTCGGACGGCAGGGCTGACCTCGGCGCTGGTTCCGTCGGCCCGGAGTACCCCGCGGAGCGCGTCAAGGAAGCGGTCGAAGTCGTCGCCTCCGGCGGCGACCGCCAGGACGGACTCCGCCACTGCCCTCGGGTCCGGCTCCACCTGCTCCCCGCTCGGCCCCGGGGTGGTCGCCGCGCCCGGCACCGCCACGCCCCACGCCTCCAGGACCGCGACGAAGGCAGGCGTCGCACCGCCCCGGGCCCCGCCCTGCCGGACCGCCTCGACCAGGTCGGGGAGCAGAACGTCCGCGTGCGCACGCAGCGGGATCAGCACGTCCACGATCTCGGGCCGCCTCGGTTCGGCGAGGCTGTACGGGCGGAACTCCTCCTCCCCCTGGGCGCGCAGCTGCCCGACCAGCCCGGGCAGCGCGCGCGGGTCATCAAGCCGGGCCAGCGCCCAGCGGGCGACCTCGTCCACCGTGCCGATAAGAGGAGCTAACACAAAGCTCTGGTGTGGCCATGTCTG
>NZ_JAIZ01000151.1 GCF_000710465.2 Kitasatospora sp. MBT63 | reverse complement strand
TGGGCATGTCCCTGCGTACCACCCGCCGCCACATCGCGGAGACCCAGGCGGTACCGGCTCCGGCCCTACCGCAAGCCGGTGCTCCGGCGGATCCCCGCTGCACGCGAACCGCCCCGCGCCGCCCACTCCCGCCTACCCGCCTACCCCCCGGGGACACCGGCGTCCGGCAGCGCGATCTTCCAGCCCCTGCCGGACACGGCGTTGCGCAGTGCCCGGCGTAGGCGGGCTCGCCAGACTGGCCGACGTCAGTGTCACACTGCCGATGCGTCGGTAGTCGTGATCAATCCAGTCTCAGAAATAACGACACCTTTCAGCCATACTGGAACGCTCTGGGAATTTGATGCACACAACTGCCAGGAATTACCACCGGTCGAGTACATTGCATCTTGCGGAGATTCAGAAAGATTAATTCCGACAGCTGGGAACTTGTAGGCCTGGCCTTGCACATCCATAACGACCTGGTCACCTTCAATCACATTTCCACCATTATCGAAAATGTCTCTTGCGAGGCCCTTGAGGTATTCATCGAAGGCGGCAGCGGCAGAATTCTCATAGTCAACACCGTCTGCATATGATTCACCCTCCCCATCCTTGGGGGAAATTTGGCGACCTGGCGCTTCGAGGGTGACCGTAAATGCCCCCGTCATATTCACAAACGATGGCGGAAGCCATTCCCATGCGTCATCATCGGGCTCCGGCTCAACCCTTGAGTATATGTCCCAGAAAAGGCTGTTTCCATCCGTCGGCTGAACCCCTCCTTGATATATTTCAATAACTCCCTGCGCATCCATGTACGGCACATCGAGGAAATCCGAGCTCCAGCTATCAAGAACGCCCGCAAGATGCATCCTGACAATACGCCTGCTCCCCACAATCCCCTTCATTGCAGGCAGCACTTCGTCCGAGGCGAGCGCCGTTCCGCTCCTCTGCAGGCTAAGATGCCCGCCCACGTGATTTCCGTCATCGAGCAGGCAGGTGACCGTCAGGCAAGTCGTCACTGCCGCATACGGGACTCCTGAAATGCCAAATTCGCCAACTTCACCTTCGGCAAGCATTATTCCTCCTGAGAAACATGATTAATTTGGAGTGCTCTGTTTCGGGAGATTAGGCACACGATCAAGATATCTCTCTGCCCGGATCCTCACGATGCCCTGCTGAGCCACACTTCCAGGCAGGGTTCGGAATCGTCGTGCAAGCGCCAACTCGGTAGCCACGCCTGCAGGCGCCCGGCTTGATCGGGCCGCCCACCGCTTCCGGGGGACTCCCGGACGTCGGGCGCTCATGTCATGATCATTCGATCGTGCGGCATGCGCCGCCGAGGAGCGCCGCTTGCCGGTGGTGCCGCGCAGCTGGGGAGACGATGCTCCGTATTCACTTCACCACGACCGACCTCAACCGGATCCGCTGGGCGCCACACCCCGAGCCGCTGATGGAGACGGTGCTCAGCCTCCAGCTCCTGCAACAGCCGCAGGCGCGCAGCGAACCGTTCGCCCGGTGGTCGGCGGAGGTCGGCCAGAGCCTCGGCCGAAGTGAACGGCAGCTGTTCGCACTCGTCACACCCGACGACGGCACGGTGCCCGAACTCCTCCTCGCGCCCACCGGAGCCGCCACTCTGGCAGACGCGCTGTCCGCCGTGCGGTCGAAGCCCGCCGCCCGGGCCATCTCCGATCTGGCGGTGACCCGCAGTATGCGACCCGACCTGCCGCAGTGGATCGCCGACGTCCACCACGGGCGTCCGGAGGCCACCGAGAGACTGATCGGGCTGTTGAGCGCCTACCACCGTCTGGCGGTCGCGCCGGCCTGGCGGTACGTGGAGCAGGCCGTCCGGGCCGCGTACGGCCGTGCGTCAGCCGCCACCGGCACCATGCTGAACGGCCTTCACCCGGCGATCAGCTGGGAGTTCCCGATCCTCACCGTCCCGTGCCACATTCCGCACGACGTCGACGTCCACCTGTCCGGCCGGGGGTTGCTCCTGATACCCGCATTCTTCCTGCGGGTCCCGACCGCGCGCCTCGACAACTACGACGAGCAGGCTCCCATCGAGCTCTATTTTCCGGTGCGCCACCAGCTCGCCGGTCTCCCGGAGGACACCCCGCACCTCGACCCCGGTCTCGTCCGTCTCCTCGGTCGCACCCGGGCCGCGGCCCTTGCCGCGCTCGCCACCGTTCGGAGCACCGCCGAACTGGCCACCCGGGTCGGCATCTCCGCCGCGACGGCCAGCCACCACCTCAATGCCCTGCGCGCAGGGGGCCTGATCACCACCACGCGCGAGCGCGGCATCACCCGTCACAGCCTCACGCACCTCGGTCTGCGTCTGCTGTACGGCACGCCTCCCGCCCCCGGACGGCCTGTGGCGGCTTTCCCCCCACCCGCCGCACGATGATCCGCCGGACGGAGTCGGCAGGCGCGGTTTACATCGTCGGCCCGCGGCGCGTGACAGGCTCACGCCCAGAGCGAGACGGTCACCTCTGCGTTCACGTCCTCGGAATCCAGCCAGATGCTGTAGAGGCACCTCGGCAGACCGGTCTCGGGGTTTCGGTGGACGCTGTCAAAGTCCCTGATGACCAGGCACTTCCTTCCGTCCTCCCCCGGCTTGAACTGGGTTGTGAATTCTTCTACCCCGCTGCAGACGATTGACGATCTGTTGCTCTTGTCCCAGAGCCGGACTTTACAAGTGATCAGGCTCCCCCCGCTCTCCTCATATCTCGGGGTGGGCAGATTGAATTCCACGACCACCGCATCCTGACGGACGTCGATCCACTCACTGTCAACTCCGGACGAATCATTGGCGCCCAACGGAATATGCTCCGAGTAGCGCAATTTCACTTCGTAGGAATAGATTGCCGCATCGGGCGGCGCTTGGATCGATCCTGCAGAGTCCTCTGATACATATCGGGTCATGCGTCGATACTGGCAGCCGCTCCCTCTTTCGGGCTTCCCGAACCGACTTCCCCTTCAGGCACGACCCGCCGGAGCCAGGGCCCCCGACCGCCCGGCGCGGACGCCCGACGGCCCGCCGGAGGTCCCGGCGGGCCGTCGCTCATCATCCCTCTCACCGCGGTGAGTCCCTGTTCCGCAGTGGGTCGCTCACGACGACGCGGCGTCGAGGATCAGGTTGGTGACTTCCTCCGGGTGAGAGACCGGCGCCGCGTGGGAGGAGTTCACACTCACCGTCGTGGAGTTCGCCCTCTCGGCCATGAACTGCTCCGCCGCGGGCGGGATGGTCTTGTCGCCGCACGCGACGAGGTACCACGACGGGATGTCCTTCCAGGCCGCGCTGTCGGCGGTGTCGCCCAGCGCGGACTGGTCGATGGGCCGCTGGGTGGCGGCCATGACGTCCGTCTTCTCCTGGGGCAGGTCACCCGCGAAGACCGGCCGGAAAGCCTCGGGCTTGATGTAGAGGTCCGTCCCCGTGCTGCCGTCCGGGCGGGTGTACGGGACCGCGTTCTGGTTCTCCGGCGTCAGCTCGCTCCCCGGGAAGGCGGCGAGGATCGAACCGGCACTCTCCCCCACCTCGGGAGCGATCGCGGCGATGTAGACCAGTGCTTTGATGTGAGGTTTGACATCGGGGTCCGAGGCTGCCTCGGTGATCACCTCGCCGCCGTATGAATGACCGCCCAGAATGATTTCGGTGTCCCCCAGGCTCTTGAGGAAACTCACCAGGTAGGACGAGTCCTGATGGAGGCCGCGCAGCGGATTGGCCGGGGCGATCACCCGGTAGCCCTCGTGCTGCAGCCGTGCCACCACCGATTCCCAGCTGGAGGCATCGGCGAAGGCGCCGTGGACCAGGACGATCGTCGGACGCGCCGTCGGGTGGTGACCGTGACCGTGAGAATCCGCCTCGGCGGAGAGCGCGGTACCGAAGCCTAGTGCGCCTGCGAGCACGCCTACGGCAATGGGGCGGAAAATCGCTGAACGGATATTCATGAACGCCTTCCTGGAACCGAATTAAATGCCCGGAGGGCGGCCTTTCAGGCTACGCCCCAGCCATGGATAGCCCAGGGAAAACGATGACAAACACTTATCACATCCGAACGGGTGATTCCGCTCAGGTCCACCGCGCCGGAGGCCGATCGAGGCCGCGAGCCGCGGCGCTCGCCCCGGCCGGCCGGCCGGCCAGCTTTGCTTCCGCACCGGCACCCGCGATCACAACTCGGCCGGGGAGACGGGTTCCGTGATGCCGAGGGTCTTGACCGTCTTCGAGGGCTGCACCTCGTCCTTCGCCGGGTTGGTGTTGAGCACGATGTCGGAGACCGGCGTGACGATGCCGAACCAGTACTTCTCGTTCCGGAAGTGGTGCAGTTGATGCGTCCGCCGGATCTCCCGGTACAGCGGGTTCTTCGGCTTGTAGGACGAGTGCATGAGGAAGTGCGTCCACTCGAACGCGGTGAGCAGGAGCAGTGACGTGGCGGTTCCGGTCAGGGCGGTACGGGTGGACCGGTGGACGGCGGTGTTCACAGCGGCGATGCCGGCCACGGCAACGGGCGCGATCCGCCTGTTGGGGAGGATGAAGGCCAGGGCGGGATCACGCGGGTTCAGGTGGTGCCGGCGGTGTTTGCGTGCGGCGAAGGAGTCGACGGTGCGTCCTCTGAACGTCCGTGGCCGCTGGTGAAGGATGTGGACGTGGACCAGCCATTCCAGGAACGGCTCCAGCGTCACGATCGTCGCGGCGATCCTCACGTCGCGCCGGGACCACCGTCCGAGGCTCACCCGTGCGGCGACGGTCAGCGCGGCCGCCGGGATGAGGACGCGCGGGCTGGGGTAGCGCGAGAAGAGACGGGCCGCACTCCGCAGGGTGAGACCGGCCGCACGGAACTGCGCCGTCCGCTGTTCGGGGTTCATCTGTTCTCCGACCCGGGGAAGAGGGCGTTCATCACGGCGGCGCCGTGTTCCAGCAACAGGGCTGCGCGTGACCGGGCCCGTTCCGGATCATGGTCGGAGATGGCCTCGACCACCTCTCCGTACAGGTGCACGGCGCTGCGTTCTGTGGCGAGGACGTTTCTGACCAGCGGCTCCGCCCGGCGGTACAGGGCGCGCATGCCGTTGAGCGCGAGCCGGTAGCAGATGTTTCCCGAGCCGTCGACGACCAGGTCCCAGAAGCGGATGTCCGCGGTCGGCCGGCTCTCGCCGTCCGGATCCGAGAACTCGCTCAGCACGTCCCTCAGCGCACGGACTTCGGCCTCGCCCGCCCGGGCGGCGCACAGCGCGGCGGCGTCGGCGCCGACCGCCGACCTCATCTCCGTCATCGCCCTGACGACCAGCAGGTCGATCGTGCCGTCGGTGCGCTGCAGGAGGTGTGGCACCAGATCGAGCCCGGCGCTGGTCCGGAAGTCCCGTACCCGGGTTGACTCCCCGTGCCGGATCTCCACCAGGCCGAGCTGGCTCAGGCGTTGAAGGGCCTCGCGCAGTGCCTGCCGGTTGACTCCGAACGTCTCGGTCAGGCTCCGTTCCGGTGGCAGGGACGAGCCCGCAGGCAGCGTCCCGTCCAGGATCCTGTTGGCGATCTGGTCAAAGACCGCATCTGACAACGCAGTTCGTCTCACCACGGTGAAGTCCGCCACGTGCTCCAGGCTGAGTCACATCTCCCCGAGTGGTCAAGAGGTCTGACCACCGGGAGTTCCGGATCTTCACCTGCATACGGGGGCACTCCGGTGCAGTCCAGGTCGCGGCCCGCGCGGTGCGGGGCCCGGGTCTCGCCCCCCGGGTCCGGCGGAGGTGGCCGCGGACCGGGGAGGGCGGTTGCGGCTCCTACACCCGTAGCGCGGCCAGCCGTTGTGCGAACGGCACCACGTCGAAGCCGTCCTGCGGATCCACCGAGGTGATCGCCCCGGTCAGCGAGCGGGGTGCGATCGCGGCGGCGGTGTCGACGTCCGGGGTGGTACCCCGTGCGGCGGGCGTCAGGAAATGGGCCAGCTCCGCGCCGGCCCGCGCGATCCGCTGCGCCAGGCCTTCCTCGCCCCAGTCCTCAGAGGCGGCGTAGACGGCGGTCGGCAGGACGAGCGCGCGCAGGTGGGTGAACAGCGGGCGCATGGCGTGTTCGGTGACCAGGGAGTGCCGGGCGGTGCCGCCGGTCGCGCCGAGGAGCACGGGTTTCCCGGTGAGCGCGTCCTTGTCGATGACGTCGAAGAACGACTTGAACAGACCGCTGTAGGACGCCGCGAACACCGGTGTCACGGTGATCAGGCCGTCCGCGGCCGCCACGCCGTCGAGCGCGGCGGCCAGCCGGGCGGACGGGAACCCGGTGACGAAGTGCTGGGCGATGTCGGTGGCGAGGTCCCGAAGTTCGATCACTTCGAGCTCCGCATCGACGTGCCCGAGCGTCGCGGCCGCGAGCCGGTCGGCGAGCAGGCGGGTGGCGGAGGGCGAACTCAACCCTGCCGATACGACGATCAGCTTCATGCCGTCCTTCCCTCCTTCGTGGTCTCCTGAGCGGCGGCCACCCGGGCCTGGTGCGTCGGTGCGTCCGGCACGCCGGCCGGGCGCAGGTTGGCGAACTCCTTGCGCAGGACCGGTACGACCTCCTCGCCGAGCAGGTCGAGCTGCTCCAGCACGGTCTTCAGCGGAAGGCCCGCGTGGTCCATCAGGAACAGCTGGCGCTGGTAGTCGCCGACGTGGTCACGGAAGGACAGGGTGCGGTCGATGACCTCCTGCGGCGACCCGACGGTGAGCGGGGTCTGGGAGGTGAACTCCTCCAGGGACGGGCCGTGCCCGTAGACCGGCGCGTTGTCGAAGTAGGGGCGGAACTCGCGTACCGCGTCCTGCGAGCGCTTGCGCATGAAGACCTGGCCGCCGAGGCCCACGATGGCCTGCTCGGGGGTGCCGTGTCCGTAGTGGGCGTAGCGCTGCCGGTAGAGGTTCACCATCTGCTTGGTGTGGGCGGCGGGCCAGAAGATGTTGTTGTGGAAGAAGCCGTCGCCGTAGTAGGCGGCCTGTTCGGCGATCTCGGGCGAGCGGATGGAGCCGTGCCACACGAAGGGGGCGACGCCGTCCAGCGGGCGGGGGGTGGAGGTGAAGGACTGCAGCGGGGTGCGGAACTTGCCCTTCCAGGTGACGACGTCCTCGTCCCACAGGCGGCGCAGCAGGGCGTAGTTCTCGACGGCGAGGTCGATGCCGTCGCGGATGTCCTTGCCGAACCAGGGGTAGACCGGGCCGGTGTTGCCGCGGCCCATCATCAGGTCGACGCGGCCGTCGGCGACGTGCTGGAGCATCGCGAAGTCCTCGGCGATCTTCACCGGGTCGTTGGTGGTGATCAGCGTCGTGGAGGTCGAAAGGATCAGGCTCTCGGTGCGTGCGGCGATGTAGCCGAGCATGGTGGTCGGCGAGGAGGGGACGAACGGTGGGTTGTGGTGCTCGCCGGTGGCGAAGACGTCGAGGCCTACCTCCTCGGCTTTCAGCGCGATCGCCAGCATGGCCTTGATCCGCTCGCGCTCGGTCGGGGTCCGACCGGTGGTGGGGTCGGTGGTCACGTCGCCGACGGTGAAGATCCCGAACTGCATCGTCCTCAACTCCTCTTTTGATTGAATATTCAATCATGCTCGCGAACCAGCCGCGACGCGGGGGTATTCCCGCCGCGCCGCACGTCCGGCGCTGCGGCACCTGTGGCGGTGACCGGTCCCCCGCTCCGCGCCCACGGCCACTCTGCCCGCCACGCGGTACCGAGGGGCAGGACATGTGGTCCGCCGTGCCCGGATCCTGGCGGTGATCCTGCCGTCCGCCCCCGAAGGATGCCGCACATGTCCGCCGCCGTTCCCGACCCCGCCGATCGCTGCGCGACCATCCTGCGGGTCTTCGACGCCGCCTTCGGCGAGCTGATGGCCGAGGACCCGGCCGCCTTCCGGGTGAAGTTCCGCAAGATGGCAGCCTCCGCGTTCGCCTTCTACCGGGGCACCGCCTGCCTCTACTACGCGGATGTGGCGGACGGACCGTTCGCCTCCTACGGCTCCGCCTTTCTCGACGAGCGGACCGGCAGGGTCTGGATCCACGGTGATCTGCACGCCGAGAACTTCGGCACCTACCTCAACTCCGAGGGCCGGCTGGTCTTCAACGTGAACGACTTCGACGAGGCGTACGTCGGGGCCTTCGTCTGGGACGTACAGCGGCTGGCCGCCTCCCTGGCACTGATCGGCTACGCCAAGGCGCTCTCCGACTCGATGATCACCGACCTGGTGAGGACCTTCGCGACGGCGTACCGTGCCCAGATCGGCGCCCTGGTCACCTCCGGCCGGCCCGCCTCGTACACCCTCGACACGGCCACCGGCCCGATCCTCGACGCCCTGCACCGGGCGCGCATGCGGACCCGGGTCGCACTGCTGGAGGCCGACACCGTCGTCGAGGGGTACGAGCGGCGCTTCCTGACCGGCAACGGCGCCGTCGAGCTGGACGAGGCCACCCGGGCCGACGTCCTCACGGCCTTCGCCCGCTACCTCGGCACCCTGCCGCCCGCCTCCCGCACCCGCCCGAACTCACTGCGGGTCAAGGACGTGGTCGGACGCCGGGGCATCGGCATCGGCAGCGCCGGCCTCCCCTCCTACAACCTGCTGCTGGAAGGCCCCACCGACGCCCTCGAGAACGATGTGATCATCTATATGAAACAGGGCCAGACGCCTGCGGCCGCACGGCACATCGACGATCCGGCCGTCCGCGGCCATTTCCAGCACGAGGGCCACCGGACGGTGATCTCCCAACGGGCCCTCCAGGACCACAGCGATCCCTGGCTCGGCCACACCGTGCTCGGCGAACGCGGCCAACTGGTCGCCGAGGTCTCGCCCTACGCCACCGACCTCGACTGGACCGACCTCAACGAGGGCGCCGACCTGCTCGCGGTCACGGAGTGCCTCGGCCGGACCACCGCCACCATGCACGCCGCGGCCGACGAGTCCGGCGGCCACAGCCTGGTGCCCTTCTCCACCGAGCACGCCATAGACGCGGCGATCGCCCGGGACGAACGGGGATTCATCGACCTCCTGGTGGACTTCGCCCACACCTACGGGGCCCGGACCCGCGCCGACCACCAGCTCTTCGTCGATCTCCACCGCAACGCCCGGATCCCCGGGCTATGACCGGACCGCTGGAACGAATGGCAGAACTCAGCGGACAGGAAACCGTCGGGGACGGCGCACCGCCGGCCGATCGGACCGCACGCTGTGCAAGAGGCCTGGCACAAAATTCAAGAACCGTACGGCAGGAGGCTAATCATGGAGCATGATCATATTTCACCGGAGAAGGTCGAGATCTTCGCCACATCGGAAGAACTGGCCGAAGAATTCACCCGCGAATGGGCATCCCTCGTTTCGACCGTAAACGGCATGCGCGACACATCGGCAAACTTGAAGGCCAGCTTCGACGCCGATCTGATACGCAAGCTGCCGGTGGAGTTCAGCAAGGCAATCGATGAAATCTCCATCAATCTGAAAAAGTACGAATCGGCGACCGTTCGCATTTACAGGACGATAAAAGGCATATGGGGGAGGCGTAACCCGGGGCGGGGGGCGATCACCGCCTTCGAAATGTTCACAAGCACCGACAGGAAGGTGATCAGGAATCAAATAAAGAGGATTATTGATGCGCTGGACAACGCAGGGTCCAGCCTCTCCGACCTTGAGCTCCTGGTCGCGGAAGAAGGAAGGGCGGGGGCCGGGTCGACGACAGCATCTCTCGGACACCTGTTCCAATCCGCGGAAACGAACTACGCCGCAGCAAAAATACGCGCAGACGTCATCATACGCGCCGCAAGAGGCTTCGTCTCGATGTCGCGCAAAATGGAGAATCTAGGCACCCGACTGGCCGATCTCAATGCCATGTACGCGGCAGAGGAAAGATCTGCCCACGAAGCCGAAAGCAAGAAGCTGGACGATCTGATCAGCGGCCTGTCCCTGGTGTACGGCTCACTTGCCGCAGATGACGACCAGATCAAGAAGCTCGCCGAATCCCTTAAAGCCGTTCGAGATTCCTCCGAACGGCTTGCAGACGACGGCGAGGCAGCTTTTCTCATCCCCCCCGAAATTCCCGATGAAAGCCGCGAGGCAGCGCTCCAGGCAATAAGAGATAACCTGAGGAGCACCGCAGCGGCTGCCTCCGATGCTCGCGCCACCCTCAAACCTCTCCTCATGGAATACGAGGAGGAAGGGCTCGGCAATATTGATACGATTAACGCGATCAAGCCATCCATAAAAAAGCTCGGGCCATCCAAAGCGCCCGGGAGCAAGACTGTGAAGGACATAGTCACTCTGGTCAAATTCCACCAGGGCAGGCTGATCGATGCTACATCCAACCTGGACAAACTGATCAAATCCCTGCAGTGCTTCCATACGCTCATCACTCAGGATGAGCCCGACTCCAGCCATTTCACAATCCTGGAGGCACGGAAAGCAGAGAATGATTACACGCTTCATTCCGAAAGATACTTCCACGTGATTCTAGAAATTCAGACCGGCCTCGACAGAGCCCTGGCGATGATTAGCCCTGAGGGTATCTGACCGCGCGTCGGGCTCACGCAGGGCCGCCGGCAGCGGACGGTGACCACGAAGCTGGAAACAGCGGAGAACAACTGCCGCCGCAGGCGACGAGCGGCGGCAGTTCCCAGTCAGAGGCGGGCATGCCCGTCGAAGCCGCCAGACCGAACCCGAACTGGACCGTGTCCGGGCCTGCCGGACCCAGAAGCCGATGGCGCCCCGTAAGCGCTCAGCGATCAGACCGGCGGACACGGACACAGAACCCGGAATCGCGGCGTCCAGCGACAGCCCAACAACGACGCCCACTGCGGCACGCCGGCCGCCCTCCGACCCCGTCCGCCTTCCGGATGACGAGCAGCGCTGCGCCCCACACACACGACCAGCCACTCGCGGCGGGTCGAATGCGGCGGGACAGGTGATGTCAATCGGATTTCTCGGGGTCCTCGAGGGAATCAGATTCCTCAATTTCTTGGTCACTGGTTCGACTGTCTTCCGGGCTACGATTGCGGTAGGTGCTGATGGGAGTGCTGTCCGTGCTGTAAAGGACCGCCTCACCGTCGTCATCGAATCTCGCGACATGGGTGTCCGGATGCGCTTCCTTGAACTCCTCGATACGTTGCCGCCGCTGTTCCTCCCGCTCCGCCTCCACCGTCTCCTCGTGTCGGATGCGACGCACCTCCGCGGACCTGTCAAGATGCTCACGGTATACGGCCTGCGTCGCAGCCGCCTCGTTCGCGGCCTCCTTGCGCGCGGCTCGGAGACCGAGATCGGCTGGTCCGGACAGAAACTCCGCAGCAGTCATCTCGGTGTTTCCATTCGGACCTATGATTTCGACCGTGGGAGATTTTCCGCGGCGTTCGCCGACGATGTCGTAGCCTGCGGCCGAGAGATCACCCAGGGCCTGGTACATGTCTTCGCTGCCAGGCTCATAGTGTCCGCTCTTGTTGGTCATACTCTCGATGTACCCGCCCTCCTCGATGATGATCTCCCCGGCACCGCCGACGTTGGCACCGGCCAGGACGGACGAGTGGTGGATGAACTCGATGTACCAGTCGATGTCCGTTCTCTGCAGTTCCTTCACCATCGTGTTGAATTGCTCGACCGTGCCCAGCGGAATGAATTTCTTCCCGAAGATGCTATTCCCGTCACGGTCGGTGACGGCAATGGCCTTCGGGTCGAACAGATAGAGCCGATTGGACTTTTCCCCGGCATCGGTGACCCAACCGTAACGGCCCGATGGAAAAGGCTTACCATTTTTGAGCAGCAGGCGTCCCGACACACAGTCCGGATGGGCCACCAACTCCTCGCGTTCCGCCGCATCATAATAGTAGGTCCCGGCCCGACCGACATCATCCGGCAGAGCCTTGTTGCGGGCAGCCGACCGGGCGCGGCTCTCCCCGTGCCACTCACCCTTCACCTGAATTCCCGGTGACTGGGGGTCACGCGGAGTCGGAGGATTGTCCCGTAGCCTGGTGCGCTGCTGCGGCTCGCTCAGCAGCTCAGCGGCCTGGTCGAGATTTCCTACGACATTCGTCAGCCTGGGCTTCAAGGTCCGGCGGACCTCTTCGGACGTGAAGTCGGTCCTTCGCTGCAGCAGTCCCCGGTTGCGCCACCACGCGTGATTGGGGTGGTTCCTGTTGGTGATATCGACCATCAGGAGGATTTTGAGGGCATCCGGATCGAAAGCGACCAGGTGATGTTTCTTGTGCCCCTGCTTCGGTTCCTTCCTCGGTACATGGATCTGAGTGGCCCGGTATCCATGCTCCCTCGCCCAGATTCCCCAGGTATCAGTTGTCGCCGCCCCCGGTGGGAAGTCCGGTAGATCACGTAGTTCTTTCGGAACCCGGCGCGCTTCGAAAAGATCAGCGAAATCATCCTTCAGTCCGAGGCTCCCCACCTTGTAGAGATGCAGGACCTCCACACCATGTGCGAGCTCGCTCTTCAAAATCGGCCCGGGTCCCTTGTTCACGAGAGTGCGAGCACCATCATCGGTGTATTCCGAAGCGGTCTCCAGATATGGGGTGGCGTAGGCCCCTCTCCCATAAGCACCCCATCCACTGGGCTTCAGCCCGGAGGTCTGGATCTTCGCTCCCACATCGTTGCTCGTCGTGCCGTGGAAGAAGATCTCCTCCTGTGGCTGTACATCGTGCAGAGGATTGCCCGGGACGGTCAGGTCGCTGCCGATGTCCATCCAGGCCTGACAGAGGCGATCGAACCGGACGATAGCCAATTTGACATGACTGACGATCCGCTGGCCCAAATCGATTACCTCACCATTGGAGTTAAGCCAGAGCGGAGCGCCGCTGACGGGATCCGGGCAGTTTGCGTAATCATCAAGATCTGTTTTCAGCGAGCCCAGTGAGGAAGCTATGGCCTGCTCGTTCACACGCATCTTCCTGGCCAGGCTGTCGAGACTCTCGACAGCCCACGCCGTAAAATCCCGATACCCCTCCTGGTCCTCGTCGGCCCGCCAGGTCGCCTGGTCCTCGAGGGCACCGAGCGTGTAGGTCTCGTCCACGTGGCGCCTGAGGTCTTCCACCTCCCCCTTGATGCATGAAATCCTCTCGAGGATTCTCTTGCGATTCCTTTCTATTGCCTCGTCGGCCTCGGTCACCGGCTCCGCATAGTTGGGAATCTCGAATTCCAGGGCATATACCAGATATATGAGATCCGCCATGAGTGCAGCGTGATTTATGCGCTTCCTTCCATCCCCGGAATAGTCCTCCTCCCCGTACAGTGCATGCAGGACGGTGGCGTGCTCGCCGACCGCTGCGACGAGGTCGGGCGAAATCAGGTACCTGGGCTCCACCATCACTCCGAATTTTCGAGTACGGTGCGGCAGAAATCCGCCACATCGGGGCGACCTCTGTCCATGCAGGCGGATTCGACGGTCTCCATTCCAACCCCCCTGATCATCTTTCCCAGCCTGCCCGTGTCCGACTTGCCGTTCGCGATGAGTGCGAGTTCGCCGACAAGCATGTTGAACTGAAGGGCGGCGCGCTCGTCGGCGGCCAGGCCTTCAATCTTCAGCGCGGCCTGCCAGACCTTCATTGCTTCGACGTATCTCCCTGCCGAAAACAACTGATCCGGAAGAATCTCGTACTGTTGTGATTCCTCGCCGCCGGCCGCCCCGGATGGGGCCACCGGCTGTGCCGGGCCGACCCCAGAACCGCCGACGTCCAGTTTCGATGCCCCTCCTGGATGTGTCTCGGGTCCACCGTGGCAGGGTCCGGCATCCGGGGAAGGGCCCTTTCCGCCGGATTTTGAATTTTGCATAGCTGCACCCACTCGTCACTTCCCCCCTGGAAGTCACGCTAAGTTAGCATTCTTCGGGTTCCGGGAGAGTGCGCCATCGGGCAGATGTGCGGGCATGTCGATCCGCATATCTCGTGCGCACCGCGCCCCTATTTGTCAACGAGGAATCGAGGAAGGATCCGAAGTGCAGTACCACCCATATTCTGGACGCGGAAAGTCTGCCGACCACCAGACCGTCCGAGCAACGTGCCGGCCCCGGTGTACTGGAGGCGGCGTGCCGTGGGTAACGACACACCGCCGGGCCGTCGCATCATCGTGTGGCTTTCCCCGGTATACACCCGGCGGGGTTTCGGCCAGTGCCTGCCGGGCCGTGGCGATGATGCGTGCCGGCCCCTTGGCCACGATCCCAGTGACGAAGGGCTGTCCGGGCCGGACAGATCACAGGTGCGGCAGTGGTCCGTGACCAGCTCGCTGCTCGGCTCGCGCAGGATCTCGCGCAGATCGTTCTCACCGGTCGGCAACTCGGCTGACAGACGGACCGACAGATTGCGCACGTTCAGACGACGCCGTGGACACATCCCGTCCCTCCGGTCGCAGGGAGCGCGGAGCGCAGGGAGACGGCTGCGCGCAGCAGTCGCACCCGACGAGGCCTGCGCTGTCAGGCGCGTTCTTCTGCACGACCGAGTGCAAGCGCGGTGTTCACGAGGGCGACGTGGGTGAACGCCTGTGGGGTGTTGCCGAGTTGGCGGCCCGCAAGCGGATCCCACTCCTCGGATATCAGGCCGAGGTCGTTGGCCAGACCGCGCAGCCGGTCGAAGAGTTCCCGCGCCTCGTCGGTTCTGCCGATGGCGATCAGGGCGTCGCAGAGCCAGTAGGAGCAGGCCAGGAAGGCTCCTTCGGATCCGGTGAGCCCGTCCACCGCGTCCGCCTGCTGCTCGGCCGCAGGTGTCGGGTAGCGGAGGATGAAGCCGTCGTGGTGCAGGTCGCGGCGGATCGCCTCGACCGTCGCGGCCACCCGCGGGTCGTCGGCGGGCAGGAAACCGGACTTGACCGCGAAGAGCGTGGCCGCGTCCAGCTCACGGCCGCCGTAGTACTGGGTGAAGACGCCGCGCCGGTGGTCGACGCCCCGGGTGCAGACGTCGCTGTGGATGAGGTCGCGCAGCTCGCGCCAGCGCTCGACGGGGCCCGGGAGCCTGGTCTCCTCCGCGAGCTTGACCGCACGGTCGTACGCCGCCCAGCACATGATCTTGGAGTGGACGAAGTGCCGGCGTGGGCCCCGTACCTCCCACAGACCCTCGTCCGGGTCGGACCAGCGTTCCTCCAGGAACTCCAGCAGTCTGACCAGCATGCTCCACACGTGACGCTCGATCCGGATGCCGGACCGATGGGCCAGGTAGAGGGTGTCCACCACCTCGCCGTACACGTCCAGTTGCAGCTGGTCGACGGCGGCGTTCCCGAAGCGGACCGGCCGGGAGCCCTCGTAGCCGGGGAGCCAGTCGGCGGTCTCCTCTGGTAGTCGGCGTTCTCCGCCGACGCCGTACATGATCTGCAGCTCGGCCGGGTCGCCGGCGATGGCGCGCAGCAACCAGTCGTACCAGGCTCTGGCCTCCTGGTGGTAGCCCGCGTTGAGCAGTGCCGACAGGGTCATGGTGGAGTCCCGCAGCCAGCAGAAGCGGTAGTCCCAGTTCCGCTCGCCGCCGATCTCTTCCGGCAGTCCCGCCGTGGCGGCGGCGACGATGCCGCCCGTCGGTTCATAGGTGAGCGCCTTCAACGTGATCAGCGAGCGGCGTACCGCCGCGACGTCCGTCTCGGCGACCTGCGCCGAGAAGCGCGACGACCAGGTCTGCCAGTCTTCGAGGGTGTGCCGCAGCGCCTTCTCCGGGTCCTGGCGGGGGCCCTGCCGGTGGTGTGAGGGGGTCCAGCTGAGCACGAACGGTATCCGTTCGCCCGCATGGACGGTGAACTCGGAGATGGTGGCGAAGTCGCGTCCCCTGGTGCGCACGCCGTTGGGGGATCCGTTTCCGCATCTCAGCCAGACGGCGTCCGGGCCGGCGACGGCGATGCGGTGGTTCTCGGTGCGGCGCATCCACGGGATGATCCGTCCGTAGTCGAAGCGCAGCCGTAGCTCCCCCACCATCTTCACGGAGCCGCTGACGCCCTCGACGATGCGCATCACGTCGGGGGTGCGGTCGCGTTGCGGCATGAAATCGATCACCCGGACGCGGCCGGTCGACGTGGTCCATTCGGTCTGCAGCACCAGGCTGTCGCCGACGTAGGAGCGCTCCGGTGCCTCGCCCTCGAACGCGGGGGCGAGGCGCCAGTGGCCGTGCTCGTCGCCTCCGAGCAGGGCGGCGAAGCAGCTGGCCGAGTCGAATCGCGGCAGGCAGAGCCAGTCGATCGAGCCGTCCCTGCCCACCAGTGCCGCCGTCTGCAGGTCGCCGATGAGTGCGTAGTCTTCGATGCGTCCGGGCATGGCATCACCTTGCCCCGGAGCGGGGCCAGGATCGTTGGCTGTCGGGTCGAGTGGATCGGGCAGTGTGCACGGCTTTCACGCTGCTCGATGGGGCAGTTGTCCTGGCGTCAGGCGAAATCGTTCGCGAGCACGTTCTCGATGTTCCGCTCCGCCAGGGCCGTGATGGTCACGAACGGGTTGACGCCGGTGCTGCCCGGGATCAGGGAGCCGTCGGTGACGTAGAGGCCGGGGTACTCGGGCAGCCGCCCGTACGGGTCGGTGGCCTTGCCGAGGACGCAGCCGCCGAGGGGGTGGTAGACGAAGTCGTCGCCCCAGGTCTTGTGGACCCCGAACAGGTCGCTGCGGTAGACCGTGCCCTCGGCGGCGTTGATCCGGTCGAAGACCCGTTCCGCGGCGGCGATCGACGGTGCTGTGAAGGAGGGCTGCCAGCTCAGGTCCACGCCGCCGGTGCCGGTGTTGTAGGTGAAGGCGGCCCGGTTCGGGTTCTTGGTGATCGCCAGGTAGAGGCTGATCCAGAGCTCGGTGCCGGCGGGGAAGGGGGAGATCTCCGCGAAGCAGGGACCGCCCGGGTCGTCCCAGTTGTCGATGCCCTGGACCGGTATGCAGGACTGGAGCGATCCGGTCGGCGACCACAGGTGATTGGCGCGGCCGACCATGACGTTGCCGTTGTTGCCCCACTCCTGTCCGACGGCGGCGGACAGGTCCGGCAGGCGGCCGGTGGCCCGCATCGTCACCAGCAGCTTGCTGGTGCCGACGCTGCCCGCGGCGAGGAAGACCTTGTCGGCGGTGACGGTCTTCCTGGCGATGACGTTCCCCGCGGTGTCCAGCTGCGACATCTCCACGGTGTAGCCGCTACCGATCACGGCCGGCTGAACGGCGGTGACCTGGTGGAGCGGGCTGATCGAGAGCCGCCCGGTGGCGGCTGCGGCCGCCAGGTAGGTCTTGTCCAGCGACTGCTTGCCGTGGTTGTTGCCGTAGATGACCTCGCCGGCCAGCGCCGAGCGCGGCGCGGTGCCGGCCAGCTCGTCCCGGAGGTGGGGAAAGCTGTAGACGTTGGGAACGGAGACGGTCCTGAAGCCGGCGTCCTGTGCCTGCTGCGCGCCCACCCTCGCGTACCGGTAGCAGGATGCGGATTCGTACCATGCCTGGTCCATGGTGTTGGTGCCGAGTCCGGCGTTGGCCCGGGGGAAATAGACGCCGTACATCGCGTCCGCGTCGACCTGCGGCAGGATCTCCTCGAAGTACGGGCGCCGCGGCACCACGGCCATCCCCCCGTTGACCAGTGAACCGCCGCCCACCCCGCGGCCCTGGTAGACGCGGGTGGCCGCGAAGTGCTCGCAGTCGAGGACACCGGTGTAGCGGGTGATGCTCCTGTTGTAGGGCGCCCCCAGGAAGTAGCTCACCGGCTGGTCTGTCCGGGTCCGCAGCCAGGTGGAGCGTCCATCGGGGGCCAGCATGGTGCAGAAGACGTTCCCGTCACTGCCGGGTGTGGTCCAGCTCCGTCCCATCTCGACCAGGGCGGTCGGTATACCGGCCTGCGTCAGCCGCAGCGCGGTCACGGCTCCGCCGTAACCGCTGCCGACCACCAGTGCCGGCACCCGGTCCCCGCTCTCCAGTGCTCTCGCGGGCGCCGCCGCTGCCTTGAGGAACAGCGACGAGGCGGTCAACGTTCCGGCCAGCGCTGCTGTTCCGGAGAGGAACTGACGGCGTGATAATGATCTTTCGGGCATGGCTGTGCCTTCCGTTCGGCCTGAAATGGGTTGGCCTTCCCTGTCGGCGGAACCGGCGCGAGATGGTAGAGTCCTGAGGGCCTGTCACGAGGGACGTGAGCAGCGCGCCGCCGTGTTGACGGTGTACCGCGCCTTTCTGCTCCGGCCAAGGGGTGGCGGCGGGGGGATTTTTCGGTGGCCGGGCCGTGGCGCCCGCCAGCGGACCACTCTCATGCGATCCGGACCTGACCGCCAGGGCTCTGCGGAGCGCACATCCATGCTGTGAGCGGCCGGGCCCCTCCAGGTCCGCACCCTCCCGGCGGAGCGGCTTCGCCGGAGATCGGCCGCCGGGAAACCTCACCGAAGGGAAGTCCGGGCTGCCCCGCCCGCTGCCTCGGTGCCGGGTATCCCACGGCACGCGAGCAACTACCGTCCTATAGAGGATTTCTCTGCTCACGTACCGGCCCGCTCCGACCGGCAACACTCACCCCTGCAGTCAAATCCGATGAATCACAGATTTCCGTCAACTTGTGCACCAGCAGCACCAGAAAGGGTCGGAGTGCCAGCACGTCACCAATCGATAGCATCACAAATAGGTATGCTGAGCTTCAGATGGATGCCGGGGCCATTCTCGCCTGCAACTATCAGCAGGCGATCAGCTACCAATGGTCGGAAAATCTGGTTCCCGCACATTTCATGATGTACTGCGCCACCAACTGGGGAACGGAAAGCCGTGACGACGTAGTGACAAATTACAGCAAGATTGCCGCCCAGGCCCGCGCGTGCGCGGACTGCGCCCAGCTGGCCGGAGTGCTGAAGTGGATGCTCGAAACCAACCATATCCCCCTTCAGCAGGGCTGGATTCCATCGGAGATCCTGGGCTACAAGATCATATCCCAGGGAGGAGTCCAGGCATTCAGTTCAACAGGTGCCGACCTTTTCGCCGCCCCCCTGAGGATCATGCAAAGCGCCTGCAAGCATGTCTCCACCGGGGCGGCACTGACGATCAGCAGCGACGACGAGGAGGACCTGGAAGATTACGAGCTCGTCGCCGATCCGGGCGTCGTCGACTTCTATGCGCGCCTGAAGGGCCTGTCCTCTTTCAGCAACATCGAAACCACCTGGTACGACTACCAGGTGGACTGGAATGGCGGCAACCATCCCATGGACGACTCGTACAAGCCGCAGCCGGTAACGCAGGACCGGATGAACCAGCTGAATTCCGATATCGACGAGGTCGGCCGTCTGCATGATGAACTGCTCCGGCTGGAGGACGGCCGGCTGACCGAGAAAGCGCGGCGGCAGTACCTGGAGGCGCAGGCGGAGAAGGCGCGCAGACTGGAAGGAACGGAGAAGGAGAATTTCCTGAGAGGGGTGGTTGATGAATTTGTCCCGTCGCAGCAGGAGAAGCTTCCCGAGGTCGAGAGAATCCCGGCTGATTGGGGGCTTCCGTCGCTGCCGAAGCCGGACGCCGGCAATCCGGCCGCAGCCAAGTACGCCCTGGGCTACTCCGGCCTGTCCGGTAACGCATGGCGGCTCCTCACAGATGAGGGCGGCGGATCCGAACTGCTGACGAACATCGTCGTGACGGCCGAGACGACCTTCTGGGGTTCACTGCCGAACGAATATAAGAGGGAGGCCGGCGAGGAAGATCAACCAGGCTTTGAAGCCTTCATGATCATCAACGAAACATGGAAGGAGCAGCGGGCCGACCTGTGCGGCAGGTTCGGAGCGGTATTCAGGGCTCGGGTCGTCGAACCTTCCCACAGGGTTCTCATGTTTCATCCGAGCGGAAACGAGAAGGCTGACACAGATTCGGCGAATTGGCTCCTCCATGGCAACTACGAAAGTATGGCAGCGTTCGTCGCATTGGAGGGATCCGGAGCCATCGATGACTTCATCGCAGCCATCCGGACGAGTCGCGAAGAAATGATGAGCAACCTACTGAAGCGCGAGACCGAAAAGGTCAAGGCGATGATCAAAGAAGGGCTCCCGCAGGACGAGGCGAAGCAGAGGATTCGCTACTTCAGGGACTCGGCGAACATCTTCACCAGATGCTTCACAGATGCGAGGCGCTTGTGGCGGGAGTCCGCCAAGGGCGCGGTCCGTCATCTTGGCTGACCTCCACCTCGGTGTCCGGCCCGGAGATCGTCACCCCCGGTCGGTCGCCGGCCAGCAGAGCAGGGCTTCGACGAGGTCGTCCCCGGCGGCGCCGGTGACCAGGTGGCGCAGTTGCAGGCCGAGGACCAAGGAGTGGAGCCCGTTGTACTGCTGTGCGGCGGGCGTTGCTGGCGGCACGTCGGTGGCCGCCGCGGCGTTCGACTCGCGCAAGAAGTCTTCGGGCGTCACGGACTTGAGCTGCCATCCGGGTCCGTCGGCCGGGCCAGGGGTTCCTGCGGGCCTGGGCAGGCCGCTCGTGTGGTCGAGCAGCTGGCGCACGGTGACGCGGTCGTATGCCTTGGGCGGTCGGCGTCGCGGACGCCGGGGGCGCTGGACGCAGGCGTGGTGGCGGTTGCGGGCAGAGCCGCCCCCGCAGTGAGAGCAGTGGCCAGGGCGAGGGTTGTGACGGCGAGGCGGATGCGCATCGAGTCTCTCCTGAACGGCGCTCATGGGACTTGTTGACCGCGTCAACTCTGCTGCGTACAGCTGGCGCCGCCCATCAGTGATCACCCTGACAACGACCCTGGACCGTCCCCTGGGTGATCGACCTGGACCACCACCACATCAGTTCGCCGGGTCGATCAGCCGGCGGCTGCTGCAAGAGGGCGTCCGCCCCATCGGATGCCCTTCTCGCTGCGGACGCGGGCGCGCTCGCGGCGTTGGGCGGCCAGGACTTGAACCGGTGGATCACGTCCCGCACCGTGTCCTCGTCCGCTTGGACCAGCCGGGCGATGGCCGGGACGCGGTTGCCGCCGGCTGAGGCCAGCAGCATCATCGCCCGCCGGTAGCGCACGGTGTTCGTGCTGCCCCGGCGCACGATCCTCGGTGGCTGCTGACCTTCCTGGTCCGTCAGTCTGCGAACCCCGACCGGCTCCGCCACCTGGGGCCCCCTTCCGAGCTGAACGTCTCACGACACCCAACCGGCCGAAGGCCCTCCGGCGCCAACCCGGCGAACCTATTGCGGTCACAGCACTAGACCTCCCCGCCCCATGGCCTCAGACGCTCCTGGGCGGGGGCCCGACCCACGACACTCCACCGTGTGACTGAACCGGGGCGGAACCCACCATCGCTGCTGATCGCCGCCGAGCATCGGCAAGACAGGTGGAGCACATGAGCCGCGCCCGGGGCGGCCAAACCCGGATTCCCTACCTACGGCGAACGCCCGCACAAGGCGCTCGGCCGGAGATACCCGGCCAAGCGCTTGCCTGCACTGCTCGCAGCCTGATCAATCGGCCCCGGCGTTCCAGCGACTCCTCAACGTCTCCGGGACCAACGAAAAGACCCCGTTCCGTATCAGCCGAAAGGCGCCCTGAAGTCCGCCAGCCAAAGATTGTTCGCAGCGGTGAGGGTGCCTCGGAAAACCTTGAGAGATTCCAATACTACTCGATCATTCCGGGGATTCTGATAGGAATTTACGAACTTATCCCCCATTTCCTCCACCCTCTTGAAGAGACGCGCACCCCATGTCCGGAAATGCACCACAACAAAAGACCGCATGCTGGTTTTCCCCTCCAGGTATTCTGCGGCGATTGCGTCCCCATCCGGGAAGCTGTCCCTGGGCAAGGACAGGATCTGGCCGACCTTTCCGAGGACCTCGTTGACGAGACCGTCCTGCACTTGCTTGACGAGGGCAGGGATCTTGACTCCCCTCTCCGCCTCCCAATCAGCAAGGATCGCCTGGAATTTTCCGCGAACAATCTCCCGATGGACCTCGATCTCCAATTCCGCAGGAAGGGTGGATTGGGCAACCTGATCAACTTCGCCCATGAACATGCTTTCGAGGTTGCGCGAAAATGACTTCCGTATGAACTGCAACTTGGCCGATATCAGTGGGGCGTCACCCGCCAGACTCTCCCACTGCTCGCGCGTCAGGCCGAGAAATCCATTGGCGAAGATATCCTCAATGCCACCTTCCGGCTGGACTACAATTTCCTGCCAGCTGGAATCTTGATCATTTTGCGGGATCTGCTCAGGCGGAGGGGCGATAGTCCTGAACAATCCTTCGGCCTTCCATTCCTTGCAATACATATCCCAATATCCACCAATGAGATCATGGTTATTTACAAGCAATTCCACATCATTCCAGAAACCCTGCTCCGGCGAGTACGCCTTGAATGCGGCCTTGTCATGCTCTTCGCTTTCGGAGTCGCTCTCGGTATCACCGGAAGGACTGTGCCCGATGGCCTCGTAAGAGTCACCTTCGCTCTCCGAATCGTCATCGGGACCTGAATACGGCTTCGTGTACGCAACAGCCCGCACGGCGAGCTCACCCTGAATGCTGTGCGCATCCAGGGAAGGAAGGATGTACTGGAAAGGGACACTGAAGATCGGGTATTGTGGCGAAATTTCCGCAGGGATTTTGGGCGGGGCCAGGATTCGCCAACCCCTGAGCACGGACGGAAGATAGTCAAGCTCAGTCGCAATGGACTCAGCCGACCTCGGGGCAAACCCGTTATTTTGAAGTATCCAGCCTATTGTGACTGCCAGCTTCCCGCACTTTTCACATTCGCGCCCTCGACGCGCCGCCGACTCATAGTAGTCGTTGACTTTTGCCACACCGCTCTGTCCGCCATCCAAAAGGCAGTACAGCAGAAAATGGGCAGCGAGCCCGTCCGGAAAGTCGAACCCTCCGTCCATCACCTCCGTCCAGGAGCCTCGCGTAGCCTGGACGAGCCGAGCATTATTCTCCGTCAGAGCCGTGGATGAGAAATCCAAAGGCATAGTCTCTCCTTATTTCATGCGCTCTCGCCTGCATATCCCGGTTTCCGCAGCGAAGACAATAGGCGAAAGCCCCGTTACCGGAGGGTGGCCGCGTCCGCCAGAAGCCATGCAGAATCCAGCTTCCCCCAGCCCGGGCTGCTCAAAGTGCCCGATGGGGAATCAGGCGAGGCACTCGTTCGCGAGTCACAGGTCAGCATGTGTCGATTATGGAATCAGGAGGGGCAGTACCGGAAATAGGCTTTCCGGGCGCCCAGATCAGATGCCGGACCGGCCGGTCCGTGCTGTCGGGTTGACGTCGCACACCGCGGCACCGGACCGGAAATCGCGTAGGGGATCTGCCCTGAACAAACTGCACTCATCCGCCGCATTAATTACCAAGTAGAGACGGCATTCCTTGTCGAAGCCGACCCGGGTCGCCAAGGCCCAGACCTGATACACGGTCACTCCACCAGCCCAGGTCCCGTATCCAGATCAGTGATCGAGGAACTCATAGTACGATCACAGGGGCTACTCGCTCAGCTGTCGCCGGCAGATGAGTGCGCGAGCAAGTGAAACCGGAAGTCCCCGGTGTCGAGGCGTCGTTCCCAGCACGGCGATCCGTTTGAACCGGCGCTCCAAAGGACCGGAGTGGCCCTCACCGCACTGTCACCCCGGTCGGTCGCCGGCCAGCAGGAGCAGGGCTTCGACGAGGTCGTCCCCGGCGGTCCCGGTGGCCAGGTGGCGCAGTTGCAGGCCGCAGACCATCGCCACCGCGGCCTTGGCCAGCCGTTCGGCGTTCTCGACGCCGAGTGCGCGCATGATGGAGGTGGCCAACTGGTCGTAGGCGGCGAAGCATTCGGCGGCGGCCTCCTGGAGTTCGGTGTCCCGTCCCGCCTGGAGGTAGAGCTCGAACGAGGCGGTGTGCTCGCCGGCGAGGTCGGGTCCGATGGCGAGCCGGCGCACCGCCGCTGCGGCTCCCGGCAGGTCGATCCGGCGGGTGTCGGCCTGTTCGGCGAGTTCGGTGAAGCGGCGGGTCTCCTCGGCGACGAAGGCCCTCAGGCTCTCCCGTAGCAGGTCGTGCTGGCTGGCGAAGTGATAGGTCACCGACCCGAGGGCAACGGCCGCCTCGGTGGCGATCCGGCGGTTGGTCAGTCCGCTCACACCTTCCTTGCCGATGATCCGCAGTGCGGCCGCGATGATCCGGTCTCGGGTTTCCGGGGGTTTGGGCATGGCTCCGATGGTCTCATCCGGTCGCTGAGGTCCGGGTGGCGGTCCGTCAGGGGTTGGGCCAGCGTTGGTGCCAGCGCAGTTCGTCCTCCAGTTGGGCCGCGAGTGAGATCAGCAGCGGCTCGCTGCACGCCGGACCGAGTAGCTGCGCGCCGAGGGGCAGTCCTCGTCCGGTGAAGCCGGCCGGGACGCTGATGGCGGGCCAGCCCAGCACGTTCCAAGGCCACGCGTAGGGGCAGGCGGCGATCACGGCCCGGTTGGTCCGGCTGCTCGAGAGTCCTGCCGTGGCGCCGACGCGTGGCGCGGGCCGGGCGGTGGTCGGGGTGAGCACCACGTCGAACCTGTCGAAGATCGCGCCGACCCGGCGCTGCAGGGGGCCTTCGGCCGCACGGGCCCAACGCAGTGCCCGGCTGCCGAGCAGCCGGCCGAGCGCGATGTTGCGCTTGGTCCGGGGGTCCAGCAGGCCGAGGTCCGGGGCCTCCTCGGCCTTGTCCCGGATTCCCGCCATGGCACGGGGCAGTTGGGCCGGGCCGATGAGCCCGTACCGGGGGTCTGCCTCCTCCACCTCGTGTCCCAGCCGTGCCAGGGTCTCGGCCATCCGGAGTGTGGCATCGCGGGCCTCACGGTCCAGCGGCGCCGGTGTGACGGCGTACGCGCTGCGCAGTGACACCGCCACGCGGAGTCGGCCGGGGTCGCGGTCGGCGGCTCTCAGCATGCGCTGCGGTGCGATGCGGTGACGGTCGGCCGGGTGGTTGCCGGCGACGGCGTCCAGCAGGAGGGCGGCGTCCGCCACCGTGCGGGCGAGGGGGCCGGCGACGGTCAGTCCGTAGAAGGATTCCGGGTCGGGCCAGGTGGAGATCCGTCCTCGCTGGGGTTTGATGCCGACGAGGTGGGTCCAGGCTGCGGGGATGCGGATCGAGCCGGCACCGTCGGAGCCGAGGGCGGCGGTGACGAGGCCTGCGGCCACCGCGGCGGCGGATCCTCCGGACGAGCCGCCGGGTGTGTGGCCGAGGTTCCACGGATTGCGGACCGCGCCGAACGCGGTGCCCTCGGTGAACGGCCACTGCGCCAGTTCGGGGGTGTTGGTCTTTCCGACGATGACGGCGCCCGCCGCTCGCAGGCGTCGTACGCACTCCGAGTCGTATTTCTTGCGGGTGGCCGTTCCGGGACACCCCAGTGCCGTCGGTTCTCCGGCGACGTCCATGTCGTCCTTGACCGCGATGGGCACACCGAGCAGCGGCAGGCGTTCCCCCGCCGCGAGACGGCGGTCGGCCTCGGCGGCCTCGTCCAGCGCGGCTTCGTAGCGCACCAGGCGGAAGGCGTTGAGCGTGGCTTGCGAGGCATCGATGCAGCGCAGGGTCCGGTCGGCGAGCTCCATTGCGGACAGCTGCCTCCCGGCGAGGACCGAGGCCTGTCCGATCAAGCCTCCCTGCAGGGGAGCAGACACCATGGACGAAACCACCCTTCACTGTTCGTTCGAACGAACAGTAGTCGAAGGATGCTCCGGCGCACCAGCGGTTCCGGTCATGTCAGTCAGTGCCCCGACGGTTCTCCCGAACCTCCGCCGGAAGAACCTCCGACCCCGCGGCGGGAAGCGGCTCGGCGGCCGGTCGGGCACCCGCCGGGAGCCCCTGGGGTGCCGATCGCGCAGCAGTCGCGCAGCGGTCGGGCGACGGGCCCGCACGATAAGCCGGATTTAATTTCCCGCCCCGGCCGGAGCACAGAACCGAGGATCACGCCGGTAAACCGTACCTCGTGCGGGGGAAATCCCGCCGAACACCGAGTGCGCCGCTCCGCCCTGGTGAATAATTCTTTTCAATGCCAATCCATAGGCGTATGATGATCAATGCAGAAGAACATCGATCCTGGAGTGAAGATGGCGCAGCGCGTGCATGTCGTGTTGGAAGACGACCTGGAGGGTGGAGCGGCGGCCGAGACCGTTCACTTCGCTCTTGACGGAAGGTCTTACGAGATCGATCTGAACAGCGTGAACGCGGACAAGCTTCGTGACGCCCTTGCGCCGTTCGTCGATAGTGCTCGCCGTCAGAGCGGTCGCGGCGCAGGTCCCCGGCGGCCCGTTCGCACCTCGAAGGAGGACACCGCGAAAATCCGGGACTGGGCTCGTTCCAACGGGTACGACATCAGCGATCGCGGGCGGGTTCCGTCGAATGTTCGAGAGGCTTACGAGCAGGCGAACTGAAGCGGCGTCCCGGCCCGAGCCCCTGCGTCCCGGGCCGGGATGCGTCGTACGGGCGGCTGCGGGCGGGGCGGGGCGCCCGCTCCGGTAGGGGGTGTGCGGCCAGGAGCCTCAGGCGGGTGTGTCGATCAGGAGGAGGAGTGCTTCCACCAGGTCGTCCGCGAGGACGCCGGTCGCCATGCGGCGGAGCTGCAGCCCGATGACCAGGGCCACCACGGCTCGTGCCAGGCGGTGGGGTTCGGGCACACCGAGGTTGGCCAGGATCGAGGTCGCCAGGTGGTCGTAGGCTTCGAAGCATTCGGCGGCGGCCTCACGCAGCTCGGGGTCCCGGCCTGCCTGCAGGTAGAGCTCGAAGGGGGCGATGTCCTCCTTGTCCATGGCGGAATCGGCCACCACCTGCCTCACGAGCGTGCCGGCTTCCTGCAGGGTGATCCGGTCGGCGCTGAGGGCGGCCAGATCGTTGAACCGGCAGGTCTCCTGGGTGACGAAGAATCGCAGGCTCTCGCGCAGCAGGTCGTGCTGGGTGGCGAAGTGGTAGGTGATCGAGCCGAGGGAGACGTCGGCTTCCTTCGCGATGCGGCGATTGGTGACCGCTGCAACGCCGTCTTCGCCGATGATCTGCAAGGTGGCCGCGACAATGCGTTCCCGGGCTCCGGTGGGGTTCGCCATGGGCACATTGTTCCACGGAGACCGCACGGGTCGTGCGCATGAAGCGGCGGCGGGTGCTCCCGCGACGCGACGGCCGCCGGGGTGACCGGCATGGACTTCTCGGCCGCTCCCCGTGCAAGCCGCCGTCGGACTCCTGCCGGGGAATGCGGCGCGTGATCGGTCGTACCACTCGGCACCGGGCCGCTATGGACCCCCGCCGCCCGTTCGTGCGGGCCGATGTCCGCACGACATTTCCACGCGCGCCCCCGGAAGCGTTACAACCGTCTTCCGGTATCGACGAGTTCTCTGCGAAAGGCGCAAATGGCTGTCGGCTCCGGCGTCGCACAAGCAGCACACCTCCCCTCGCGCCCCGCATGCGTCCGAGGCCGGTCCTGCCGCGCGTAGGCATCGCGCTCGTTCCCGCCCTCCGCTACTGTTCGTTCGAACGAACGACTGGAGGGTCACATTGGACATCAGTGGATCGACCGTTCTTCTCACCGGGGCCAATGGCGGCATCGGACGAGCGCTGACCCGTGGTCTGCTCGCCCGGGGAGCGAACGTCGTGGTCAGTACCAGACGTGCCGAAGCGCTCGACGCCCTGGTGAAGGAATTCCGCGTCCGCGGCATCGTCGCCGATCTGAGCCATCGCCAGGCCGTCGAACGTCTGGCCGAAGAAGCCGGCGCTGTGGACATCCTGGTGGCGAACGCCGCTCTGCCCGCCAGCGGTGACCTGCTCGACTACACGCCGGAGCAGATCGACCGGTCGTTGGAGGTCAATCTGAGGGCGCCGTTGGTGCTTGCCCGGCTACTGGCACCGCGGATGGTCAAGGTCGGCCGCGGCCATCTGGTGATGATCGGATCCATCTCGGGACGCACCGCGTCACCCGCGACGTCGCTCTACAGTGCTGCGAAGTTCGGCCTGCGCGGGTTCGTTCACGGCCTGCGGCAGGACCTGCACGGCACCGGGGTCGGTGTGTCGATCGTGCAGCCGGGATTCGTCCGGGACGCCGGGATGTTCGCCGATACCGGCGCCAAACCGCCCGCGGGCATCCGCACGGTCAGCCCGGAACAGGTGGCCGCCGGTACCGTGAACGCGATCGAACGCGACCGGGTCGAGGTCAACGTGGCACCGGTCTCCCTCCGGGTCGGCAGCGCCATCGGCGGCCTGTTCCCCGGTGTCTCGGCGGCCGTGCAGCGCCGGACGGTCCCTCGTTCCCTCCTGCGGCAGATCACCGAATCCCAGCAGCACAAGAGGTGAGTGCGCGTGCAGTGACGCCCCGCGGGCCTCACCCCACCGGTGGGGTTCCGCGGGGCGGCCGAAGGCGCGCATGGCCCGGAGCGCAGTCGTCGCCGGCCAGGTCATGCAGCTTCCGACGGGGCGCGGTCGTGCGCAAGTCGGTTGCCGTCCCCCGGGGTTGAGCGTATCGGGGGGCGCACCCAGGGCCGGACCCCAAAGACTGGACTTTCGGGAAGCCCGTGCACCGCCGGGGGCAGTCAGTCTTGTGGCACATCTTGTCCACCTGCATGCTGCCGGAGGAGGGCCGACCATCGTGGAACCGCCAACGAGAGTCGACTGGACCGCGATCGACTCCGACGTCCATCCCGCAACATACGAAGGACAGCCCGTCTACTGCCACGGGTATCCCGTGCTCGCGGATCCCGATGGATACCTCTACGTGGTCGACGAGAACCGTGAAATCCGGTACGTCTGCACGGCCGTCGACCAGTATGTCCCACAAAACCCTCAGGTCGATTCGACCGTCCATCTCGGGAACTGGGGAGGCTGCTGGGTCATCACTGATGAATACGGCGCTCAAGCCGTGCTGGAAGCGCCCTCGATCGGCGAGATTCCCCCACCGCCGAGCACCGGCGGAGCGACTCAGGGATCCGTTGACGATCCGACGGCCGGAGCGTACGACACCACAGCGGCGAAAGGCGAAATAGCCGCTCGGCTGCGTGAGCTCGGAGCGGCTGCGGGCGGCGGCGACGAAACCGCGCTCATCAAGGACGTCAAGTCCGTCATAGAAAGCATCGAAGGAATATTCTATCCGAGCTTCGTACTGAGCGGAGTCGTCTTCCTGAGCCACGTTTCCCAAGAGGTTCAATACTGGCTTTCAGTCGGCTTCTCCACCGGAGATCTTGCGGACCTGCTCAGTGATGCACTGGCAGCGCATGGGACCACGATGCGCGTGGATCAGCTCCCCCAGAAAGACGTCCAGGCATACCTCGGCCTCGGCTACACATTGCTCCGCGACACCTGGTCCAGCCTTCGGACCCCCGAAGACAGAATCGCATTCGTCCGCGAGAACATGAATACCGACAAATACAACTACGGCCGGGCAATCGAGGCACTGGGGCGGGCCCCCCGGCGGAACATGGGAACCGTCGACATCATGATGGAGCACATGTTCACCAATGCCAATACGAAGACATTCGGAACTTTCCAGTACGGCAGGCCGAACACCCACTTCACCCAGATCGAGGACGAGCTCGCCTCCGGAAAAGACTCAGCAGCACTGAGGGTGGCAATAGAGAAATCCTTCGTGCAAGTTCTCGGAGTAATTTGGAACGGCCACTTCGCCAAGCACAAGTCAAATCATGGAGAGCTCCGCCTCGATGCATTCACCGAACTGGTATGGGGTGACATGGAGGCAATAGTCGGATTCTTCCCCGAGGCCGCACAGATGCTGGTACGAAGTATTTGCCCGGACCGGGAGAGCCTCAGGGTGATACTCGATGAACAGCTGATGCTGTGGGCGGAGGACGGCAACTACTTCCAGTAGCTGCAGATCTGGTCCACCGGGCCGAGGAGAGGCCGCGTGGGCGGGCGCAGGCGTACACCCGCGGGCTCCTGGCGGTTTCCCATCGATAGCTGTCGGCCCGGCCGCTTCCGCCCGGGGTCGGGAACCCGGAGGATTCCGGTGTGATGAAGGTGCCTCCCTCCACGGCGCTCCGCGCCGAGGCCGTTCATCGCCGCCGCCCGGCGGCGCCGCTTCACGCCTCCCGATCAAGGAAACACCGAATGTCCCCCACCCCGTCCTTCAGCGACGTCGTTCGCGACCGCCGTGCGATCCGCTCGTTCCTCGACAGGTCCGTGCCCGACGACGTGCTGCGCGCAGTGCTGGACGAGGCGCAGCTGACTCCGTCCAACTCCAACACCCAGCCGTGGATCGTGCACGTGGTCCGGGGTACGGCGCGTGACCGGCTGTCCGAGGCTCTGTTGCGCGCGGACGACGAGGAGCGTTACAGCCTCGACTTCCCGCACGACGGGGCCGCATACGAAGGCGCGTACGGGGAGCGGCGGCGGGTGCAGGCGAAGGCGCTGCTCGACGGATGGGGAGTGTCGCGCGAGGACGAGGCGGGACGCCGGGCCGTGGTGCGTCGCAATCTGGAGTTCTTCGGCGCGCCGCAGGTCGCGCTCCTCTGCGTACCCGCGTTCGCGGGAGCGCGGATCGCGGCGGACGCCGGTATGTACGCCCAGACCTTTCTGCTGGCTCTGGCGGCACGGGGGTTGGGTGGTGTCGCACAGACGACCGTGGGTTTCTACGCGGACACGGTCCGCGCGACGCTCGGTCTGCCCGATGATCACCGGCTGTTGTTCGGGATGTCCTTCGGGTACCCGGACGAAGCATGGGCGGCGCGGACCGGGCGGATGGGGCGGGCGGGCATCGGGGAATCCGTACACTTTCACGAGTGATAGGTGATTCATACCATTTGTTGCGCTTGATGGCGGCCTGCCCGCTCGTTGCGGCGTCCCGCTCGTGAACGCGGTCGATCTGGTCGTCTTCGACGGGGTCCGGACGTTCGACTACGCCGTGGTCGGCGAGGTCTGGGGACCGCACCGGGCGGTCCCCGGCGCCCCGCTGGCCGACCTTCTGGTGTGCGCTCCGGAGTTGCGTACGGTCCGTCTCGACACCGGTCTGCTGTGCGCTCCGGACCATGACCTCGATGCCTTGGCGGGATGCGGGCTGATTCTCGTGCCGGGCCTGGGAGACCCGGCACTACGGCCGCCCGAGCGGGTGCTGCGTGCCCTGCGGCACGCCCACGGCCGGGGTACCCCGATCGCCGCCCTGTGCGCGGGGGCGTTCGTTCTGGCTGCGGCGGGCCTCCTTGACGGGAGGACGGCCACCACGCACTGGGCTCTCGCCGATGACCTGGCCCGGCGCCATCCGCTGGTGACGGTGGATCCGAAAGTGCTGTTCACGGGCGACGGCCGGGTCTGGACGTCGGCCGGCGTGGCGGCCGGCATCGACCTGTGCCTGCACCTGGTGCGCCGGTCCCACGGCGACACGACCGCGAGCGCCCTCGCCCGGGCCATGGTGACCGCCCCGTTCCGGGCCGGCGGCCAGGCCCAGTTCATCACCACCCCGATCCCTCCCGGGCCGGCGGACACCCGGGACCCCATCGCCCAGGTGTGCCGGCACGTCCAAGGCGCCCTGGCGGACTCCTGGACGGTCGCCGGCATGGCCGCGATCGCCGCCATGACGGAGCGGACCTTCGCCCGCCACTTCACCGCCGCCATGGGGACCAGCCCGCGCCACTGGCTCCTGCAGCAGCGCCTGCGCGCGGCCCAGCACCTGCTGGAGAACGGCGACAGCCCGATCGAGGACATCGCCCACCGCTGCGGCTTCGGCACCGGGGTCTCGCTGCGCCAGCACTTCCGCCGGCATCTGGGCACGGCTCCCCGGGACTACCGGCGCACCTTCCGTGCGATCGGCCGCTCCCCCGCCTGAGGGGGATACGCCCGGAGGACCGGCGCCAGGCGGTCGTCCGCCTCCCGGGTCCGGTGCTCGCATCGACGGTGCGGCCGCTTGCCCGCACAGGGGCGCAGAAGGGCGGTGTGTCGCACATCAGTGCGGTCGGAGCCCGCCGAAGACCACGTCGAAGATCCGTTGCCTGGCCGCCGGGTCTGCTCCGAGATGTTCCACCGTCACGCCGGTGCCGGCCATGGCCCGGCTCTACGCCGAGGACGCCGTGGTCGAGACCGTCTTCGAGCCGGTCGGACCACGCCGCACCCAGGGGCGGGCCGCACTCGCAGAGCGGTTCGCACAGGTGGCCGCGGGCAGTCCCGTGGAGCTGACCCCGGTGAACGTGGTGGTCCGGGGGACCGACGACCCGGAGGTGGTCGTCGCCGAATGGGACTACCAGGTACACCACCGTCCCACCGGACGGACCTTCGAGTCCGCCGACATCCAGGTCCTGCGGGTCCGCGACGGCCTGATCGTCCACAGCCGGGACTTCCACGACCACCTGGCCCTCATCACGGCGAGCGGCGCTCTGCCCCAGCTGGTAGCCGCACTGGACGGCAAGTAGCGAGCACGGGCCCGGATCTCCCGGCCGCAGCGCCTACACCGGCAGCCGGCACGGACGGGAGGACGGCCGCTCCGGCTGACGACCGGACTCGCAAGGGCCGGTGACTCTTCAGGGCGGCCGCCATCGGGAGCCGGCCGGACGGGACGGTTGTGGGCCGGTCGAGCAAGGTCGTGACGTCTCAACTCTCCCGCCGGGGAGCCCTGGTGGCCATTTCGGTGACGGTCGCACCGACTGCTCGGGCAAGCACCTTCGCAACGGCGTGAACCTACGGATCAACAGAGTCCACGCCGGACAGCGCCACCGGACTGGCTCAGCAGTGGTTTCGCCGGGTCGAAGGTCGTTCCGTTGATCCGCCGCTGGCCGCCGCCGCGGGAGAAGACCAGGCGGCGCTGTGCAGGGTGCGGTGGGTGACCTGGTGGGCCAGTAGTCCTCCGTCGCTGCCGACTTGTACGAAGGTGCGGTCCGCGGTGGCGCCGAGTTCCAGTTCGTGGCGGCGGGCGTTGGAGGCGTTGACGAATCGCAGGCGGTAGCGGGCGGAGGTGACTTCAGTTTGGACATGCCCGGTTCGCCGAGGAGCGCCGGGTCCGGGGTCGGGTAGATCAGCTGCCCGTCCGGAGCCGTCCCGCGGAGGGCGCGGACGCGCCACCCCGAGCTGCCACCAGAGCGGTTGCGGCTTTGTGGCCTGGCATGATCTGCCCCCTTCCACTTCCGCCACGGACCCCGCACCGGAAAGATCGGGTCTGCACGCAACACGCCGATCTCCGACCTCGAACCACCGTGCACAGAAAGGGAGCCACCCGCGCCGAAGGCCCTCCGGCTGCTCGCCGTCGTCCCTTCCTTCACCGCGATCGCCCCCACCGATGGGCGGGACGTCGGCCAGGACTGACGGTCGGTTCGCTGCGCATCCGGCTCTCCTGGACGTCTCGGCCGTGACGAGGCCGGATCCGTCGACGTCCAGAGGCTCGCGGGCACGCGTGACTCCGGGTGACGGCCCTGAGCACGAACCGCCCGACGGTCAACACCGCCCACCCCCGGCGGCGGCAACACCCTGACCAATGGTTTCAGCACCACCAGCGGCTACACCTACGACGCAACCGGCCGCCGCACCGACGCCGGCTACGACTCGGCCACCGGCCTGTTCCTGCAGACCGGCCCGGTGCTTACCTACTGGGTACCGACCGGCCGATCGACCGTACGGACCTGCTGTCCGGGCACGTCCTACGCGACCGGCGCTCGTCGTCCCGAAGGAGAGCCATTGTCCAGGCCACCCCGAGAGGAAGATGCCATGCGGAAGATCGTCAAACGGTTGGAGGCCGCCTACGGTGGACGGCGCTCACGCGATCAGATCCTCCTGGCCGTTCTCGACGGGCGCCAGGAGCTCCACGGCAGCCACATCCCCGACTTCCTGCCGATCCTGGTCGAACGTCGGGCCCGAGCCATCCTGGACGCTCAGGACGAGGCACGCACGGCACGTTGACAACGGCCTCGGTCGGCCGGTGATCACAACGGGCAGCCGGGCTCAGGGGCGAAGGTGACGGTGACCTCGGCCCAGCCGTCCCCGGTGCACAGGCGACTGGTCGACCCCACCGCGGCGTGCCGCCAGTCGGTGCAGAGCTCTTTCAGGTCGCGCTGCAGCCCGGCCGGGCGTGGATCGTTCAACGGCGCGGTCCCACGTGCCGCCTCGACGGCCGCGTGCAGGAGAGGCTCCAGGTCCGGGCCGTTCTCAGCCCCGGTCACGCGTGACCCACCGGCTCCGATCGCCCACCGGACCTCCCACACGAACGGATTCCCGGGGTGGTGCAGCACCTCGGCGCCGATCTCCGCGACGGCCCACGACGCCGCATCCGGCCGCGTCCCGCCAGGGAAACGTCTGAGGTGCCCGTGAAAAACGCTATCCGTGCTTCCCCCACCGGCGCTGCGGACACGGGGATTTCCTCCCACCGTCCCGACCGTGGCCCGCCCCCTCGCGCGGACGCGCCGTCGGTTCGCGCAATGTACCGTCCCGGGCGTACACCGGAGGGATGAACAGTTCTGGCGGTGCGCACGCGGACGGCCCGGCCGGCGAATGGGAGCTGTGCGACCAGTGCGGCACGCTGGTGCCCATCGGCGATGCGGTGGGGTTGCGCGTTCCGGACTCCTCCGCGGTGACCGCGGAGGCCCGGTTCGACGGCGAGCGTCTGCTGCGGGCGTGCTGCGAGTCGCACCTGTTCCAGCTGGCCGATTTCTACCACCGCCGTCCCTTCGTCAAGGAGGAGCTGTGGTCCGGGCAGATAACCCGGGCGGTGGGCGAGCTCGGTCCGCTGGACGAGGACGAGATGTACGAACGGGTGATGGCCGTGACCGGTCTGGACGAGGAGCAGCTGATGAGGGCCGTCGCCTGGCGGGACAGTCAGGACCGGTCGTAGGGTCTCGGGCCGCCCGGTGCGGTCGGGTGTGGAGCGGACTCGTGCCCTTCGGTGCTGGTCGTCCGAACGGGTGCCGGACCTGCGGAGCGGGGCATGAGGGGCGTTCCCCGGGAAGAAGTTCCGTATGAGCACCCCCTACTCTCAACGACCGGCCCTGACGACGAGGTTCGGCGCGGTCCCCCGCCTCACCCCGCCCGGTGTCGCCCCGACGGACGACGCTCTGGGCGCGGCCAGGAATACGGTGCTGCGGGCGGCGGCCGAGCGCGGGGCGCGGGCCGGCCTGTGGCTGTCCGGGCTCGCCTCACGCCGCCCCGGCTCCGAACTGGGCGACGCGCTCGACGGAATGGCCGAGGCCGTCACCTTCGTCCTCATGGCCTACGGCCGGCGGCTGACCGGTCTCTCCGCCGACGAGCGGACCGTGCTGCTCTCGCACCTCGATCCCCATCTCAGCCCTGCCGGGTCCATCGTGGCTCCGAGGCGGGGTCAGCACTTGGGTATCGGTGACCTCTCCGCCGCCATCGCGCTGACCTCCGCCGTCCGGACCGCCTTCGCCATGGCTGCCGCCGACTGGGCGGAGAGCCTGCCGTCGCTCCTGGCCGTCATCGACCACGTGCTCGACCAGGCCGACGCGCCCCCGATCACCGGGCGGGAGTGAGTCGGACGCCTCGTCCGAGCCGCCTCTGCTATGCCCGGGGCCGCCCCTGCGGACGGTCACGTCCCGGCCACCGGTACGCGGCCTGGTCCGCCGGGGGGACCGCCTCGGTCGGCACGATCGGAAGGATCGAGGACCGGGTGGCCACCGTGATGAGCAGCCCGGTCTCCAGCCCGAGCACGGCATAGATGACGGCGGAGGCCACCTGTACCGAGCGGGTCGAGTCCCCGGTGAAGGGAGTGAGGACGGCGAGGACGGTGAAGAGCCCCACGATCCAGCCGAAGTAGAGGAGTGGTCTGGGCACTGCCTTCAGCAGTATCAGCATCAGGCCGGTGGCGGTGAGCGCCGCGATCGCGGACCACAGGGCGAGTGATCCGCTGGTCAGGTGGCCGCGTACCGGGTGCGAGCCTGACGAGAAGACGGGTATGTCGAGAACGCCCCGGACGAACAGCACGGCGATCACTGCGGTGAGGGCCGCCACCACCGCGGTGGCGGCGCCTGCGGCCCACAGACGGCCGGGGCGCAGAACACCGCAGGGAAGGCCGTCGTCATCTCTCACCGAGATCACGCGACGCTTGTCGGGGCCCGCACGACGCGGTAGCGGTTGGCTCATCATGCACCTCGGGTCCGGCGGAATTCCGATGCCGCGTCTCGGTATCGTCCGGCGGGCTTGTGAGAGAGCGTCTCCCCGCACCGGCATCGGCATGCACGTCGTGGTGTGCGGCGGCGCGAAAAGGCAGCGGCGTCTTCCTTGAGCGCTTCCCGTTCGTATCTCCCGGCCACCCCGGCCCCCATTCGTCGGAGCGCCGTCACCGCCGACGGCACAGTGATCGGGTGGCCGGGCGTGCCAGGTTTTCGCGTTTCAGCCCCTGGCGATTGGCAGGGACTTGTCATACCGTTCGTTCGAACGATCCAGGCTTCATCGCAGACCCACGGTGACGGACGGCGACCGCGGTTCTCCCAGCCCCGCGACGGGCACCGGCCTGGTTCGGCCGTCCGTGTCGCTCGCACTCCGCTGCCGGAACCCGACGAAGAAAGGGCTCGCATGAGCGACGTTCCGAACGATCCCGGCACCATCCGCACGCCGGCAGGGCATCTGGGGCGCAGGGACCTGCTGCGCCTCGGATCGCTGCTGGCCGCGGGAGGACTCGCCGCGTTGGTCCCCGCCGACATCGCGCGGGCCGATACCGCCGGAACGCCCGGGCAGACGGTGAGGACCACCTACGACGGGCACTCCCCGTTCGGGTTCGACCAGTGGTCGTCGGTCGACTTCGACGTACCGGCCGGCGTGCGGCGGATATCGGTGAGCTCCACCTTCGATCCCGCGAAATCCCCCTCCGTCCCGGGCACCTGGTCCAACATGCTGGACATCGGCATCTTCGGGCCGACCGGATTCCGCGGCTGGTCGGGCGGGGCACGACGGGACTTCACCCTGTCCGGTTCCGACGCCACCCCGGGATACGTACCGGGCCCGATCCAGGCGGGACGGTGGTCCGTCGCGCTCGGGCCACTGGTCAGTGAACCCGGCGGGATGAACTGGCAGATCCAGGTCACCCTCGAGTACGGCGATCAGCTGCCCCCGGTCCCCTACGACATCCTCCCCTCCGCGGTACCCGGCCGCGGCGCCGGCTGGTACCGGGGCGATCTCCATCTGCACAGCGAACACTCGGACGGGGGCCGGACCGTCGACCAGCTCGTCGCCGCCGCCCGCGCCGGCCGGATGGACTTCATCGCCACCTCCGACCACAACACCAACTCGACCGGCCTCGGTTGGCACGGCAACGTCCCCCGCGACCTCCTGGTCATCAATGCCGAGGAGGTGACGACCAGGCACGGGCACTGGCTGGCCGTCGGCCTGCCGCAGGGCGACTGGATCGATTGGCACTACAGCCCCGCGAGCGGTCAGTTCGACCAGTACGCGCAGCACGTGCGTGCCCGGGGCGGGCTCGTCGTCGCCGCCCACCCCATGACACCGGGCGCCGGATCGTTCTGGGAGTTCGGCCTGGACAAGGTCGACGCGATGGAGATCTGGAACGGGCCCTGGACGCTGGACGACGAGGCCAACGTCGCGCTGTGGCACACCCTGCTCTTCGGCGGGAAGCGGATCCCCGGGCTCGGCAACAGCGACGCGCACGGCGGCGACGTCGTAGGACTGCCCCACAACGTGGTCAGGGCGAGCTCCCTGTCGAAGAACGCCGTGCTCGAAGCCCTGCGGCTGGGCAGGTCGTACGCGGCCGAGTCGGCCGACGTGACGGTCGACTTCACCGCGAGCGCGCACGGGATGACCGTCGGCCCGGGGGAGGAACTGCCGGTCGGCGTCTTCGACGCCGTGGACGTGAACGTCACGGTCACCGGCGCCCCGGACACCGTCGTCCTGCTGTACAACGCCTGGGGGATCATGGCGTCCACCAGTATCGGTGCCGGGGGAAGCGCCGGGCTGCACTGGCGGGGCTGGGGCAAAGCCTCACTGTTCACCCGAGCCGAGGTGCGCAGGCTCAAGCCCGCGTGGACGGTGCTCGACCAGATGGTCGCCGTCACCAACCCGATCTGGTTCTACAACGCCCCGGTCCTCTCCCCGCCCACGCCCTACGTCCCCACCGGGATCGCCTCCCCCGAGGTCCCGTTCGAGCCCGGCATGGCCCGGGGAATCCCGCCCCTGGGCGCCATCAACGGCGGCCACGCGAACCAGGCAACTCTGGCGTTCCCGCACTCGGACAGCCCGTACGCCGTCGCCGTGGGCGACGACCAGGGCCTCTACCTCGTGCGGCTGGGCTGGAACAACGTGTGGTCGGGCTGGCGCCGCCTGGCCGGCCCCGAGAACGCCGCCGACTTCAAGGTCCGGACGGCCGCCGTCACCGGCATGCCCGACGGCACCACCCAGATCCTCGCCACCGGCACGGACGGCACCCTCTACCACCAGACCCGGGGCTCCGGCCTCATCGGCAGGCTCAGCGGGTTCCAGCCCGTCCCCGGACCGGACGGCTCACCGCGCTGGACCGCCGTCAGGGCGGCCATCACCGGGATGCCGGACGGCTCCGCGCAGGTCCTCGCCTACGGCCTCGACGGCGCCCTCCACCTGAACGTCATCCGCAGCGACCGCTCCTGGGCGGGCTGGAGCCGCGTCCCCGGATACCAGGACTCCCCCGCCTTCTCGGGCTCGGCCCTGGCCGTCGCCGCGATGGCGGACGGATCGTCCGAGATCGTCGTCATCGGACTCGACGGCCTGGTCTACCACCAGGTCCGCCGCCCCGATGGCACGTACACCGGGTTCACCCGCCTGCCGGGCGTGAACACCCCGGCCATGGCGGCCGGCGCGGTCTCCATCGCCGGCGCCGGCGGGACCGCGCACGTCGTCGCCGTGGCACCGGACGGCAGCGCATGGCACACCGCCCACAACCCGGACGGCTCGTGGAGCGTCTGGGAGGCGGCCATCGACCCCGCCGTGCGCAGCCGCGTCGCGGGCCAGGTTCAGGTCGCGGTCACGCCCGGAGGACTGGTCGTCGTCCTGGCCGTCACCACGAGCTGACCGGCACGACCGCGAGCCCCCGCGCCGCCTCGCACCGGGGCCGTTCCGACCACGGCCCCGGTGCCCGCCCCCACCGGGAACGCTCCCCCGTCCGCGCAGATCGGGAGGACTCCGCTGCGGGTACCACTCCGGTATGACACCGTTCGACCTGCCCATCGACGTCGCGCTGGCCCGCCCCGTGGAGGACTTCCCCGGCGGTCCGGGTCTCCTGCTGACCCCTGCCGTCGACGGCTGGCGGGCCGTGTTGCGCACCGGAGCGGACGCCGCGCTGTTCTCCTCCCACGGCACCGATCTGACCCGCACCTTCGCCGACCTCGCCGCCGCCGCCCGGGACCTCCCGCAAGCCGTCCTCGACGGCGAGATCCTGGCCGTGCTGCCGAACGGCGACCTGTCCTCCGCGCTGCTGCACACCCGTGCGGGCGGCGGCCCCCGCCGTGGCGAGCCCTTCGTCGTCCGCTACGCCGCCTTCGACCTGCTCGGCCTCGCCGACGACTGGCGGCCGCTCCCCCACCGGGACAGGTACGAGCGGCTGGTCCGGCTCCTCAACAGCGGCTCGCGGACCATCCGGGCGTTGCCCGCCACGGACGACCCCCACGTGGCACTGGAGTGGACCGGCCCCTTCGCCCGGGGCGTCGTCGCCAGACCGGCCGGGCTCCCTTACCTCCCCGGCCACGGCTCGAAGTGGCTGAGCTGGCAGCGCCACCGCACCGCCGAGCAGGTCGGAGCCGACGCCGGGCCCACGGGCGACGCCGTCCGGTAGACAGCCCGTCCAGCCGCCCCGGCCCTTCTTCCGTACCCGGCCGCAGCGCCGGGCCCGGTTCTCCACGGGGCCGTCCGCCGGGGGGGCACACCGTCCCCGGTGAGTGCCGGTGCGCCGGCCCGGGAACACCGCCCCACCGCCCTACCCGACCGCATGTGGCCCATGTCACTTTCATCCGGGCCTGACCGGGTTGCACCGTGGCCGCCCGTGCCGGGGCCGTCGCCGATCGTCGCCGATCTGCCCGTACCGGCTGCCCGATCGCGCGGGGGGCGGCCCCACCCGGGGCACTCCGGAACCCCGCGAACTCGGCAAACCCGCTCCCCCACTGGGGCCGGACCCGGCCCGTACCTGCGGTAACACTGCACCGACCTGCACAGATAACCGAAAGCTTGGCCGCGCTCCAGCCGGTCCGTAGCTTCGTCACCAGTGCAACGAGCACTACCCGGGACCGCCCGACGGACCCGCACGGAACGGCCCCCGGCCGCCCGTCGCGGCCGATCCGGGCAAGCGTCCGGAGCGCCGCACCGCGCCGGACATCCCAGCCGCCGAACGCGCACGACACACCCACCTTGAGCGATCGGTGAACGCTGCCCACCCGGGTCCCACGAAAGGAACCGCATGACCTCCCGCCAGATCACCACCCGTGCCAAGCGCAACCGCACCCGCACCGCCCTCATCGGCGCCACCGTGGCCCTTCTGCCGGCGACAGGCCTCCTCGCGGCCGCCGGTTCCGCCTCCGCCGCATCGGCGTCCACCTGGGACAAGGTCGCCCAGTGCGAAGCCGGGGGGAACTGGAGCATCAACACCGGCAACGGCTTCTACGGCGGGCTGCAGATCTCCCCCTCGACCTGGCAGGCCTTCGGCGGCACCTCCTACGCCTCCCAGGCCAACCTGGCGTCCAAGGCGCAGCAGATCACCGTCGGCGAGAGGATCCTCGCCTCCCAGGGCCCCGGCGCTTGGCCCGTCTGTGGCCCCCGGGCCGGCCTCACCCGCTGACCTGCGCGCCCGGAGCGACGCCGGCCAGAGCCGTGAAGTCGCCCTTTGCTCCGATGCGGCGACGGGCCGAGTGACCATCGGTGACCATCCACGAGGTGGATCGTTGGTCGGGGCGTGCCTCCCCGAAGACACCAGAGGCATATCGGTGGCCGAGGATCAGCCTGAGGCTTCGATCCCGCGACTCAGGCCTCCGACGCGGGCACCGATTCGTCGGGCGGCCTCCCGGGAGAAAACCCGGGGAGGCCGCCCTTCGTCTTGCCACCGGCCCGTACCGCCCAGGTGCCGGCCGACTGGGCAGCCGTTCGGGAAATCGATTCCGCGCCCGGCCCGACACTCGCGAGCACGGCACCCGGCGCACGGCGGGAGCAGACTCACCCCAGGATCGATACCAGGAAAGTCTGCCTACGACGGAGTATCCATGGACAGTACGACATTCGAGTGGGCGCTCCGTCAAAGCGTGGCGGCCCGGGACAATACCGATGTCGAAAGCTACATAAAATGGATCGGCATAATCGCCAACGACAGCGAGTGGTATTACAACCCGGTCATCGTTTCCAGCCTGTACGACGAGACCGGCCCGTCGTGCACCCTGACCACAGTCCACATGGGTGACGATCCGAATCCCCTCCCCCTCACCGAGGAGCTGGTCCTGGAGTTCCTGGAACACGTCTACCTGGGATACCGCTACACCCCCGTGGAGTCCTTCCCCGACCTGCACATGTTCTCTCGGGTGGACCGTCTGTACAATAAAGTCGAATACAGCGACGACCAGATGACATGGAACGTGCAGGACGCGTCCGGAGGATGGCACTACCAGAATTACGATTCGGTCGAGCTGGCCTACGAACCGTATGAGCCGATCACCGAGAACTTCACCTTCGAGGTCGAAGATTCGAGCGAGGATCCGGTGAGCGACTCCGAGGTGTCGTCCGAAAGCACCGACAGCGAGGGTGATCAGACTCCCGTTCACCCTCCCAAGCGGCAACCCCCGGCGAAGCCGGCGAACATGCCGAACCTGAGAATTGACCGACTGGGCGGCGCGACCGGGGCGCCGACCACCCGGCGGGCCGGCACCCGGAGGGGTGAGACGTCCAGGAAGAGCGACCGAGACACCTTCCGGGCCAAGACATTCAGAAAGGTCAAGCCCGCCGGAACACCTCGGGTGGAGAGCGGGAAGGCCACACACTCCGGTTCCGGAGCAACCCGGGACAATAATCCGGGCCGCGTCTGGTCCCCCGAGCACGAGGCTTACCTCGCCCTCGACGAGCAGGGGATGCCGGTCCGCGCCTGGTCCCCCGAGCACAGGGCTTTCCTCGCCCTCGACGAGCAGGGCAACAGATTGGAGGGCCGGTACTACAGGCACGAGACCGACCCGGATGACACCGGAATGAGCCAGGAAGAGTACGACGAGTACCGGGCGAAGTCCAGGGCGCGCCGCAGAGAGGTCGACCGGAAGATCTCCGAAAATATAACCCGGGTTTCCAAGAGGAAGCCCGCCGACCCGATGGACGAGAGAAAGTCCGAAGACTACGACGTGCGGCTCAACGACCCGGTCGCCATGGATCCGAAGCTCTTCGGCGTGGACGCAGGAGACACCGGGGCCACTCCGGTCATCTATTTCAAGGCCGATTCGATTCTTGACCGGGTGGTCATTCAGGCCACGTCCGATGCCGAGGGCAGGGATGCGCTTCTCTTCCGCGCTTTCGAAAGCTACCTGCAGGACAGGAAATACGGGTGGATCCTGGACATCGAACATAATCTCTTCGTTTTCGACCAGGGTTTGGAGATATTCTCGCTCGAGCTCGACCCGGAGGATGAACGGTCCCTTCGGCGGGCCACGGCTGCGGACACACAGCTCCAGTATCTCCTCGGCAAGGGGATGCTGACCTGGGGCGACGTGACCCGCCTGAAGAAGGATCCCGGCGGGAATAAATATGATTTCAGGTACCGCCACAGCAGCCATTCATCCGGCGAACCGGTCATCTGCGCGGGGATACTGGAGCTCAAAACCACGGTCGAGAATGGAATTAATGTCCAGAGAATTTCCCACATAAACAACGACAGCGGGCACTACGCCCCGACCGCCGGAAACCTCTCGTCCGCGGTCAAAATACTCACCGACAAGGGCTGGATGAGCCCCCTGTCCGATGTCGAAGTGGTCGGGAAGAACCGAGCCGGAGCCGTCGTCACGGGAGTCGCCGGCACGTACCCGGCCAACGATTTCATCCAGGCTGCAGAGCTTGCCGAGAAATATGAACAGCCGCTGGCGACCGGCCGCCAGATCAACGCCCACCGCAATGTCTCGCTATCGGCGGCTGCGCATGCCCTGCGCCATCCCGCTACCCGGAAGACCGCCAACGAGGCCTTGCTGGCGAACAACTCGGCGATCGTCGCCACCACGCGGGCGCGTTTCGAGCGGGTGGTCGCCGGCGTTCGAAAGAACCCCAGGCAGGTCAGCCAGATGGAATGGTCCACCTTCGAGAGCTACCTCGAGCGCACCGACCAGTTCAGGAATATTCGACACGTCGTCAACTCCGCACCGATCACCTGGACGCACGGTCAGGTCGAAGACTTCTGCGGCTTCTTCAAGCGGGCTTCGACTTCCCCCGGATATGACAACGACGAGACCGAGGAAGACCCGATCGACCTGGATGTGGCCCTCTGTGCGCTCAAGGACGACGAGCTGAGCCTGGTAGGCATGGAGATACCAACGGACCGTTGGGGTATGGAGAGCGTGGACATCGGTATCGCCGAGGTGATCCTCGACCCCGAACACCTCGACATCGAGTTCGCCGAGAGCCCCGAGGAACGTCGGCGCGATGAGCCGGTGATGCACGCGGGGGACTACAGCAGCGACGATGGCTAGAGAGGGCATCCCGCCTCGGGCCGGTTTTCCGGCCCGAGGCGGGTGATCCTCGGGAGAGAACGGGAACGAACCTCGAAATCCCGTTCCCCCTCAGACCGCCCGGTCCGGTCCTGCGTCGAGCGCATCGCCGCCGTCCCGGTCGCCCCGGGCCGGCGGAGGTGCCTCGGGGAGCAGGCTCATCGGTTCGGAGGCCTCACGGCCGTCGTGCAGAAGTGTCACGTGCGCGACGCCAGCGTCGAGGAGCCCTCGCCAGGCGAGACCGACCCACGTCTCCGCGTCGTCTCGGGACTCGAAGGAGACTTCCGACGCCCCCGCGGCCGTGCCCCGCTCCGGGGGTTCCGATACGGGGTCCGCGGCCGGCAGCACCAGTGCGGTGCCCTCGCCGTCCTCGAAACGCCATTTCCAGGACATCCCCATGGTTTCTCCTAGCGCAGGTGCGAGCACGGCTCCCGGTCCCGCGCGGACCGGGCCGCGCGGCGGGCAACGGCAAAGCCCGCCGCTCTCCACGGCACCGCATACCGCGAGCCGCTGCGAGAGCAGACCGCGCCGGCTGTCGGGCAGTCCTCACCGTACTGGACACCCCCGCACGGGCTCGGACGGACAGATCGTCCGCCGGACCGGTCACGCGGCCCGCCGCGCCCATGCGAACGGCCCGGCCGCCGGGGGGGTGGGTCGACCGAGCCGTACACGGTGAGTGGCATGGGCACCGCTCGCCTTCACCGTACGACGGATGGTGGCGGACGTACGGCAGGTTCGGGATGTGTCGGATGCAGGCCGCTACCGCCAATCCGTCGTGCCGGCGGCGACCTTCTCCATGACCTCCAGGAGGAGTTCGGGGCTCTGGGCGCCCGGGACGGCGACCTGTCCGTCGAAGACGAAGGTGGGTACCGAGGTGATGCCCAGCTCGGCGGCTTCGGCGAGCTCGGACCGGACCTCGGCGACGCCGTCCTGTGAGGCGAGGAACGCCTCGACCTGGTCGCGGTCCAGGCCCGCGGCGACGCCGACGTCCGCCAGCTGGGCCTTGTCGGCGAGGTGGCCGCCGTTGGTGAAGTAGTGGGCCAGCAGGCCTTCCTTCACCTCGCTCTGGAGACCGTGGCGTGCGGCGAACCAGATCAGCCGGTGTGCCGAGAAGGTGTTGGCCGCGATGGCGTCGTCCATCCGGAAGGTGATCCCCTCCGCGGCGGCGGCCTGCGTGAGCGGGCCGAAGATGGCCTGCGCCGGCTTCCCGAACTTCCGCTCGTAGACCTGCGACGAAGGCTCCCCGGCCTCGGAGGAGAGCGGGTTGAGCTGGAACGGGCGGTAGACGACCTCGACGTCGGCGGCCTGCGGGAAGGCCTCCAGGGCCTTCTCGAAGCGCCGCTTGCCGATGTAGCACCACGGGCACACGACGTCCGAGT
>NZ_JAIZ01000150.1 GCF_000710465.2 Kitasatospora sp. MBT63 | reverse complement strand
GGCCACCGGGGCGGCGGCGCCCGCGAACCTGGCTCCGGTGGGGCGGCGCCGCGAGGCCGCCGGCCGGTCGCGCTCCTCCAGCAGCCGCAGCCGGTCGTGCTGTTCCCGGCACCGCTCGCTGAGCCCCTCCCGCAGCCGCCGGGCCTGGCCGAGCTGCCGCAGCAGCTCGTCCGGCGGCTGCGCGGAGGCCCGCACGGCCTCGGCCAGCCGCCGCTCGCGCAGCGCCGCGTACTGCCGGGCGCGCAGCAGCTCGTCGAGCTCGGCCCGTATCGCCTCGACCTCGGCTGCCGGACCCAGCTCCTGGACTGTCATCGTGTCGGACCCGCCCTCTCCGCCCGAGGACTTCTGCCCCGCCCCCGGGCCATGCCTGGCAGCCATCCTGGCGCGCCGATACGGCAGGCGTGTTACGGGAGCGAGTCGGCGTTCTTACGGCTGGAAGAGGATCAACTGCCTTGCAGGGGGCGGCTACTGGGGTTTTCGCAGGCGGGCGGGGGTCAGACCGCGAGCCGGGCCCTGGCCTCCATCAGGGCGAAGCCGAGCAGGTTGAGTCCGCGCCACCGCGCCGGCGCGGTGGCCCGCTCGTCGTCCGCCGCCAGGCCGATGCCCCACAGCCGGTCCAGCGGACTGGCCTCCACCAGCACCCGGCCGCCGGTGCCCAGCAGATAGCCGCGCAGTTCCTCGCTGGAGCCGAACTTGGCGACGTTGCCCCGGACCACCAGCTCGAACCGTTCGGCGGCCCAGCGCTCGTCGTGGAAGCCGCGGACCTGCCGGCCCAGCTTCTTCGCCTCGCCCGGTGTCCGGGCGGCCAGGATCCTGGGCACGATCTCCTCGTCCCCGAACAGCCGCGCCTTGCCGGCCATCATCCAGTGCTCGGCCGTCGGGTAGCCCACCCCGTCGACGGTGAACCGCGCGGGCCACCACTGGCTCAGCGCACCGGCGCCGATCCGCCCGTCCCGCTCCGGGCGGTGGCCCCAGAACAGCAGGTACTTCGGCCGGGCGCCCGCCTCGACCAGCGCGGCGAGCTCCTCCCGCGTCCGGGTGTCGACCGGGGAGAGCGGCCCGGAGGGCCCGGCCGGCCCGGTGGGGGAGTCGTGGGTGGCGGGGGAGACCTGGCCGGCGGGGGGAACACTCGTCATGCCGCCATCGTGTCATCCGGCACCGACGGCGGTCCCGCGCTTTTCCCGACGCCCCGCAGGTCACCGCCGGTGCCCGGCCCGGCCCCGGGCCCCGGCCCTCGCCGGCCTCAGGCCACCGAGTGCGGCAGCCGGACGCTCAGCAGGGCGATCACCACCGAGCCGGCCAGCTGCACGGTGAGCACGACCGCGAGGGCGCGGGCCATCCCCAGGCCGGGGACCAGCCCCAGGAAGAGGGTGCCCACCGCCGCGACCCCGAGCGCCAGGCTGGACTGCTGGGTGGTCGCCAGCACCCCGCTGCCCACCCCCGCCTGCTCGGCGGGCACCTGAGAGAGCACCACCCGGAACAGCGGCATCCCGATCAGCCCCTGGCCGATCCCGGCCAGCGCGATCCCCGGCAGCATCCGAGGTACGGACAGCTGCGCCGGGTCGGCCAGCGCGACGGCGGCCAGCGCGGCCAGCCCGGTGCCCTGGACCGCGGCGCCGACCGTGATCACCCGGCTGCCGAACCGGCCGACCAGCCGGGGCCCGGCCAGCGAGGCGCCGAAGTAGCCGACCGCCATCGGGACCAGCGCCCAGCCGGCCGCCACCGGGTCCTGGTGCAGACCCTGCTGGAGCAGGATCGCGATGACGAACATGAATCCGCCGAACCCGGTGAAGTACGGCAGCGCGATCCCCAGCCCGCGCCGCATCTCCGGGATCCGGACCAGCGACAGCGGGACCAGCGGCACCCGCCCGGCGGCCTCGGTCCGCCGCTCGACCACCAGGAACGCGGTGGCCAGGAACGGGAACGCGGCCAGCAGCAGCCAGGTCCACAGCGGCCAGCCGACCGCGCGGCCCTCCATCAGCGGCACGAACAGCGCGAGCAGTGCGGCCGTCAGCAGCGCGGTGCCGGGCAGGTCCAGCCCGGCCGCCCGGGGAGAACGGGTCTGCGGCACCCAGCGCACCGCGAACACCGCGGTGGCCAGCGCGAACGGCACGTTGAGCAGGAACACCGCGCGCCAGCCGGTCCCGAACAGGTCGGCGGAGACCAGCAGGCCGCCCAGCACCTGGCCGATCACCACCGAGATCCCGCCGACCGCGCCGTAGATCCCGAGCGCCCGGGCCCGCCGGGCGCCTTCGGTGGCGGCGGTGATGGTGGCCAGGACCTGCGGGATCAGCAGGGCGGCCGAGGCCCCCTGGGCCACCCGGGCGGCCACCAGGGTCCAGGCCGTCGGGGCGAGGCCGCAGGCCAGCGAGGTCACCGCGAAGGCGGCGGCGCCGGCCACGAACAGCCGGCGGCGGCCGACCGCGTCGCCGAGCCGCCCGCCGAGCACCAGCAGCACCGCGAAGGCGATGCCGTACCCGGCGGCCACCAGCTCCAGGACCGCGGGGCCGGCGGCGAGGTCGTGGTCGATGGTGGGGAGGGCGACGTTGACGATGAAGAAGTCCAGCATCGGGAGGAACGCGCCGAGCAGCACGGTGGTGAGCCCGGCCCGTCCGAGCCCGGGGACGGCCGGGCGGCGGACGTGCGGAAGGGTCTGCGGCAAGGTCAGTTGCTGAGTCACGGATCCTACGATCCACCCCTTCGGAACCTGGTACCAGACAGTGTTTATCCAGGTATCAGAAGTACCTGGCACCCGGCACGCCGAACGGGCATGCTGAGCGTATGAGCAGTCACGCCACCTCGGCCGCCCCCGCCCCCGCCGCGGCCCGCCGCCACGAGCTGGCCGCCTTCCTGCGCAGCCGCCGGGAGCGGATCGCGCCCGAGCAGGTCGGGCTGCCGGGGCTCGGCCGCCGCCGCACCCCGGGGCTGCGGCGCGAGGAGGTGGCGCAGCTCGCCGCGGTCGGGGTCACCTGGTACACGTGGCTGGAGCAGGGCCGGGACATCCAGGTGTCGGTGCAGGTGCTGGACGCGGTGGCGCGGGCGCTGCGGCTCGACCCGGTGGAGCGCGCCCACCTGTTCGCGCTGGCGGCGGCCGAGGACCCGGTCCCGCAGGCGGAGTGCTTCACCGTCACCGCGCCGGTGCGGGCCGTGCTCGACCAGTTCGACCCGCTGCCCGCGGCCGTGCTCAACAGCCGCTACGACGTGCTGGCCCACAACCGCGCGTACACGGTGCTGGCGGGCGACCTGGACCTGGTGCCGTTCGAGGACCGCAACGTGCTCTGGATGGCGTTCACCGACACCCCCTTCGCCCGGCACCTGGTCGACCTGGACGCGGCCCGGCGCAGCGTGGTGGCGCGCTTCCGCACCGCGATGGCCGAGCACGCCGCCGACCCCGGCTGGAAGAACCTGCTGGCCCGGCTGGCCCAGGCCGCGCCGGAGTTCGAGGCGGCCTGGCAGCGGCACGAGGTGGACGCGCCCGCCAACGGTCTCAAGCAGTTCGAGATCCCGGGCACCGGGCTGCTGCGCTTCGAGTACACCAACCTGTGGCTCGGCCCGCGCACCGGTGCCAGGGTGGTCGCCTACACCCCGCAGGACGCCGAGACCCGGGAGCGGCTGGCCGCCCTGCTGGGGTAGCGGGACGGCGGCCGCGGCGGCCCGGCCGGGCGCTGCGCCGGGTGGGGGACAATGGAGAGTCCCGAACCCCCTCCCTGAGGACTTGCCGCGCATGACGACCACGCCCGACCCCGCCCCGGCCGCCACCGAGTTCGCGCCGCTGGACATCGGCCCGATGCAGGTCTGGCCCCCCGTCGTGCTGGCGCCGATGGCGGGCATCACCAACGCCCCGTTCCGCACCCTGTGCCGCGAGCAGAGCGGCGGCCGGGGCCTGTTCGTCTCCGAGATGATCACCACCCGGGCGCTGGTCGAGCGCAACGCCAAGACCATGCAGCTGATCCACTTCGACCCGAGCGAGAAGCCCCGGTCGATCCAGCTCTACGGGGTCGACCCGGTCACCGTCGGCAAGGCCGCCCGCATGATCGCGGACGAGGGCCTGGCCGACCACATCGACCTGAACTTCGGCTGCCCGGTCCCCAAGGTGACCCGCAAGGGCGGCGGCTCCGCGCTGCCGTACAAGCGCAACCTGCTGCGCGAGATCCTCCGCGAGGCGGTCTCGAACGCGGGGGCCCTCCCGGTCACCATGAAGATGCGCAAGGGCATCGACGACGACCACCTCACCTACCTGGACGCCGGCCGGATCGGCGCCGAGGAGGGCGTGGCGGCCATCGCCCTGCACGGCCGCACGGCCGCCCAGCACTACGGCGGCACCGCCGACTGGTCGGCCATCGCCCGGCTGCGCGAGGCCGTCCCGGCCGGGATCCCGGTGCTCGGCAACGGCGACATCTGGTGCGCCGAGGACGCGGTGCGGATGATGCGCGAGACCGGCTGCGACGGCGTGGTGGTCGGCCGCGGCTGCCTGGGCCGGCCCTGGCTGTTCAAGGACCTGGTGTCGATCTTCGAGGGCGCGGTGGACCCGGCCCGCCCGGCCTTCGCCGACGTCGCCCGCTCGATGGTCCGGCACGCCCAGCTGCTCGGCGAGTGGATGGGGGACGAGACCCGCGGTGTGATCGACTTCCGAAAGCACGTCGCCTGGTACACCAAGGGCTTCTCGGTCGGCTCCGAGCTGCGGGTCCGACTGGCCAACTCCAGCTCGCTGGCCGAGCTCAGCACCACCCTCGACCAGGTTGACCAGGCGCAACTGTGGCCGGAGAGCGCGGACGGCCCGCGCGGGCGCACGAGTGGCAACAATCGTGTTGTCCTCCCCGAGGGCTGGTTGGACGATCCGTACGACTGCGCCCTCCCCAGCTCGGACGCCGAATCGGACACCTCGGGCGGCTGAGTACTACGCACTGGCGAAATCGGCCGCGGCGACCGGGAGGCCGCCGCGGCCCTGCCCTCTTGGACAACCTGGCCAAGAGGGCTCCTTTGAGGCAGATTTCGGCTACCTGGAGTCGCCGGCTCATCACCGCATGCCACGAAAGGCGCACTCCTGCTACGCCCGACGGTTGAGATGCGCCCGTGACGCTTGCCACATATCGTGGCGATTGACGCCCTGTCAGGGGTCTCCGGCGGGGTGAGCGGAGGTGAATCGCTTCCCGAAGGGGCTTTCCACCGGATCGGCGTCGCTGGATGCAGGAAATCAAGCCGGGGCAACACGGCGGTTCACCCGCCGCTACGCTCTGTCCGGTTCGTGTGATCTTGGCGTTTCGTTGCCTTCAATACTTGAAGCGTCACTCGCGTCAGCCGGACGATTTCACCAACAGAGGTAAACGCCCTGACGGGCATTCGATCTGTCGGGTCGCTGGGCGGCGCAAAGCTCATACGTCCAGCTAGGGGCGCGACAACGCCTTCGAAATGGGTATGTTCTCCGGCGTCAGGGCAACCGTGTGCGAGGAGACCGACCCGTGCCGTCCGAGCAGAAGTTTGTTTACTCCTTCACCGAAGGAAACAAGGACCTCAAGGACCTTCTTGGCGGGAAGGGTGCGAACCTCGCCGAGATGACCAACCTGGGTCTCCCCGTCCCTCCGGGGTTCACCATCACCACCGAGGCCTGCAAGGTCTTCCTGGAGACCGGCAGTGAGCCGGGCTCGCTGAACGACGAGATCAGCAAGCACCTGGCCGCCCTCGAGGGCGAGATGGGCAAGCAGCTCGGCCAGGCCGACAACCCGCTGCTGGTGTCCGTCCGTTCCGGGGCCAAGTTCTCCATGCCCGGCATGATGGACACGGTCCTCAACATCGGGCTCTCCGACGCCTCGGTGACCGGTCTGGTCGCCCAGTCCGGCAACGAGCGCTTCGCCTGGGACTCCTACCGCCGCCTGGTCCAGATGTTCGGCAAGACCGTGCTGGGCGTCGAGGGCGAGCTGTTCGAGGACGCGCTGGACGAGGTCAAGCGCGCCAAGGGCACCGAGAACGACCTCGACCTCACCGCCGAGGACCTCAAGACCCTGGTGGAGACCTTCAAGGGCATCGTGCTCGCGCAGACCGGCCGTGCCTTCCCGCAGGAGCCGCGCGAGCAGCTGGACCTCGCGATCCACGCGGTGTTCCACTCCTGGAACGGCGACCGGGCCCGCCTGTACCGCCGTCAGGAGCGCATCCCGAACGACCTGGGCACGGCGGTCAACGTCTGCTCGATGGTCTTCGGCAACCTCGGCGAGGACTCCGGCACCGGCGTGGCCTTCACCCGAGACCCCTCCACCGGCACCCAGGGCGTCTACGGCGACTACCTGCAGAACGCCCAGGGCGAGGACGTCGTCGCCGGCATCCGCAACACCCTGCAGCTGGCCGACCTCGAGCAGCTCGACAAGAAGTCGTACGACGAGCTGATGTCGATCATGCACACCCTGGAGACCCACTACCGGGACCTGTGCGACATCGAGTTCACCATCGAGCGCGGCAAGCTCTGGATGCTCCAGACCCGGGTCGGCAAGCGCACCGCCGCGGCCGCCTTCCGGATCGCCGTCCAGCTGGTCGACCAGGGCCTGATCGACCTGGACGAGGCGCTGCACCGGGTCACCGGCGCCCAGCTGGCCCAGCTGATGTTCCCGCGCTTCGCGCCCACCTCCGAGACCAGGCCGGTCGCCTACGGCATCGCCGCCTCGCCGGGCGCCGCGGTCGGCCGGGTCGTCTTCGACTCGTACACCGCCGTCAAGTGGTCCCGCTCCGGGGAGAAGGTGATCCTGGTCCGCCGGGAGACCAACCCGGACGACCTGGAAGGCATGATCGCGGCCGAGGGCATCCTGACCTCGCGCGGCGGCAAGACCTCGCACGCGGCCGTGGTCGCCCGCGGCATGGGCAAGACCTGTGTCTGCGGCGCCGAGGAGCTGGAGGTGGACACCAAGAACCGCAAGTTCACGACCTCCGACGGCCAGGTCGTGCACGAGGGCGACGTGGTCTCCATCGACGGCGCGAACGGCAAGGTCTACCTCGGTGAGGTACCCGTGCTGCCGTCCCCGGTGGTGGAGTACTTCGAGGGCACCCTGCACGCCGGCGCCGACGTCCAGGGCGGGCTGGTCCAGGCCGTGCACCGGCTGATGGCGCACGCCGACGTCCGCCGCCGGCTCGCGGTGCGCGCCAACGCCGACAACGCCGAGGACGCCAACCGCGCCCGCCGCTACGGCGCCCAGGGCATCGGCCTGTGCCGCACCGAGCACATGTTCCTCGGCGAGGAGCGGCGCAAGGAGGTCGAGCACCTGATCCTGGCCGACAACGACAAGGACCGCGAGCAGGCCCTGTCCTCCCTGCTGCCGCTGCAGAAGGGCGACTTCCTCGAGCTCTTCCAGTCGATGGACGGACTGCCCGTCACGGTCCGGCTGCTCGACCCGCCGCTGCACGAGTTCCTGCCCGACATCACCGAGCTGTCGGTGCGCGTCGCCCTCGCCGAGGCCCGCAAGGACCCGAACGAGAACGACCTGCGCCTGCTCCAGGCCGTGCACAAGCTGCACGAGCAGAACCCGATGCTGGGTCTGCGCGGCGTCCGCCTCGGCCTGGTCATCCCCGGCCTGTTCGGCATGCAGGTCCGGGCCATCGCGGAGGCCGCGGCCGAGCGCCGGCTGGCCGGCGGCGACCCGCGCCCCGAGGTGATGATCCCGCTGGTCGGCACCGTCCAGGAGCTGGAGCTGGTGCGCGACGAGTGCGAGCGGGTGCTCGCCGAGGTGGCCGCCTCCACCGGGGTGTCGCTGGACATCAAGCTGGGCACCATGATCGAGTTGCCGCGGGCCGCGGTGACCGCCGGTCAGATCGCCGAGGCCGCGGAGTTCTTCTCCTTCGGCACCAACGACCTGACCCAGACCGTCTGGGGCTTCTCCCGGGACGACGTGGAGGCCTCGTTCTTCACGGCCTACCTGGAGAAGGGCATCTTCGGCGTCAGCCCGTTCGAGACCATCGACCGGGACGGTGTCGGCGCGCTGGTCAAGCTGGCCGCCGAGGCCGGCCGGGCCACCCGCCCGGACCTCAAGCTCGGCGTCTGCGGCGAGCACGGCGGCGACCCGGACTCGGTCCACTTCTTCCACGAGGTGGGACTGGACTACGTGTCCTGCTCCCCCTTCCGGATCCCGGTGGCGCGCCTGGAGGCAGGCCGCGCCGCCCTCGAGGCGGCGGGCAGCGACTCGCGCTGACGGGGAGGGTCACACCCCCTCGAACGCGCGGTCCCATCGCTGACCGCACCCCCTCCGACCGGGGAGGGGCGCACGGCGGAGCTCGGCGCAGGAGAGCCGCCGTGCGTGAGCAGCCGGGGCGGGCACGGACAATGGCGTCCGAGCCCGCCCCGGCGGCGTTTCCCGGCAAGCTGGACCCATGACACGTCGCCGCCCGCTGCCCCTCGCGCTGGCCGCCGTCGCGCTCGCGCTGCCCGCGCTGGCCGGCTGCGGCGGCCCGTCCGGCCCGTCCGCGCCCGGCCCGTCC
>NZ_JAIZ01000149.1 GCF_000710465.2 Kitasatospora sp. MBT63 | reverse complement strand
CGGCCCAGCAGTGGGTGTGCGAGCACGTCCTCGGGCTGGAACCGATGCCCGCCGAGGAACTGCCGCCCGCGAAGGTGCCGCACGCGGAGAAGGAGCAGCGGAACCTGGCCGCCGCCGCCCAGTACCGCGAGCGGGAGGGGAACCTCAACGTCCCCCGCAAGCACAAGGAGCCGCTGCTGCTGGACACCGAAGGCGGCGGCGAACCGACAGAGGTCGTCGTGGCCCTGGGACTCTTCGTCGCTAACAGCCGCCTTCGGCGGACCACCATCCCGGCCGAGCGAGCCGCCCGACTCACCGAACTCGGGATGCGCTGGGCGTAGCTGGCGTCCCGCGAGGCGGGCCGCCGAGGTGCAACACGGCACCGCCCGGCCCGCCCCAGGGGACAAACGCCCAGCTCAGGGGTGCAACACGAGACTCCGCGTTGCAGCTTGTTGCGCCCCGTGTCCGGGTACAGGCCACCTATCTGCACAGCCAGGTACACGCGAACGTGCACAGCGCGCCGTGTGCCCAGGGTGGCTGTATGGGCGCTGGCCGGCTCGGGTGATGCCGGACGGGTCAAGCTCCCGCCGTACGGCGGTGGTAGTCAATGGTGACGGCACCGAGGAGTGGTCCCCAGGCGACGAGGGGCAGGTACAGGAATCCGGCGATGGTGCTGCCGAGAGGGGTCATGTCCGTGTGGGGGAAAGCCCACCAGAGGGCGAACTGGGAGAGAAACAGGGTCAGTGCCCCGGCACCGAGGCCCGCCGCAACGGTGACCGTGCGCGGGTTCGGCCGACACCCGCCGACGAGGGGAACCCACCTCGGCAGCACCTCGCCCCACGGCCGGACCAGCCCGAGCGTGAGCAGTGCCAGCAGTTCCCCGGCCGTGCTGAGCCCGACCACGTACACCGAACCCCAGCCGGTGAAGTCCATCGCCTCGTACCCGGCCCGGGTGTACCCGGCGGTGAGACCGGCCGCCAGCAGGAGGCGCCATATCCCGGACGGCAGGGTGAGCAGCACGGCGGTGTGGGCGGCGCAGACGGCCCAGCGGGGCGGGGACGCCAGCGCGCGATCGGGTGGGGTGACGGTCATGGAAACTATCGTGTCGGCGCGTCGCCGCCCCGGCGTCGTCCCTGAGGACCGGCCTCGAAGCCGACCCCGGAAGGAGATCCGCGCCGCCGTCTCCTCCGCGCGGGGGACAGCCGACATCCCCGCCGTTCACGGGCGTGCCGACCTCGCGTTCCTCGCCGACGCCCGGCGCCGGGTGACACCTACGGGCCGTTCGACCTGATCCCGGAGGTCACCCACCGCTTCGCCGAGGTCGGCGGACACATAGCCCTCGCCAGCAAGGGCGGCGCTCGCCCAGTTCGGGGCGCGGGAGCGGCATGCGCGGGTGCCCCGCCCTCACCGTGAGCCGTTGGAGACTGTGGAGGCTGGCCACCGGCGGCGAGGACCAGGTCGTGGTGCATCAGGTGGCGCTAGGTTCATTCTTGAACAACGCCAAGGCGAGGCGGGCGAAGCTGACGCCGGGACAGCTCGCCGAGCGCGGCGTGGAGCGGGTGTAACGGACCGGTGCTCAGTCCGTGAGCTAAGGGTCCGCGATCATCGTCCACTCGTCGAACTCTTCGGCGCGGGTGAGGCCCCTGGTTGAACTGGATTGTTGGACATATTGTTGGACATCCGGCTCGACTGCCTGGGGCCTCGCCGTCATGGGTCGGCCGACACTTTTCGGTCAGTGGCGGTCCGGGCGTTCTCGGTCAGGCCGTCCTCATCATGATGATGTCCGGGCCCATCGGTACGGTGAAGGTGAAGGCGGTCACCGTGGGAGGCGTCGTTGCGAGCAGCGCGGATTGACACTGCGTGTCCCGTGCGATGACGTCCATGTATTCGACGGGTCCCTGGGTACGGAAGATCGGCACCGTGAGCATCAGGTTGCCGGACGACTGAGTGGAGAGGATCTTCTTCGGGCCCTGGACTTCGTGCGTGCCGGAGGAACTGGAGATGGCCAGCTTCATGTCGTAGTCGCCGAGGCTGGGGAACGTCAGCGTGTATGTGAGCTGCTCGGGACCATTCCCCAGGAGCACCGTCCCGGTGAACGTCCCCGCGTAGTCTGCGAAGGACTGCCCGCACGCGTCGGCGGCGGACGCCGTATTCGTGGGGACGGCTCCCGGAACGATGCCTGCGAGTAGTGCGGTTCCGGCGGCGATGGCAAGGCTTCTGCCCAGTACACGAGCAGATCGCATCTCAACCCCATTTCTCTGTGGCCTGGCCACAGTCGATGACGGGCGCACTGTGCGCTCCCTCTGATCGTGATGCTGGATGCGGGCATGACAGCACGCCACTCGACAGGACCGGATGGGGTTGTCACACCGGGCCGGAGACAGCCGCTTCGGGCGCTGGCCCGAGCACGGTCGGCGTCAGCGCGGCCACTGCCCGATGGGAGATGTGGACTCCTGGGCAGCGCCGTGACCTGTGCGCTGCGCTGCCGCGCTGGGTGTGAGAACCGCCGCGTCCACCACCACCGGGATGGGCGGGTCGGTGCCCTTGGGCAGGTACTGCCGCAGCAGGGGGCTGTTCGCTGAACGGTTACTGTGACCGCGTCGCGAACGGATACTCAAGCCTCACTCGTCGGGCATTGGTCCGTCTACCTGCTGTCTCCGGGTTCGAAAAACAGGTAGCTAGGCCCGGGCCGCCAGGACACGCGCATACGTTCCTTCCTTGACTCGGCCCGACCCGGCTCGCAAACTCAGCCTCACCTGACCTGCCCCGCGTTCGCCCGGTCCCGTCAGCAGCATTGCGCGTGTCCCCCCCCCATGGCTCCGGAAGTCTCAGCCCGGAGTGCCCGACCGTCGGCGCAGCCAAGCACCGTGAGGGTACGTCATGACTTGACCCACTGTTGGCGCCAAGGACGAGGCCCTGGGCCACGCCGAATTTCCGGGGGTGTTCCGGCCGGGGGCTAGGTGTGGGCCGCGCCAGACCAGTCCGGGTTCTTGTGGCTCGCTGCGGGTACGACGCGCACGTGTCCGGATTCCCGCTTCAGGTTCCGGCTACCCGAACGGCGCCGGCAGGTGCCGCCCGCTCCCGGGTGCGGGCAGCGCTGGCACTCACCCCCTCTTTTGCAGGACCCGCTCCGGTCCCTCCCACCCATCTGGAGAGCCTTGATGACACCCTTATTGCTGCCGCCCCCCGAGGCGTCGCACCGCGCCGCACACGGCGCCGCTGCACACTCGGCCAGCACGCCTCTGCGTCGCCTTCTCGGCGTCCTGCTCGCGGTGGCCCTGACCCTAACCGCTTTCGCGGTGACCCCCGTCATTCGGGCTTCTGCCGCACCGCTATTCCTTGAGGACTTCAAGCCCGCCACGTACAACATGCAGGGCCGCGACGGCGGCGCCGCCACTAAATGGACCACTGACATCCAGCGGCTGATGGCCAACCACGATGTCGTGGCACTCCAGGAAGCCGGCCCTCAGCCCCCCGCCAGTGCCACCTTCCAGCAGACCTACACCCCAGACCCTTCGCTGCCCGCCATCAGCGAGTACAGCTGGAACCTCGGAAGCCGGTCCCGCCCCAACATCTACTGGATCTACTTCATGATCACCGACCCGGGCGCCAACCGGGTCAACCTGGCCATGGTGACCCAGACACGCGCCGCGCGGGTGTTCGCGATCAACCCCGGGATCCCAGCCACACAGACGTCTGAAGGCTCGCGGCCCGCGTTCGGGGTAAGGCTCGGTTCGACAATCTTCTACACCCTTCACGGCTTGTCCGGAAACGGCAACGATGACCCCAATCTGGTGGCCTACATGGCCGGGCAGGCCGCCGCCTACAGCCTCGACTTCGCGGCCCTCGGGGACTACAACCGCGACCCCGACAGCCTGCGAACCCGTCTTCCCGGCGGCAGCTACATCCACTCCCCCGCCGGCGTTACCCGGCCGTCGCCCGCCGGCGGCAGCATCCTGGACTACCTGGTGACCTCGCGCGTGGTCCCGAAGGGCTGGGGCGCACGGACGCTGACCAACGTCGGCTCGGACCACCTCGCGGTGGACTTCACCCAGATGAAGGGCGGCGCGCCGCAGGTCGGCTCGTTCTGCAGCGACGAGGGCAACCCCTGTACCATCACCGCCGGCTCAACCGTGATCTTCGGAACCGGCAACTTCTACGACATCTACAAGAACTTCCCGGGCCCGCCCCCGGGCGGAGGCGCAGCCAGCCTCGCTTGCAACATCGCCACCTTCGGGAGCGACCCCGCCCCGGGCACGACCAAACACTGCTGGGTGCAGTACACCCACCAGCAGTGGACGGACACCACTCAGACGATCTCCAACGTCAACAATCAGTGCCTGGGGCCGAAGAATGGTGCGAGCGTGGACGGAACCACGATCGTTCCCTCCGTTTGCACCGGCGTCGCCAGTCAGGCCTGGCAGTTCCCGACCGACAGCACGATCCGGACGCTGGGCAAATGCCTGACCGAAAGTACTGCCAACCCCAGCCTCGTCGTGCTGTCCACGTGCCAGGACCCGCCGACAGATGGCCAGCAGTGGTTTGCCAATCCCGACGGCGGGACACTGACCACCACCTATGCGACCGCGTTCTGCCTGACCATCGCCCAGGGGCGACTCGGATTCTTCACCTGCAATGGCCTTTCCACACAGTCGTTCCGCTTCCCGTCGAACTCCATCGCCTTCACCGGCTCCCTGGCCGGACTCTGCCTGCAACAGAACGATGGCGCCGTTAACACGGCGGAACCGTGCACTGGCATCGGCGCCCAGAGCTGGCAGTTCGGCCCAGGCAACACCGTCAGAATCAGGCGCTACAACAAGGGATGTCTGGGTATCACCCCCGGCACGGACACTCCGAGCGCCCAGAGGTGCGACGGCGGCCCTGACCGCAAGGTGGAGTGGCTGCCACAGGCCGATGGAAGACTGAAGAACGTGAGCACCGGGACCTGCCTGGGCATCAAAACCGGAACCAGGACCATTGGACTCAGCGCCTGCGGGAGCAGCCCCTCCCAGGTGCTCGACTGGCCACGAGGACAGGCCTTCATCATGCAGGGCACAACCCTCAAAGCCGGTGACTCGCTCTACTCCGCCAGCACCCGCCTGACCATGCAGAGCGACGGCAACCTAGTCCTCTACTCCCTCGCCAGCGGAAAATCACTCTGGGCCTCCGGAACACACGGTTCCTCCGCCAAGGCCCTCATGCACGACGAGGGCACCCTCTGCGTCTACGCCGACAGCACCTGGTGCGCCCCTGTCGAAGAGCGCGGAGCCTGGGCAGCGCTGACGGACGACGGAAACCTCGTCATCTACCGCGAGCGAGGTACCGACGAGCCCCTGTGGTCCGCCACCGCGGTCCACCTTGAGGTGCTGGGACTCAGCGGCGCCCTCTACTCGCAGACCTTCGACTCCAGCGGTGACTCCTTCGACCAGACCTGGACGGCTGTCGACAACGAGCAGCGCCGGGGAAGTAGGAGCGTCGCCACCGTCGCGATGCCCGGCATGGTACGCGTCTACGCCACCGCAAACGACAACCGGATCTGGTACTACGACCTCAATACCACTACCAACCAGTGGTCCGGCTGGTCCAAGTTCCCCGGCGATTGGCAAGCCGTTGATCTGACCGCCGCCCAGATCAACGGCATCATCTACCTGGAGATGGTGGGAATCGACGGCGAAGTGTTCAGCCTGGTCAGCGACTCCAACGGAGTTTTCGGCCCCAATGCCGACTGGAGAGACGTCGGGGCTAAGGCCACCCAGGTGACCAGTGTCGCGGTGAACGACAACATCGAGGTGTTCACGATCGACACCCGCGGACAGGTCCAGGTCCTTGACCTCACCACGGCAACCGGCAAGTGGACCGCCTCGCAGGTCCCCGGCAATCTTGCCGGCGCCAAGTCCCTGACCGCCAGCTACACCCACGACAATGGCGACTTTGTCCACCTGCTGGCCGAAACCGGGGGCGGGACGCTGTGGGAGCAGGATAGGTATGCCGAATACGAGCACGTCGGCTTTTTCCGGGATAGCTGGATCCAGCATCCCTCACTGGCTCATAACTTGTCCAAGCTGGCCAGCGTAGAAACACCTGGCGTCCTCCACCTCTACGGCATCGGAGACGGCGGCTTGATGTACCACCGCGACCTCAAACTCACCGGCACATGGGGCACGCAGGAAATCGTCCCGGGAAACGGCGCCGCCATCGACATCGGTCTCAGCGTCAACAGCTACTCCATGTAACCCCACACACCCAACTACAAGATCGCCCCTCCCCTCGTAAGCACCACGCACCACATCAAGGCTCGGCAACCGGGCGGCGCGGTCCGAAATGACCTACCGAAGCCCCCGGCAGGGCCGCTCACCATTGTGTGAGCGGCCCTACGTCCGTTTCGGCTCGCCACCGGACCGCGACGGCGTCTCACCTTCCGCCTCCCGCCCGGCCGCGTGAACTCCACCTCGGTCACCCAGAATCCACCGTCGACCTCACCCATAGTCCCGGGCGCGGGCCGTGCTCGGCAAGCAGCTCCAGGGTGGTGGCAATGACCGGCACCGCGTCGTCGTACTCCCGCCAGCCGTCCCCGCCCGCGTTGTCACCCCGGACAACCCACCAGCCGCCACCCCAGGAATCACGCGCCAGGTCCGCCACCGCCTGCTGACGGTTGGCCAGGGCGACCGGTCCGGCGTCGGTGACAAATGGACCCGGAGCGCGTCAAGGGGCTGGACGCGCTCGGGTTCGTGTGGTCGGTGTTCGACAGCGCCTTCACCGACAACCTGACCGCGGTCGCCGGGTACGCGGCCGAGCACGGCCACGCCTGCCCGCCGAACGAGGCCGTCTGGGGCG
>NZ_JAIZ01000148.1 GCF_000710465.2 Kitasatospora sp. MBT63 | reverse complement strand
GGTCGGGTGATCTTGCCGCGTACCGGGCATGGAGACAGGGCCCCTGGTGCAGCTCGAGGTTGTCGAGACCGTGAGCACACCAGGAGGCCCTGTTGCCGCAGTTGTACGCCCTCGCGTCCGCAGGTTCCAACTCGGTTGCTCGTGGGTGTGACTGTCTCGCTCACCGGTTCGGGAACGCCGGGGACCGTCCGCACAGGCGGCCGAAGTACCCGTCGGACATGACGGATGCCGAATGGGCCGTGGTCCGCGATGCGTTGCCGGTGCCGGGATGGCTGGAGGGCCGGGGCGGGCAGCCGGAGGGCTACTGCCACCGGCAGATGGTGGACGCGGTGCGCTACCTGGTCGCGGGCGGCATCGCCTGGAGGTCGATGCCCGCGGACTTCCCCGCGTGGGACCGCGTCTACGCGTTCTTCCGGCGCTGGCGGAACAAGGGACTGGTCGGCGAGTTCCACGACCGGCTGCGCGACCGGGTCCGCGAGGCTGCCGGCCGCGACCGGGAGCCGACCGCCGGGATCATCGACGCGCAGTCGGTGAAGGCGGCCGCCTCGGTGCCGGCCGCGAGCCGGGGCTTCGACGGCGGGAAGAAGGTGAACGGCCGCAAGCGGCACATCGTCGTGGACACCCTCGGACTGCTGCTGACGGTGCTGGTCACCGCGGCTTGCGCCACCGACCGCGACGCGGCCCGGACACTGCTGGCCCGGATTCGCGCACGGCACTGGCGCATCACCCTGGTCTGGGCCGACGGCGGCTACACCGGACCGCTGATCGGCCTCGCCCGCGATGTCCTGGGCATCGCGCTGACCGTAGTCCGACGCAACGACGACGCCGCCGGGTTCACGGTGCTGCCCAAGAGGTGGCTGGTGGAGCGGACGT
>NZ_JAIZ01000147.1 GCF_000710465.2 Kitasatospora sp. MBT63 | reverse complement strand
AGGCGGCCCGGGTGCCCTGGCCCCGGCTGGAGCCCGCGGCCGCGGCCCGCCCGGGCGGGGGCGTCCCGCTGCTGTGCCGCGAGGTGCCCGTCGGGCCGCCGCCGCCCGACGAGGACCGGCCGTGGACGGCGCTGTCCGCCGCGGGAGGCGAGTGATGCGCATCACTGTGCGGGGACAAAACGGACACCATCTTTGTGCACACGTTCACAAACGCATAGCCTGGCTGCCTAAGCCCAGCTTCACCCACAGGAGCACCGTGGCAATCGGCCGACCCACCCAGAGCAGTTCGCAGACGCCCGACGCAGGCGCCGCGCGCCGACCCTCCCGTGCCCGGGGCATCCCGGAGGCGACCGTCGCCCGCCTGCCGCTCTACCTGCGGGCGCTCACCGCGCTCTCCGAGCGCTCGGTGCCCACCGTCTCCTCGGAGGAGCTGGCCACCGCCGCCGGGGTCAACTCCGCCAAGCTGCGCAAGGACTTCTCCTACCTCGGCTCGTACGGCACCCGGGGCGTCGGCTACGACGTCGAGTACCTCGTGTACCAGATCTCCCGTGAGCTGGGCCTCACCCAGGACTGGCCGGTCGTCATCGTCGGCATCGGGAACCTGGGCCACGCGCTCGCCAACTACGGCGGCTTCGCCTCCCGCGGCTTCCGGGTGGCGGCCCTGCTGGACGCCGACCCGGCCGTGGTCGGCAGCACCGCGGCCGGCCTGCCGGTGCGCCACATGGACGAGCTGGAGGCCATCGTGGCCGGCCAGCAGGTCTCCATCGGCGTGATCACCACCCCGCCCGGCGCCGCCCAGCAGGTCTGCGACCGGCTGGTGGAGGCCGGCGTGACCAGCATCCTCAACTTCGCGCCCACCGTGCTGACCGTCCCGGACGGGGTGGACGTGCGCAAGGTCGACCTCTCGATAGAGCTCCAGATCCTCGCCTTCCACGAGCAGCGCAAGGCCGGCGAGGAGCCCGGGCAGGACGGCGGCATGCTGGACCGCGCCCCGGGCCCGGTCCGGGCCGCCGCGGCCAAGCTGCGCCGCGCCGCGGGCGGCGCGAAGGGCGAGCCCGCCAAGACCGAGGCCGCCAAGACCAGGTCCGGCAAGGGCACCGACGGCGACCGTTCCGCGGTGATGCCGGCATGAACGCCATGATCCACAGCTGTCGCGGGGGTCGGTCATGAGCCTGCTCGTGGTCGGCCTGAGCCACCGCACCGCCCCGGTCGGGGTGCTGGAGCGCGCCGCACTGACCGGCGACGTCCCCACCCGGCTGCTGCACGACGCCGCCGCCACGGCGACCGTCGGCGAGGCCGCGCTGGTCAACACCTGCAACCGGATCGAGCTCTACGCGGACGTGGACAAGTTCCACGCCGGCGTCGCCGAGCTGTCGCTGCTGCTCGCCCACCACAGCGGCGTCGACCTGGAGGAGCTCACCTCCCACCTGTACGTGCACTACGAGGACCGCGCCGTCCACCACCTGTTCTCGGTGGCCTGCGGCCTGGACTCGATGGTGGTCGGCGAGGGCCAGATCCTCGGCCAGCTGCGCGACGCGCTGGCCCGCGCCCAGGAGGAGCACACCGCCGGGCGCGGCCTGAACGAGCTGTTCCAGCAGGCCCTGCGGGTCGGCAAGCGGGCCCACAGCGAGACCGGCATCGACAAGGCCGGCCAGTCGCTGGTCACCTTCGGCCTGGAGCAGATCGCCGCGCAGGCCGGGGAGATCGCCGGCAAGCGGGCCCTGGTGGTCGGCGCCGGCTCGATGAGCTCGCTGGCCGCCGCCACCCTGGTCCGCGCCGGCGTCACCGACCTGCTGATCGCCAACCGCACCGCCGCCCGCGCCGAGCGCCTGGTGGAGATCCTCGGCGGCGCCGCCCGGACGGTCGACTTCGCCAAGGTGCCCGAGACGCTGGCCGACGTCGACCTGGTGATCTCCTGCACCGGCGCCGCCGGCGTGGTGATCGGCGCGCCCGAGGTCGCCGCCGCGGTCGCCGCCCGCACCGCCCCCGGCCCGCTCGCCTTCCTCGACCTGGCCATGCCGCGCGACGTCGACCACGCCGTGCACGGGCTGCCGGGCGCGCTGCTGGTCGACCTCGAGAGCCTGTCGCACGCGCACGCCGCCACCCCCGGCGCCGGCGACGTCGACGCGGTCACCACGATCGTCGCCGACGAGGTGGCGGCCTTCGCCGCCGCCCAGCGGGCCGCCCGGATCGCCCCCACCGTGGTGGCCCTCCGGTCGATGGCCTCCGACCTGGTCAGCAGCGAGCTGGCCCGGCTGGACAGCCGGCTGCCCGGCCTGGACGACCGCTCCCGGGCGGAGATCACCCAGACCGTCCGCCGGGTGGTCGACAAGCTCCTGCACGCACCCACCGTGCGGGTGAAGCAGCTCGCGGCCGAGCCCGGCGGAGCCAGCTACGCGGAGGCACTGCGCGAGCTGTTCGACCTGGACCCGGCAGCGGTGCACGCCGTCTCCGGCACCCCGGTCGGCGGCCCGGCCTCCCCGGCCGCCGGCCCCGCGATCGGCGCCCAGGCCGTCCACCCCGGTGGCAGCAAGGGAGCCGGAGCCTCCAGATGAACCACCAGTCAGCCCATCAGCACGACCAGGACGATCCTATGCATGGTCAACCGAGCACCCACGAGGGCGAGCCGCGACCGCTGCGCCTCGGCACCCGCCGCAGCGCCCTCGCGATGGCCCAGTCGGGCATGATCGCCCGCGAGGTCACCCGGGTCACCGGCCGCCCCGTCGAGCTGGTGGAGATCACCACCTACGGCGACACCTCCCGCGAGGCGCTCGCGCAGATCGGCGGCACCGGCGTCTTCGTCTCCGCCCTGCGGGACGCGCTGCTGGAGGGCCGGATCGACCTCGCCGTGCACTCCCTGAAGGACCTGCCGACCGCGGCCCCCGAGGGCCTGCGGCTGGCCGCCGTGCCCGAGCGGGAGGACCCGCGCGACGCGCTGGTCGCCCGCGACGGCCTCGGCCTGGAGCACCTGGTGGAGAAGCTGGCGGGCCGCCCGGCCCGGATAGGCACCGGCTCCCCGCGCCGGACGGCCCAGCTCAACGCCTGGGCGGCGGCCCGCGGCACCGCCCTGGAGACGGTCGCGATCCGCGGCAACGTCGACACCCGGATCGGCTACGTCGACGGCGGCGAGCTGGACGCCGTGGTGCTGGCCACCGCCGGCCTCAACCGGCTCGGCCGCGCCACCGAGATCACCGACCACCTCGACCCCGCGCTGATGCTGCCGGCCCCCGGGCAGGGCGCGCTGGCCGTCGAGTGCGTCGACGCCGGCCTGGCCGCCGAGCTGGCCGCGCTGGACCACCGGCCCACCCGGGCCGCCGTGGTCGCCGAGCGCGCGCTGCTGGCCGCCCTGGAGGCCGGCTGCTCCGCCCCCGTCGCGGCTCTCGCGACCTGGGACGGAACCGAACTGCGGCTGGAGGGCGTGGTCGGCACCGTCGACGGCGCCACGCTGCTGAAGATGACCGCCAACGGCCCGATCGTCCTGGACGAGGACGCCGAGCAGCACGCCGCGGCCCTGGGCCGCGCGCTGGCTGACCGGCTGCTCGCCCAGGGCGCGGCCAACCTGATGGGGGAGCGAGCCCGATGAGCCCCACCACCGCCGGCAGCCCGGCCGGCAACCCGGTCCCCACGACCGGTCGTTGCACATTCCTGGGCGCGGGCCCGGGAGACCCGGGTCTGCTGACCCTGCGCGCCGTCGACGTGCTGGCCTCGGCCGACGTCCTGGTCACCGACCCGCTGACGGCCGCCGCGGTGCGCACCCACTGCCCGGCCGGGGTCCAGGTGCACAGCCCGGCCGAGGACACCGGCCTGGACGTGGCCAAGCTGGTCGCGGACGCGGTCCGGGCCGGCAAGCACGTGGTCCGCACGGTCGACGGCGACCCGGGCCTGGACGGCTGCGCCGCCGAGGAGATGCTGGTCTGCGCCCGCTCGGCGATCCCCTTCGAGGTGATCCCCGGCGTCGCCCAGTCGGTCGGCGTCCCGGCGTACGCGGGCGTCCCGCTGCGCGGCAGCCACGGCGCCGACGTGCGCTTCGTCGACGGCGCCCAGCTGCTGGCCGGCTCCGCCCCCGACCTCGGCGTACCGGAGACCACCCTGGTGGTCCGCACCACCCTCGGCCAGCTGCCGGCCACCGCCAACGCCCTGGTGGCGGGCGGCCGCAAGCCCGAGTCGGCGCTCTCCGCGACGCTCTCCGGCACCACCACCCGGCAGCGCACCTTCACCTCCACGCTGGCCTCGATCGCGGCCGACCTGAAGGCGGCCCGGGTGCTGCCCTCCCCGGTGTCGGCCCCGGTCGACCCGGCCACCTCGGTGATAGCCGTGGTGGGGGAGCAGGTCGCGCACCGCTCGTCCCACTCCTGGTTCGAGACCAAGCCGCTGTTCGGCTGGAACGTCCTGGTGCCGCGCACCAAGGAGCAGGCCCACGGCCTGTCCGACCAGCTGCGCTCGTACGGCGCGGTGCCGCAGGAGGTGCCCACCATCGCGGTGGAGCCGCCGCGCACCCCGCAGCAGATGGAGCGCGCCATCAAGGGCCTGGTGACCGGCCGCTACGAGTGGATCGCCTTCACCTCGGTCAACGCGGTCAAGGCCGTCCGCGAGAAGTTCGAGGAGTACGGGCTGGACGCCCGGGCCTTCGCCGGCATCAAGGTCGCGGCGGTCGGCGAGACCACCGCGCAGGCGCTGGTGGACTTCGGCGTCAAGCCGGACCTGGTCCCCTCCGGCGAGCAGTCCGCCGCCGGGCTGCTGGAGGACTGGCCGCCGTACGACCCGGTCTTCGACCCGATCGACCGGGTGCTGCTGCCGCGCGCCGACATCGCCACCGAGACCCTGGTGGCCGGTCTGGTCGAGCTCGGCTGGGAGGTGGACGACGTGACGGCGTACCGCACCGTCCGCGCCTCGCCGCCGCCGGCCGAGACCCGGGAGGCGATCAAGGGCGGCGGCTTCGACGCGGTGCTCTTCACCTCCTCCTCCACCGTGCGCAACCTGGTCGGCATCGCCGGCAAGCCGCACAACGTCACGATCATCGCCTGTATCGGCCCGGCGACCGCCAAGACCGCCGAGGAGCACGGCCTGCGGGTCGACGTGATGGCGCCAGCGCCGTCCGCCGGCGCCCTCGCCCAGGCCCTCGCGGAGTTCGGCGCCAACCGCCGGGACACCGCGACGGCCGCCGGTGAGCCGGTCTACCGGCCCAGCGAGCGCCGTCCCGGCTCGCGCCGCAAGGCCGCGCGCTGACACCCCGCCCGGGGAGGCCCCGCCTCCCCGGGCCTTCCACCGTTCGGAGTCGCCCCGTGTCCGCCGAGTTCCCGTACGTCCGCCCGCGCCGACTGCGCACCAGCCCGGCGATGCGCCGGCTGGTCGCCGAGACCAGGCTGCACCCGGCCGAGCTGATCCTGCCCGCCTTCGTGCGCGAGGGGATCGACGAGCCGCGGCCGATCACCTCGATGCCGGGCGTCGTCCAGCACACCCGGGACACCCTGCGCAGGGCCGCGGTCGAGGCGGCCGAGGCGGGCCTCGGCGGCATCATGCTGTTCGGCGTCCCCGAGGTGCAGGACGCGGTCGGCAGCGAGGGCACCAACCCGGACGGCATCCTGCAGCAGGCGATCCGCGACGTGGTGGCCGAGGTCGGCGACGCCCTGGTGGTGATGAGCGACCTCTGCCTGGACGAGTACACCGACCACGGCCACTGCGGCGTGCTCGCGGCCGACGGCAGCGTGGACAACGACGCCACCCTGGCCCGGTACGCCGACATGGCCGTGGTGCAGGCCGACGCGGGCGTCCACCTGGTCGGCCCCTCCGGCATGATGGACGGTCAGATCGGCGTGGTCCGGCAGGCCCTGGACCAGGCCGGCCACCAGGAGGTGGGCATCCTCGCCTACACAGCCAAGTACGCCTCGGCCTTCTACGGCCCGTTCCGCGAGGCGGTCGGCTCCTCGCTCAAGGGCGACCGCAAGAGCTACCAGCAGGACCCCGCCAACGCCCGCGAGTCGCTGCGCGAGCTGGAGCAGGACCTCGCCGAGGGCGCGGACCTGGTGATGGTCAAGCCCGCCATGGCGTACCTGGACATCCTGCGGCAGATCGCCGACGCCTCCCCGGTGCCGGTCGCCGCGTACCAGGTCTCCGGCGAGTACGCGATGATCGAGGCCGCCGCCGCCAACGGCTGGGTGGACCGCGAGCGGATCATCCTGGAGACCCTCACCTCGATCCGCCGGGCCGGCGCCGGGCAGATCCTGACCTACTGGGCGCTGGAGGCCGCCCGGATGGTCCGCTGACCCGGCATCCCCACCCGACACCCCCTATGACACGGCCGGAGGCCGGGCCGCGGTGGATCCGCGACCCGGCCTCCGGTACGTCCCGCCCGGTGTCAGTCGATGACGGCGATGCCCTCGGCGCCGCCCGCGACGGCGGTGGAGGTCGCCCAGCCCCACTGCTGGCCGGCCGCGAAGATGTGGCTGGTCTCCGCCCAGCCGTGCTGCTCGCCGGCCAGGAAGGGCTCGTGTGCGGACGCCACGAACTCGCCACCGCCGCCCGCGGCGACGTGCGCGTACGCGGGGGCGGAGACGCCGGCGAGGGCCACCGCGGCGACGGTGGTGAGCAGGGCCTTGCCCAGCATGCTCTTCATGAGAAGTCCTCTCTTGTGCGCGCTCTCGGCACCCTGCGGACAGAGCCGACGGCGCGCGTGACGGGGGTCACTACACGTGATCACAATGGTGCGACGGCCGATGGTCAGTACGCGCCGGATCGACGCGCTGTCACCCGAACGCACCGCAGCCGTACGGGTGTTGGCGGCCCGATAAAACGGCGAACGCCGGGCCGGGGGTGAATCCCCCCGGCCCGGCGTCCGCTGCTGCCCGGTAGATCAGCCGATCAGGTGGCTGACGCCACCGTCGCCGCTGCCCACGGTGTTCTGGCCGACGACGCAGGTCTGCTCCGGGTTGTTGTTCAGGGCCTTGACCTCGATCGGCACCGCGGCGCCGATGACGGCGACGGCGATGTTGTGGACCTCCGGCAGGCAGAGGTTCGGGTTGTCGAGGGTGTGGTAGTTCGGGCTGTGGTTGCCCTCGGTGCCGTTGTGGTTGGTGCCACCGTTGCCCTGGCCGGAGACGGCGGCGCCGTCCGAGTCGCCGATGGCCATCGCGGGGGCGGTGGCCATGGTGAAGCCGGCGGCGGCGATACCGGCGACGGCGAGAGCCTTCTTGATCATTTCTTGGGGTTCCTTTTCGGATCTGATGGAGTGGAGCGACTGCCCAACCGGTGGCTCAGATTGGGCCGGTGGAGCGGGCCCGGCCGGGGGAGCGGGCCGGACCCCGGATCTGTGCGGCACGTACGGGTGCCGGACGGGGCGGTGGTGCCGGGCCGGTGGCGCAGGAGTGCCGGCCGGCCCGGCGTCGGCCTGAGGAGGCCTCAGCCCACCAGGTGGGACACGCCGCCGTCGCCGCTGCCGAGGGTGCTCTGGCCGACGACGCAGGTCTGCTTCGGCTGGTTGTTCAGAGCGTCGACCTCGACCGGGACCGCGACACCGAGCACGCCGACACCGATGTTGTGGATCTCGGGCAGGCAGAGGTTCGGGTTGTCCAGGAAGTGGAAGTTGGGGCTGTGGTTGCCCCAGGTGCCGGTGGAGTTGGTGCCGCCGTTGCCCTGGATCGAAGCGGCGGAGCCGTCCGAGTTGCCGATCGCGGCGGCGGGGGAGGCGACGGCGGCCAGCGCGGCGGCAGCCAGGCCGACGGAGGCGAAGGTCTTCTTGAGCATGAGCTGAGATACCTCTCTGAATGCTAGGGACGGTCGTCTCGGCGGGCTTGACCGCTGTTTCGTGCAAAGCGTTCAACGAGCGACCCGGTCTGCGGTTGCTAGCCCGTCAGGGGGGATTTCGAAATGCGGCCGACCGTTGAAGACGCGAGGGCTCCAGCGGATCAGCGGTCCGACTCCTGCCGCCGTTCTGGCTGCGACATCCAGCTCAAAGAATCAGCGGCGGGAAAGTTACGGCGGATTGCCCGGTGGGTCCCGGGGATCGCTCGCAGGAGTGTCAGACGGTCGGATTAATAGGCCGTACCGGTTAACTCTCGCAATCCTGGGCGGGCGTGGCTCGTTTGGACAGAGTGCTTTCCGCTGCGCGGCGGACCCACGCACGGCGGCTACCGATCCGAACGCACCATCCCATGGTCCACGCACCATCCACGATCCACGGACAGAACGGTGAACAGCATGAAGCTCTCCAAGCGGGCGACCGGAGCCCTGCTCCTGGCGGTCGGCGCCGGCGTCGTCGCCTCCCAGGGCGCGGCCGCGGCAACCCCCATGACGCCCGAGGAGGTCGCCTCGCTGGAGGACAGCCTGTCCACCCGGACCGTGCCCTTCACGATCCCGCTGAGCGCCCCGACCAGCCGGCTGCCGGTGCTGGCCGAGGGCGGGGAGGTCTCCGGGGCGATCCCGACCTCCCCGCTGATGCCGCCGCCGCCGAAGGCCGGCCACCAGCTGATGCCCGAGCAGGTGATCCCCTCGCTGGCCGCCGGCAAGGTCGGGCCCGCCCTGAAGACCACCCTGCCGCTGCCCGCCGCCGCCGACGGCGTCACCCCCGGCACCCTCGGCCTGGACGCGCCCTCGGCCCCGCTGCACGCGGCCGGCCCGGCGCTCGAACTCGGCCAGCCGGTCTCCTACCTCGGCGACCACAGCGGTGAACTGGCGGACGGGATGCTGGCCTTCGGGGAGCTCGACCCGCGGCTGGTGACCGAGGGCGTCCAGGCCGTACCGGGCGCCAGCGCCTCGCTCGGCGGCGACGACAAGCCGGTCTCCGCGGTCGACACCCTGCGCGCGCTCACCGAGGCGGCCGGCACCAGCGTGGACGGCGTGCTGAACCAGGACGTCGAGGCCTGAGCCCCGGCGCCGGCGCGCCCGGCAGCGTCCGCCGCCGGGGCCGCCCCGTGACGGAGCCCGGCACCACCCCTCGGGGCGGTGCCGGGCTCCGTCGTACGGGCGTCGGCGGCGGGCTCAGCCCGGCAGGGCGCCGAGCAGCGGGCCGACGGCCGGGAGGTCCTTGGCGCCGCCGCCGGCGGTCAGCGGGCCGGTCAGGGTGCCGGTGCCGATGGCGGGCAGGCCGTTGTCGGGCTGGACCCCGACGCCGTTGTTCAGGAAGTCGGCCGAGGACTGCGCCCACGGGTCCAGCCGCAGCGTCTTGACCGGCGCGACGGCGTAGCCGAGGCCGCTGCTGGTGCCCTCCATGGCCTGGCCCAGGTCGGTCGGGGCGAGCCGGGGGGCCGGGAGCTGGGGCACGGGCAGGCCGCCGGCCGGCTCCACGGGGGCGGCCTGCGCGGCGGGGGCGGCGGCCCCCAGCAGCATCGCCGCGCCGATCGCGGCCAGCGCGCCGGTGCCGGTCGTCTTGAGTGCCATGCGGAATCAACCCTTCGGTGGGTGCTGGTGGTTGGGCGTGTCGCGCCGGGGCGGGCCGACGCGAGCTGCCCCCCGGCCAGGGCCGGGGGGCAGCGACGCGAGGCGGGGCCGGATCAGCGGGTGATCAGCAGTCCTCGTCCATCACGGGGGCCGAGTCGGTGTGCGGGATGTCGACGTTGGCGCAGGAGTTGCCGAACGCCGGGTTCAGGGCGCCGATCACGTTGATCGAGTTGCCGCACAGGTTCACCGGGACGTGCACCGGGATCTGGATCGAGTTGCCGGACAGCACGCCGGGCGAGTTGGTGACGACGCCCTCGGCACCGGCGCTGGCGGCCGCACCGCCGGCGGCACCGAGCACCAGGCCGGCCGCGGTGGCGGAGAGGAGGGCGGCCTTCTTCACGTTCTGCATGGGAGTTGATCTCCTAGATCAAGCACGGGGAGGGGTGCGCCGCACCACCCGGGCGGGTGGTGCGGCGCGGGCACAGCTGCGTCAGCCGACGTTGGCGCAGGAGTTGCCGAACGCCGGGTTGAGGATGGAGATGACGCCGATCGAGTTGCCGCAGACGTTCACGGGGATGTGCACCGGGATCTGGATCGAGTTGCCGGAGAGCACACCGGGGGAGTTGGCGACGACGGCCTCGGCGCCCGAGCTGGCGGACGCGCCGCCGGCCGCACCGAGCACCAGGCCCGCGGCGGCGAGCGAGAGGGCGGCAGCCTTCTTGAAGTTGCGCATAGGGTTCTTCCTCCGTTTTCTGCCCGGCCGTGGGCGGCCGGGTGCCGGGCGAATCAGAATCATCGCCCGCTGGCTTCTGGATGCGCCGTGATTGTCACTCACGCGGCTCAGGGATTGCGTGTCGCCCGTGGCGTGGGCGGAGGCGGGCCGCGCAGTGGTGCGCCTCGCGGTCATTTCTCGCACGGCCGAGAGACAACCGCACTCCGGCGCGTCCAGGAGAGTGTTTCGAAGGACCAGGAATCAAGCCCGAATTGACGGGCCGTCGGCCGCGTCGTGTTGTTCGGGGGCAGTCCTGGCGTCCGCGCGCTCTCCTGGGGTCGAGGTCCCCGGGGGCCGCGGCGGGCCGGTCCGTAGGGCGGTGCCGGTGACGGCGGTGCCGGTACGGGCCGGCCCGCTCGGGGGATCAGCCCGCGTTCAGGCAGGAGTTGCCGAACGCCGGGTTGAGCAGGCCGACGATGTCCACGGTGTTGCCGCACAGGTTGACCGGCACGTGCACCGGCACCTGGAGCGAGTTGCCGGAGAGGACGCCGGGCGAGCCGGCGACGACACCCTCGGCACCGGCGCTGGCGGACGCACCGCCGGCCGCACCGAGCAGCAGGGCCGCGGCCGCGGCGGAACCGAACGCGCCGTAGGCGAGCTTGCGCATGGGAGGTCTCATTTCTTCGCCCGAGGGCGAGCACCGGTTGGAGCGGGTTTCGCCAGGGAGAACGAGACAGCGGCCGCCGGGAAACGGCCGGGCCGGTTGATCACCCGAATGCCTTCATTGGTGCAACCGGGTGAATGTGCCGGGGGTGGCGCAACTGGAGCATCGGGCCTTCGTTGGGAGTGGTGCACGCCCTGTGCCCTTCCGTGCTGGGCCATGCTGCACGGCAATTGGAAGATCTGATTTTTCGAGGAGACTCAAATGAGCGTCAAGAAGGCTGCCGCTGTCGGCGCCGCCGTCGTCGGCATCGTTGCGGCTGGTGCGGGCTCCGCTGCCGCGAGCGCGGGCGCCGAGGGCGTTACGGCCGGCTCCCCGGGCGTGGCCTCCGGCAACCAGCTCCAGGTGCCGGTGCACATCCCGGTCAACGTGTGCGGCAACTCGGTCGACATCATCGGCCTGCTGAACCCGGCGTTCGGCAACTCCTGCGCCAACGTCGGCTGACACAGGCCCCCAGGCCGTAGCCGGCCTGCTGGTCGATTCCGCAGCATCCGGGCCGCTGCTCCGTCTCTCCCCCTCCTGAGACGCGGAGCGGCGGCCCTGCCGTGTCCGGAGTTCCGGCTGTCGTGACCCTTGTTGCGTTACTTGTCAGTACCTAACATATGAGCCTGACTCATGTTCTGTCTCCCGCCCGTCGGCCGTCGACCCCCACCTCGGCCCGGGCGGGCGCCGTTCCACGCTCCATGCTCCGCGCCGCCCGGCGCACGCCGAGTGGCCCCCACCCCTCAAGGAGTCATGCGTGATCAGGTCTCGACTGTCAGGTCTGCACAGGGGCAGGCCGGTGGCGCTGCTGGCAGCGGCCGGACTGTCCCTTGCCCTCGGGCTCGGCGCGATGCCCAGCGCCACCGCCGCCGACGCGCCGGCGGGTGCCCGGGCGGACCGGCTCCCCGCGATCGTCGCCCTCGGGGACAGTGCGATCTCCGGCGAGGGTGCCGGCACCGACACCGGCGACGACTACGTCCCCGGCACCGACACCCCCGCCAACTACTGCCACCGCAGCACCAGGTCGGAGATCTTCGCCACCGGCCTGGCCGGGCTCACGCCGGTCGACCTGGCCTGCTCCGGCGCGCAGACCGGCGACCTGGTCAGCGACCCGGAGCTGGCGAAGATCACCGGCGGCGGCAGCGGTGACTTCGGCGAGCCCAAGCAGGACGCCCAACTCGCGCAGGTGGCAGGCCAGTACGACGTCAAGATGGTGGTCGTCACGATCGGCGCCAACGACGACTTCGACTTCAGCGGCATCATGCTGAGCTGCCTGGCGCAGTACTTCCCGATCCCCAAGTCACAGGGCTGCCGCGACACCATCGGCACCCCGGAGATCGCCCGCCGGGCCGAGGGCGTCAAGCCCAAGGTGATCGCCGCGCTGACCGACATCCGCAACACCATGCGCCGGGCCGGCTACCAGGACTCCTCGTACCAGCTGGTCTACCAGTCGTACTTCACGCCGATCACCCCGGACATCCGGCGCAACGACTACGTCGGCAAGGTCGCCGACGGCTGCCCGGCCTTCCCCGAGGACCTGGCCTGGGGGCACAACCTGGTGGTCCCGATGCTCAGCGACGCGCTGCGGCAGTCCGCCACCCAGGTGCCGGGGGTGCGCTACCTCGACCAGCGCCGGGTCAGTTACGGCCACGAGGTCTGCGCGGCGTGGACCAGCTCGCCGTACGAGTACACCAACGGTGACGTGATCGACCTCTCGGAGCGCACCCGCAACGGCTGTGACCAGGAGATCGGCATCCCCGGCGTGTGCATGAACATGGTCCGCCAGTCGTACCACCTGCGGGTCGCCGGCTACCAGGGCGAGGCCCGCTGCCTGGCCCAGTTCTACCAGCAGCCCGCGCTGGAGCAGGCGTTCTGCAGCCTGAACCAGCAGAACACCACCTCGATCACGGCGCTCACCCCCGGCCGGCCGTTCCCGGACACGCCCGAGGACGGCTCCTGGTACCAGCTGACCAACGCGGCCACCGGCAAGGTGCTGGACTTCGCCGGCGGCGGGACGTACGGCGACGCGACCAACGGCCGCAGCGCCATCGTCTATCCGGCGGCCGGCAGCCTGAACCAGTCCTTCGTCCTGGAGATCAAGTCCGACGGCAGCTACGAGCTGGACTTCAGCGGCAACCGGGACATGTGCCTGGACGCCACCGGCGCCTCCACCGCGCCGGGCACCCGGCTGGTCCAGTGGCGCTGCAACGGCGGCGGGAACCAGCACTGGGTGCTGAAGCCGGCCGGCGACGGCACCTACAAGCTCGCCGACTCGATGGACCAGGGCAAGGTCGCGGCGGCCTCCGGCGACACCGACGGCGGGGGCAACCCGCTGGTCGAGCTGGCCGCCGACAGCGGCGCCGACAACCAGCACTGGCGGCTGGAGAAGCTGGGCATCGTCTACCTGCACGGCTGACCGGCCGCGGGTGGGACCGGCCTGCGGTCCCACCCGTCCGGGCCGTCGCGATATCGTCGTCCGATGCCCTCCGACCTCGCTGAACTGGCCCGATACGCCGCCGCGCTGGACGCCGGCGAACTGGCGTGGGCCCACGCCACCGGCCGGCTGGACGCCGACGACACCCGCTGGCTGGCCTTCCTGCGCCGCTGCGACCTGGACACCGTGGCGGGCGAGTTCGCCCGGCTCGAACACCTGGAGGACGACGCGGAGCTGCTCGCCGCCTGCCGGGAACTGGCCGCCGCCAGGGGCGGAGCCGCCCGGGTATGGGCCTACCTCGACGACTGCCGGACGGGGGCGCCACCGGCCGCGGGCCGGCAGGAGTTCCTGCTCGACCGGGCCGCCGCCGGCCTCGGCATGGACTGGTCCTCCACCTCCGCACTGATGGGCACCGACCGCCCCGAGGAGGTCGACGCAGCCCTCGACCGGCAGGACCCCAACGCCGGGACCGCCCTGATCGGCCTCGCCGTCACCAACCCCGACCCGGACGCGGTGCTCGCCCGGATCGCCCGCGCGCTGGCCGTCCCGGCGACCCGGCCGCAGGCCGTCACCGCGCTCGCGCACACCGCCCGCCTGCACGGCACCGTCGACGCGGCCTGTCTCGACCTGCTACGCACCGTGCCCCGCGGCAACGAGGCCGACGACGACCTGTGGGCCTACGTCCCGCGCCGCCGCCTGCCCTGGTGGCTCTGGCGCCACCAGCTCCTCGGCCGCTTCAACCGGGGCTGACCTCCGCCACCAGGTCACCGCCCCGGCCGAGGACGTCGAGCCGGGCACCACCGCACTCGACCACCGGACGCGTTCGCCGGCCCTCCTCGTCCAGCTCCTCCCGCGCGGCGGTGACGTACGCCCCGAGCAGTGGGCCGGCGGCGGGCCAGGGCCGTACCTCCCACGCCCAGCCCTCCTCCGGGACCCGGAACGCCTCGAACGGCTGGTCGCGGGCCACCTCCAGGAGGCCGCCGGCCGTCGTCAGCCGGACCGGCAGGCCGTCCTCGAAGCCGAGCCAGAGGTGGAGCGGGCCCTGCGGCGCGGTGCCGTCCCACCGGAACCAGGCGCCGGTCACCCCGGTGATCCGCCGGCCGACCAGCTCGGCCGGGTCCGGTCGGTCCACGTTCCAGTCCCGGGGCAGCGGGTGCCCGCAGACGGCGCAGTCGAACTCCTCCTCCCGGACCACGTTGACCTGCCCGCAGCCCGGGCAGCGCCGGAACTCGAAGGCGTGCTCGAGGTCGTCCCCGTGCGGCACCGCGGCCCGGTCGAGCGCGGCGGCCACCTCCGGCCAGCAGGACGGCCGCGGGCAGTACCCGGTGGACTGGTTGGTCACCGCCCCGGCGGCCCACCCGTCCCGTTCCCGGACGAAGGTGATCTCGCCCGCGGCCCGGACCGGGCCTCCGGCCGCGCAGCCCACGTGCTCGCTGCGGCGGGGCGCCAGCCGCAGCACACCGTCGAGGTCCACCACGTAGGTGAACGGCTCGGTCAGTTCGTCCGGGTCGCGGCCGGCCAGCCAGCCGGCCAGGTCGGCGGGGGAGCGGACGGCCGTGCCGGGACGGTCGGTGGACAGCAGATCAGCGGGCCCGACGTAGCGGTAGAGGCTCGACATCCGGTCAGCAGACCACGTCGGCCCGGACGGCGCCAGGGCGGTGACGGAAGGTCAGGGTCTGTTCCCGCGGCAGTGCGGACCGCTCTGCAACTGTCCCCCAATTGGTCTAGTCCACTCATTGACAGCGGGTCGCACGCGCCCCAATAGTGGTCCACCAGCCGACCACCACAAGGAGCCTGACGTGCCCTCTCCTTCCGCTGCCGACTTCGCGGCCGCCGCCCACGCCGCCATCGATCGTGTCACCAAGGAGCAGGCCGACGGGGTGGTCGCCGCGGCCGAGCTGATCGTCGCCGCCCTCGCCGCCGACGGCGTCGTACAGGCCTTCGGCACCGGACACTCCGAAGCCCTGGCGATGGAGATCGCGGGCCGCGCCGGGGGCCTGGTCCCCAGCAACCGGATCGCCCTGCGCGACGTGGTGCTGCGCGGCGGCCGCCCGGTCGAGATCCTCGAAGGCCCGCAGCTGGAGCGCGGCACCGAGTCCGCCGCCCTGCTGTGGGAACTCACCGCCCCGCACCCGGCCGACGTCTTCGTGCTGGCCTCCAACTCCGGCGTCAACGGCTGCGTGGTCGAACTCGCGCACCTCGCCAAGCGCCACGGCCACCCGCTGATCGTCATCACCTCCGCCGAGCACACCGCCCGGGTCGAGCCCAAGCACCCGTCCGGGCTGCGCCTGCGCGACCTCGCCGACGTCGTCCTCGACAACGCGGCCCCGTACGGCGACGCCGTGCTCCCGATGGCCGGCGGCGGCAAGGCCTGCGGCATCTCCTCGATCACCGCCGCCCTGCTCGCCCAGCAGATCGTCGCCGAGGTGATCCGCCGGATCGAGGACGGCGGCGGCGTCCCGCCGGTCTACCTCTCGGCCAACATCCCCGGCGGCGACGAGCACAACCGCGCCCTGGAGGCCCGCTACGCCGGCCGCATCCGGCGCGCCTCGTGACGACGGGCCCCCTCGTCCTCGGCCTGGACGTCGGCGGCTCCACCACCAGGGTCCTGGTCGCGGACCTCACCGGCCGCATCCTCGGTACGGCCCGCGGTGCCGGGGGCAACCCCGTCTCCAACGGCGAACCCGCCGCCGTCCGGGCGATCGGCGAGACCCTGCGCGCCGCGCTCGCCGACGTCGACCCGGCCGACGTGGCCGCCGGGGTGCTCGGCCTGGCCGGTGGCATGGCGGGCGGGGTGGCGGGCGGGGTGGCCGGCACGTCGGCGCTCGACGGTCTCTGGCCCGCCGCCGGGCTCCCGCACCCGCCCCGGCTGACCGGCGACGTCGAGCTGGCCTACGCGGCCGGCACTGCCAGTCCGACCGGTACCGCGCTGATCGCCGGGACGGGTGCGGTCGCGGCCCGGATCGAGGACTTCGCCATGGCCCGCTGCGCGGACGGCCACGGCTGGCTGCTCGGCGACCGCGGTTCGGGGTTCTGGCTCGGCCGGGCCGCCGTGAGCGGCA
>NZ_JAIZ01000146.1:5390-27066 GCF_000710465.2 Kitasatospora sp. MBT63 | reverse complement strand
CCGGCGGTGGTGGCGCCCGGCGGCCGGGGCGGCGGTGCTGGCGGCGGTGGTCCTGGTCGCCGTGGAGCTGTCGCTGCCCGGCCCGGCCGGTGCACCGCGGCCGGTGCCGACGGCCTGACCGCCCTGCCGCCCCGCCGTGCTCAGTGCCCGGCGGGGCGGCGGGTCGGCATCCGGCGTCAGCGGCCGCGCAGCTCGCGGTAGCGGTCCACCAGCGCGGCGGTGGAGCTGTCCAGCGCGTCCGCGCCCGCACCGGTGAGCAGCACCGGCTCGATCCGCTTGGCCAGCACCTTGCCGAGCTCGACGCCCCACTGGTCGAAGGAGTCGATGTTCCAGACCGCGCCCTGGACGAACACCTTGTGCTCGTAGAGGGCGACCAGCTGGCCGAGCACCGACGGGGTGAGGCCGGTGGCCAGCACGGTGGTGGTCGGGTGGTTGCCGCGGAAGGTCTTGTGCGGCACCAGTTCGGCGGGCACCCCTTCGGCGGCGACCTCCTCGGGGGTCTTGCCGAAGGCGAGCGCCTGGGTCTGGGCGAAGAAGTTGGCCATCAGCAGGTCGTGCTGGGCGACCAGGCCGGGCAGCAGGCCGGGGACGGGCGCGGCGAAGCCGATGAAGTCGGCGGGGATCAGCTTGGTGCCCTGGTGCAGCAACTGGTAGTAGGCGTGCTGGCCGTTGGTGCCGGGGGTGCCCCAGACCACCGGGCCGGTCTGCCAGCCGACCGGATTGCCGTCGCGGTCGACGGACTTGCCGTTGGACTCCATGTCCAGCTGCTGGAGGTAGGCGGTGAACTTGGACAGGTAGTGCGAGTACGGCAGCACGGCGTGCGACTGGGCGTCGAAGAAGGCGCCGTACCAGACCCCGAGCAGGCCCATCAGCAGCGGCACGTTCTGCTCCGGCGGGGCGGTGCGGAAGTGTTCGTCGACCAGGTGGAAGCCGTCCAGCATCTGCCGGAAGTTGTCCGGGCCGATCGCGACCATCAGCGAGAGGCCGATCGCCGAGTCGTAGGAGTAGCGGCCGCCGACCCAGTCCCAGAACTCGAACATGTTGGCCGGGTCGATGCCGAAGTCGGCGACGCCCTGGGCGTTGGTGGACAGCGCGACGAAGTGCCGGGCCACCGCCTCCTGGCCGGCGCCGAGTTCGGCGAGCAGCCAGCTCCTGGCGGAGACGGCGTTGGTGATGGTCTCGATGGTGGTGAAGGTCTTCGAGGCCACGATGAACAGGGTCTCGGCCGCGTCCAGGCCGTGCAGCGCCTCGTGCAGGTCGGCGCCGTCCACGTTGGAGACGAAGTGCAGGTCCAGGCCGCGGTCGGTGTAGGCGCGCAGCGCCTCGTAGGCCATCGCCGGGCCCAGGTCCGAGCCGCCGATGCCGATGTTGACGACGTGCCGGATCCGGCGGCCGGTGTGGCCGGTCCACTCGCCGCTGCGGATCCGGTCGGCGAAGGCGGCCATCTTGTCGAGGACGGCGTGCACGGCGGGCACCACGTTCTCGCCGTCCACCTCGACCACGGCCCCGCGGGGCGCGCGCAGCGCGGTGTGCAGGACGGCGCGGTGCTCGGTGATGTTGATCTTCTCGCCGCGGAACATGGCGTCCCTCAGCTCCGCCACCCCGGTGGCCGCGGCCAGCTCGCGCAGCAGCGCCAGCGTGCGGTCGGTGACCAGGTGCTTGGAGTAGTCGACCTGGAGGTCGCCGACGCTCAGCGTGTAGCGGCGGCCCCGGTCCGGGTCGGCGGCGAACAGCTCGCGCAGGTGCTGCTCACCGAGCTCCGCCCGGTGCTTCCCCAGCGCGGCCCACTGCGGTGTGCGGTCCAACGGGGTACGGCCGGTGGCGGGGTTCTCCGACATCGGTTTGCTCCTCGAGTCATCCGGTTTGCGGTTACCGGCAGGGCCCAGCGGAGGGTTGCGCGAGGTCCGGCGGTACAGCGGTGCGTGCGCCGACTCCGTTGACGGCCTTGCCCACGGCCAGCCTAAGGCCAGCCCGGCCCGTGGCCGCCACGGCCACGCGACGGCGGCCCACCGGGTGTCATCCGGGCCCGGCCGCGCGGCCGGTCACCCGCCGTCACTTGCGGTGCGAGCGCAGGTCGAGCTGGCGCAGCACCTGGTCGGCGACCTCGGGGTCGGCGCCGGGTTCGCCGCGGGCGGCCAGCACCTCGCGGCGGGAGGCGGCGATCATCTCCTGTTCGATGCCGTAGGCCTTGCGCCACAGCGAGATCCGGCGCTTGGCCTCGGCCGCCTCGCCGTCCTCGTACCGCTCGGGGTAGAGCCGGGTCAGCCGGTCGTGCTGGCGCTCCCGCAGCCGTTCGACCAGTTCGGACGGCAGCTGTTCCTCGTCCTCCAGTTCGTTGAGCCGCCGCAGTCCGGCTTTGGAGGCGCGCCACCACAGCTGTTTGGCGGCCTGTTCGTGGGCGTCGCCGCCGGTGTCCAGGCCGATCCGCCTGACCAGCCAGGGCAGGGTCAGGCCCTGGACGAGCAGGGTGAAGAAGACCACGCTGAACGCCACGAAGATCAGTTCGCTGCGGCCGGGGAAGGCGGTGCGGTCGTGCAGGGTGAGCGGGACGGCGAGGGCGAGGGCGACGGTGGCCACGCCCCGCATCCCCGACCACCACAGCACCACGGTCTCCCGCCAGCTGAGCGGGGTGTCCTCGTCGCTGCGGCTGACCCGCCGGGACAGCCAGGCGGCCGGCAGCAGCCAGACCAGCCGGACCAGCACCACGGTGGCGATCACCGCCGCGGCCTCCCCGAGCATGCCCCGCCAGCTGTCCTTGACGTCGGCGAGCACGGTGGACAGCTCCAGGCCGATCAGGCCGAACGCAACGCCGGTGATCAGCGTCTCGACGATCTCCCAGAAGGCGTTCCCGACCAGCCGGTAGGCGACGTCGTCGGCGTCCGCGGCCCGGTCGGCGAGGTACAGGGCGCAGACCACCACCGCCAGCACGCCGGAGCCGTGCCCCTCCTCGGCCAGGGTGTAGGCGGCGAACGGGACCAGCAGGTTGAGCGCGACCTGGAGGGTGGGGTCGTCCAGCAGCCCGGCGAGCTTGGCGTTGAGCCAGCCGAGGGCGATGCCGATCAGCACCGCGACCACCGCGGACAGCACGAAGCGGGCCAGCGCGTGCGGCACCGAGAGGTCGTGGCTGACCACGGCGTCGATGGCGAGCGAGTAGATCACGATCGCGGTGACGTCGTTGAACAGGCCCTCGCTCTCCAGGACGGCGACCAGCCGGCGGGGCAGTCCGACGGCGTTGGCCACCGCGACGGCGGCGACCGGGTCGGGGGGCGAGACCAGGGCGCCGAGGGCCACCGCGACGGCCAGCGGCACCGCGGGGACCAGCCAGTGGTACACCCCGGCGACGGCCGTGGTGGTGACCACCACCAGGGCGACCGCGAGCAGCAGGATGGACCGCAGGTTGGTGCGGAAGTAGTGGACGGAGGAGCGCCGGGCGACCGCGAAGATCAGCGGCGGCAGCACCAGCGGCAGGATCAGCTCCGGTTCGACCTTCACGTCGGGGATCTGCGGGACCAGGGCCATCACGATGCCCAGCAGTGTCATCAGCACCGGCTGCGGGATCCCGGAGCGCCGGGCGACCGGGACCGTCACCACCGCGGCGAGCAGCACCAGGAAGAGCAGCGACAGCTGGGCCACCGGGGTGCTCCCTCTCCTCGGCTCGGCCCGGGACCGGCTCCGGGCGCTCCGATCAGAGTAAAAGCGGCAAAGCGCACCGATCCCGCGGCTCGCCGGTCCGGCCCCGCCCGGCGGCCTGGAACCGATTGGGAGTTTCGGCCGCTGACCAGGTAATGTTCTCTCCGTCAGCAGGCGCCGCTAGCTCAGTTGGTTAGAGCAGCTGACTCTTAATCAGCGGGTCCGGGGTTCGAGTCCCTGGCGGCGCACCGACGGTCGAAGGCCCCCTTGCGAGAGCAAGGGGGCCTTCGGCGTTCCGGGGTCCTTCCCGGCCGGTCAGTCCGGCACCTGGTTCACACAGAGGATGTTGCCCTCGCTGTCCTTGAACCAGGCCGCACGCATCCCGTCGGCCTCGGCGACCCCGTCGACCGTCTTCAGGCCCGGCAGGTCGTACTCCTCGAAGACGATCCCCCGGCCGCGCAGGTCCGTCATCTCGGCGTCCAGATCGGCCACCTTCCAGCTGGCCAGGGTGTGGGCCGCCTGGCCCCCGCTCGGGGTGCGGTAGACGGCGAGCTGCGTACCACCGCACTCGAACGCGATGTCCTCCGTACCCTCCCGGGCGACCTTGAGACCCAGCGTGTCGCGGTAGAACCGCTTCGCCCGGTCGAGGTCCCCGGCAGGGATGACCGCCACCAGCGGCGCGTCCGCCAACATGGTCACCACCTCCTGTCTCCAGGCTAGGCCCGCGGTGACGGGGGCCGCATGCCGGTGGCGGCCCCCGACGGCGCCGCCCACGGCACCAGGGCGAGTGCCCGTCGGACGGTCTCGGCCGGGTCGGCGACCTCGTGCCCGAGCACCCTCAGGCGGTCCGCGATCTCCTTCAACGGCCGTTCGAACAGTCGGGCCGCGGACGCCAGGTGGTACAGCGGCACCGGCACGCCCTCGGCGAGGTACGGCGCCCGGCCGTCCAGTTCGGTGCTGAGCAGGACCAGATCGTCCCGGGTCGCCTCGTCGCCGACCGGCACCCGGGCATCGATCCCGAGGCGCCGTAGCCGGCGTGCCACCTCGGCCACGGGTACGCCCAGGTGCAGTGCTCCCCGCACCACGTGGCCGTACCCGACCGGGCTGCCGGGGGTCAGCCACGGCGCCCGCTGGTCCAGGTTTCGACTCAGCAGGTTGAGGTCACCGGGCCGGGTGCCCGCCGTCAGCGCCTCCCCGTGCCGGACGGTGAACCCGAGCTCCGTCAGCCGGCGGACCGCCTGCTCCGGCGCCATCCCGACGGCCTGTGCGGCCCGCAGCACCCGGCCCGTCGCGAGGGTGTCCCACGGCAAGGACTCGTCCTTCTCCTCGTCGTCCTGCGCATCACCGAGAACGGCCTTCCCGAGCAGCCGGAGGTCCCGCTCCGACTCCTTCCCGGCCGGCGGCTCGGATTCCAGGTCGAAGCCGAGGCCCACCAGGCCGGCCGCCACCGTCCGCACCGTACGGTCGGTACGCCACGCGGCCAAGGCCAGTCGCGCGAGCGGCACGGGCTGCCGGATGTCGAACCACGGCGCCTCTTCGTCGGCGTTGACGCTGATCAGCATCCGGTCGACGTCCGACCAGGTGAGGCCGGGCGGCACGGGGTCCGGCTCGAAGCCGTAGGCGGCCAGCCGTTCCCGCACGTACTCGGCCGGAGCCCCGACGGACGACGCCGCCAGCAGGACGTGGGTCGCCGACACGGGTTCGCCGGGAGCGAGCCAGGGCTCCTCGCCGTCGACGTCCCGGCTGAGGACGACCAGGTCGCCGTCGACCGGTTCGGGAAAGGCCGTCCCCACCACGAAGCCGTAGCCGCGGAGGCGGGCGGCCACGTCGTCGCAGGACAGCCCGGCTTCCCGGGCCGCCGTCACGATCCGGCCCGCCGGAACCGGGTCATCGTCATCGAGCCACGGCACCCTGCCGTTCCGGCCACGGCTGAGGATCAGCCGGTCCACCGGACCGATCAGGTCCGGCAGGGCATCCGCGAGGGGGACCGGGCAGCCGAAGCCGCGGAGCCTGCGGACGATCTCGTGCACACCCGTGCCCAGGTCGACGTGCATCTCCAGGATCCGCCCGATCGGCACCGGCCGCCCCACCTCCGGCCGGCCCATTTCCGGCCGGCCCCGGGCCCTGTCACGGTCCGGATCGAGGCCGAGCAGCTTGCGGTCCACCCGATCGGGCACCGGCCGGTCGGCGAAGAGGTCCGGTCCGAACCCGAGAACCCCGAGGGCGGACATCCGCGCAGCGACCTCCGCGGGCGGGCGGCCCAGATCATCGGCGAGGGTGAGGACCAGGCCGGGTTCGACCACGGAGTGCGGTTCCCTCCAGGTGCGGTCCGTTCCGAGCAGCCTCCCGTCGCTGGGCAGGGCCGGCAGCAGCGGGCCCAGGGCCTCCCGGTCGCCGATCTCCTCGGCCAGCTGCGGCCACTCGTCGAGCAGGTCGAGTGCGAGCAGGCGCCACAGCAGCAGGTGGTCGGGAATGCTGTTCAGCTTGATCCGCTCGACCCCCAGGCGCGTGGTCTCCAGCAGCGCGAGGTCCGACTGGAAGAAGCCGGCGGCCGACAGATCGAGCTTCCTCGGCCCCACCGCCAGCAGCCGTCGCCGCGAGACGGCCGCCTCGGTCACGATGTCCCCCAGCGCCGGACCGAGTGACCAGATCCACCGGTGGCCGAGCAAGCCGGATTCGACCACGTCGACGGCGGCTGCACGCAGCAGGAGTTCGACCCGGTCCGTCACGTCCTCCACGATGGTCTTCCGGTCCACCGACAGGGCCACCGGGTCCGGCCCGCAGAGGTTGACGAAGGCGCCGGCCGGCCGGCCATCGCCCAGCTCGATCCCCTCCGGGACCAGCCAGCTCGCCTCGGAGCCCGAGACGAGACCGCTGCGGACGGCCGGCGCCGCCCGTACGCCGTCGACCAGGAGCTCCATCCGGCCGGAGCGCCAGATCACCTGCCCCTGCGGGTGCCGCCGAGCGTGCACCAGCGGCTCGGACGCCTTCCGCCCGGCGCCCCCCGACGCGGCCCCGCGGCTCGCGCTCCGGGACGCCGGGTTGAGCGTCCACGGCGTCCACCGTGCCGTCAGCCCGCGGGTCAGGTCGACCGCGTGCAGCGTGAACTCGGAGACCTTGACCAGGTCCTGCAGCACGTCGACGCAGGACTCCGTGAGCTCGCCCTCCCTGAGGTAGAGCCGGACGACGGTGTGCGGCGTCGCCGCACAGCCGCTCGGGGACTCGATCCGGAACAGGTGCCCGGGGCCTGCGATGATCGCTTCCAGGGTCGGGCCCTGGCCGCGCAGGCGGTGCATCCGGCAGGTGGTCACCCGGATCTCGTCGGCCAGCATGAAGTAGCTCAGGACGCCGATCCCGAACCGGCTGTTCGGGAACATCCGGATGCCGTGCCGTTCCCAGTCGGCGGACTCCTGGACGAACTCGTCGGTCCCGGTGAAGCTGGAACCGGCCCGCGAGAACACACCGAGCAGTTGCTCCTCCCCCATGCCGACTCCGTTGTCACGGCACTCCAGGTAGGGGCGGCCGTCCTGGTCGACGTCCTGGAGGAAGGTGATCTCGCCCCGGTAGGAGTCGGGATGCACGTCGAGGCCTTGGGAACGCAGCTGGTACTCCACCCGGGCCCGCCGGTAGCGGCACGCGTCGAGGGCGTTCTGGTACATCTCGCGGATCGCCAGGGTCGGGCTGCCGTACAACCGGCTGCCCATCAGCAGCTCCCGGAGTTGCCGCTCGTCCACGGTGAACCTCGCCGTCCGGTCGCTGAACCGCGGGCTCCGGTCCTCGCCGCGGGCCGGCTGCACCTCGGCGGGGGACGCGTGGGTCGGCAGCCTGCGCAGTGGGGCGAGCGGGGGATGCCGGTCCGCCAGCCGGTGGACCACCCGCAGGAGGGCGTCGACCCGCTCCACCTGCTCGCGCAGGGCCGACAGGGTCGCCGGGTCGTCGCAGAGCGCCTCGAGCCGGCAGTCCTTCGGCGGGTCCTGCGGACCGTACCGGCGCCAGGTCGCGGACCCGACGGTGTCCCGCAGCCGGTCCAGGTCGACGGCGTGCGGGACGCCGAGGTGTTCCACGAGGACCATCGGCAGGTCCGACGGTTCCAGGGCCATCACCCGGGCAACGGCCAGCAGCAGCCCGATCAGACGCAGCCGGACCGTCCCCGGCCGGTGACCGCCGTACAGTTCGAGGTGTTCCTGGACGGCCAGGCCGAGGGCTTCGTCGTCGGCGAGCCGCCCCGGCCCCAGGCGCAGCGCGTGCAGCAGGCCGGCGACCCGGCGAGGTCTGAGGAGCTCCCGCAACGCGGGGTCGTCGTCGGCCCCGGCCGCGGTGAGGAGGTCGGCGACCGCCGCCTCGGGCAGATCGCGCTTCTCCGCCATCCACCGGTGGAAGAGCCACCAGCCGATCTCCCGCGCGGCCGGCTCCCGCCCCGGCAGCTCGCGTTGGCGCGCGCGGCGGACCAGCCAGGGGTACCCGAGCAGATAGCTGTGGAAGCCCCGGACCTCGCCGCTGCCGTCGGCGCTCGCGCCCAGGTCCTGCGGCCCGACGGCGGCGGCGGTCCGGACCGCGGAGGTGCTCCGGTACGCCTGGTCGAGCAGCGGGGTGAGGGTCAGCAACGCCGCCTCGGCGGGGGTGCAGTGCTCCGGCGCCATCCAGTTCAGCAGGGTGGTGACCCGGTCGAGGTGGCGGGCGGGCAGCCCCGGGTCCAGCCATGGGTCGTCCTGGCTGAACTGCCGGACGAGCTCCAGCCTGCGGGCGAACTCCGCTACCCGCGCGAGCAGTCGGCCGTCATCGCACTCAGGTGGGACCGGCGCCCAGACCGGGTGGCGGCGGATCAGCTCGGCCCAGTCCGGTCCGCCGCGGTCGGGCTCCGGCTCCCGGCGCGGCCGGGCCGCCCGGTGCTCCGCGTGCCAGCCGCGACGGACGTCGGGGGTGACGGGATCGCCCGCCCAGCGGAGGTAGAACTCGATGAGCGGCCAGATGTCGTCGAAGTCCGGCGGGACGTTCCTGCCGAACCATCCCGAGACCGTCTGCTTGGCCAGGTTCAGCTCGCGCAGGACCGGGGTGCGGCTGCCGTCGTGGCCCGCGGCCGTTCTCGCCGCCTTCGCCCTGCGCTCCAACTCCTTGAGCGAGCCGAACCAGTCGCCGCCGTCCATGCCGTCCGTCCCCCACCGCCGGTACCTCGGACGCGGTCCTTCGGACCCCGCCGTGACCGTGAGCCTAGCCGCCTCGGACGGTCCGGGGTCCGGGATCGCTGTCCTGGTCACCGGGTCCGGACCGAGGCTGGGCACGGCCCCACCGACCCGAGGAGACAACCGTGTTGACGTTCCTGAACCATCTGGCCGGCTGGCAGCGGGTGGCCCTGGTGGCGCTCGCGCTGCTGCCGCTGCTGCTCGTCTGCCTGGCCTGCGCGCCGGCGCTGCTGGTGCTGCCGTTCCGCCAGGACGGCACCGAGCGGGCCGACCGGCTGATCCGGACCCTGACGGGGTGGTTGCGGGCCGCGCTCAGCGGCAGCCGCGGCTGACCCGCGCCGCCGGCCTCCGGCGCCCCTCGCAGGGGCCGGAGGCCGGCGGTGCCTGTCGTCGGGGGGGTCAGCCGAAGTAGCTGTCGAAGTTCCGGGAGAACTCCTTGCCGCCGAACTGGTCCCAGTTGATCGACCAGGTCATCAGGCCGCGCAGGTTCGGCTGGACGCCGCTGCGGGGGACGTAGCTGCCGCAGTTGGCCGCCTTGGTCAGGCAGTCCAGCGCCTTGTCCACCTCGGCGGGGGCGAGGTAGCCGTTGCCCGCGTTGACGGTGGCCGGCATGCCGATCGCCACCTGGGAGGGGGCGAGTGCGGGGAACACGTTGGCGGTGTTGCCCGCCACCGGGAAGCCCTTGAGCAGCATGTCGGTCATCGCGACGTGGAAGTCGGCGCCGCCCATGGAGTGGTACTGGTCGTCCAGGCCCATGATCGAGCCGGAGTTGTAGTCCTGGACGTGCAGCAGGGTGAGGTCGCCCCGCATCGCGTAGATCACCGGCAGGTACGCGCCGGCCCGCGGGTCCTGGCCGCCCCACGGTCCCGAGCCGTAGTACTGGTAGCCGAGCTGGACGAAGAAGGTCTCCGGGGCCATGGTCAGCACGAAGTCGGGACCGTACTTGGCCTTCAGGGTCTTCAGCGCCGAGATCAGGTTGACGATCACCGGGGAGGTCGGGTTCTTGAAGTCGGTGTCGCCGGTGTTCAGTGACAGCGAGTGGCCTTCGAAGTCGATGTCGAGGCCGTTGAGGCCCCAGCGGTCGATGATCGCGGAGACCGAGGAGACGAAGGCGTCCCGGGCGGCCGTGGTGGTCAGCTGGACCTGGCCGTTCTGGCCGCCGATCGAGATCAGCACCTTCTTGCCCTGCGCCTGCTTGGCGGCGATGGCCGCCTTGAAGTCGGCGTCGGACTCGACCGAGGCGCACTCGCTGACCGGGCAGCGGTTGAACCGGATGTCACCGGAGGTGACCGAGGTCGGCTCGCCGAAGGACAGGTCGATCACGTCCCAGGAGGCCGGCACGTCGGCCATCCTGGTGTAGCCGGCGCCGTTGGCGAAGCTGGCGTGCAGGTAGCCGACCAGCGCGTGGGCGGGCAGCCCGCCGCCGGGCGGCGGGGTGGTGGGCGGCTGGCTGGTCGGCGGCTGGGACGTCGGCGGCTGGGACGTGGGCGGCTGGCTGGTCGGAGGCTGGGACGTCGGGGGCTGGGTGGTCGGCGGGTTGGTGGGAGCCCCCGGGCCGTCCAGTGAGACGTCGTCCGCGTAGTAGGTGCCCTGGCCGTACCAGCCGTGGGTGAAGACGGTCGCGCTGGTCTGCCCGGCCGCGGTGGTGAAGGAGACCGTGAGCTTCTGGTACGCCCCGCCGGTGCCCGGGGTCCAGGTGGAGGCGCCGCCGTTGACGCCCAGGTAGACGTACGCGCCGTTGACGTAGGCGCTGAGCGTGTACGTGGTGCTCGGCTGCACCGTGACGGTCTGGGTGCACTGGGCGTTGTCGCTCGCCGAGGCGGCGCCGGCCAGGGCGTGACTGCCGCTGTGGGACTGGCCGGTGACCACGCTGCCGGTGGCGCCGGTGCAGCTCCAGGGGCCGAGCGAGCCGGTCTCGAAGCCGCCGTTGACCAGGAACTCGCCGGCGCTGGCCGAGGGGGCCAGGCCGAAGCTGAGCGCGACCGCGCCGGCCGCGGCGACGGCCCAGGCGGTGCCGGCCGCGAGCGTGCGGCGGCCGCCGCGGCGCAGAGCTGTTCTTCGGGGAGTACGCATGTGGGGGATGCTCCTGCCTCAGGACATGGGGGTGCCCAAATGCCTTGTGGGGGAAGGCCGGACGCGCGACGGCGTCACCGGTTTGGACTAGACCACTGAAGCGAATCCGGCAGTCCCTGTCAATGGATCCCGGACCGGGCCGCGGCCACCGCCGCCCGCCCGAGTCAGTCGCTGGTCAGGGCGTGGTCAGCCGCCCGTGTTCGCATGTTGCCCACGTGGGGCCGGCAGGGACGACGGCCCAGAACCGACGGAGGCGGTCGCTTTGCCGAACTTCTCCCCGCGCGGAAACGGGTGCACGCGATGAGTGAATCCATAGCGACGATCGAACTGCTCCGGTCGCTGCCCCGGTCCGAGCGCCGGGAGGCCCTGGAATCCCTCGTGGTGACGGAATTCAAGGCCAGCCTGCTGATGGACGAGGACGAGTACCTGCCCACCGACGAGAGCTGGTTCCAGCTGGGCTTCACCTCGCTGCGCATCGTCGAGGTGAAGACCCGGCTGGAGGCGCAGCTGGGCATCGCGGTCAGCACCACCACCCTGTTCAACAGCCCGACGATCGACCAGCTGCTGGACCACCTGACGGGCGATCTGCTCGGCGACCTGTTCGACGAGCTGCCGGCCGGGTCCGGCTCCCTGTAGACGGGCGCGCCCGGCACCTCAGCGACCTGCCGCAGCACGGCGGCCGACCTTTGAAAGGGAAGAACGGGAATGTCGAACAAACCGGAGCAGAACGAGCCCATCGCGATAGTCGGTATCGGCCTGCGCTTCCCGGGTGGGAACGAGTCTCCCGAGGGGTTCGCCGAGTTCCTCGGCCAGGGCCGCTCCGGTATCCGCCCGGTGCCCGAGGACCGCTGGGACGTCCCGGCGTTCAAGCCCGCGGATGCCGAGGAGAAGGGGAAGGTCCACACCACCGGGGCCGGATTCCTCGACCAGATCGACCAGTTCGACGCCCAGTTCTTCAACATCTCCCCCAAGGAGGCGAACTTCGTCGACCCGCAGCAGCGGCTGCTGCTGGAGACCGCCTGGGAGGCGCTGGAGAACGCCAACATCGACCCGGGGACGCTGCGCCACAGCAACGGCGGCGTCTACATCGGCGCCAGCTCGATCGACTACGCGCTGGAGATGGAGGGCCTGCCGTACGAGGAGCTGGACGGCCACCTCGCGGCGGGCATCACGCTGTTCCCGCTGTCGGGACGGCTGTCGTACTTCCTCGGCCTGCGCGGTCCGAGCCTGAGCGTGGACACCGCCTGCGCCTCCTCGCTCACGGCGATGCACCTGGCAGTCGAGGGGCTGCGCAGCGGCGCGACCGACATCGCGCTCTCCGGTGCGGTCAACTGCCTGCACCACCCGCGGATCTTCGTGATGTTCTCGCAGGCCAACATGCTGGCCCCGGACGGGCGTTGCAAGACCTTCGACGAGTCGGCGGACGGCTACGTGCGTGCCGAGGGCTGCGCCGTGCTGGTGCTCAAGCGGCTCTCGGACGCGGAGCGGGACGGCGACCGGGTGCTCGCGCTGATCCGCGGCACCGCGATCGGCGAGGACGGCGAGAGCGCCGGGCTGACCGTGCCGAACGGCACCGCCCAGGAGATCGTGATCCGCTCCGCGCTGCGCAACGCGCACCTGGAGCCGGCCGACATCCAGTACGTCGAGGCACACGGCACCGGCACCCCGCTGGGCGACCCGATCGAGATGGGTGCGATCAGCGACGTGTTCGCGAAGTCGCACACCAAGGAGAACCCGGTCACGGTCGGCTCACTGAAGACCAACCTCGGGCACATGGAGCCGGTGGCCGGCATCGGCGGCGTGATCAAGACCGTGCTGCAGATGCGGACCGGCACCGTCTTCCCGCACCTGAACCTCTCCACCCCCTCCGGCCGGATCCCGTGGGACTCCATCCCGGTCACCGTGCCGACCGAGGCGCGGCCGTGGAAGGCCGAGACCCGCCGCGCGGTGGTGAACAGCTTCGGCTTCGCGGGTTCCATCGCGGCCGCCGTGCTGGAGGAGGCACCCGCGGTCGAGGACATCGCCCCGGCCGCCGCGCCCGAGGAGCACGAGGGCGGCCACGTCTTCACGCTCTCCGCCAAGACCAAGCGCTCCCTCCAGCTGCAGGTGGAGCGCTACCGGCGCTACCTGGAGCAGCACCCCGAGCTGGACGTCGCGGACCTCTGCTTCACCGCCAACACCGGCCGCAGCCACTTCGCCCAGCGGATCGCCGGCAACGTGGCCGACCGCGAGGAGCTGGCCGCGCTGCTGGCCAAGCACGCGGGCACCGAGCCGGCCGGCCCGCGCGGCGACATCCGCAAGGTGGCGTTCCTGTTCACCGGCCAGGGCTCGCAGTACGCGGGCATGGGCGCCGCGCTGTACCGGCAGTTCCCGCTGTTCGCGGAGCACGTCGACGAGTGCGACCGGCTGTTCGCGGGGCACCTGGGCCGCTCGGTCCGGGAGATCATGTTCGACCTGGACGGCCAGGGCGAGGCGCTCGGGCAGACCCTGTACGCGCAGCCGGCGCTGTTCACGCTGGAGTACGCGCTGGCGAAGCTGTGGATGTCCTGGGGTGTGAAGCCCAATGTGCTGATCGGGCACAGCATCGGCGAGGTGGTGGCGGCCGCGGTGGCCGGCCTGTTCGGCCTCGCCGACGCCGCCGCGCTGGTGTCGGCCCGGGCCTCGCTGATGCAGTCGGTGACGGCGCCCGGCGGGATGGCCGCGGTCTCCGCGCCGGTGGAGGAGGTGGCGCCGCTGCTGGAGCCGTACCCCGACCTGGCCGTGGCGGCCGTCAACTCGCCGCAGCAGACCGTGATCTCGGGCGGCTCCGAGTCGCTGGCCACCGTGGTGGCGCAGCTGACCGACGCCGGGCTGACGGTCAAGCAGCTGAAGGTCTCGCACGCCTTCCACTCGCCGCTGATGGCCGAGGTGTTCGATGATTTCCGGGCCGCCATCGCGCACGTGCGGTTCCGCGAGCCGTCGCTGACCCTGATCTCCAACCTGACCGGCAAGGTGGCCAGGTTCGCGGAGCTCAGCGACCCGGAGTACTGGATCCGGCACATCGGTGAGGCGGTCGAGTTCTCCGCCGGGATGAAGACGCTGGAGCGGCGCGGCAAGCACGCGATCGTCGAGATCGGGCCGTCCCCGGCGCTGACCGGTGCGGCCAAGCAGTCGGTCACCCCGCAGGACCACCTGTGGATCGGCGGGCTCAGCCCGAAGGAGACCGCCGGCCGGACCATCCGGGCCGCGATCGCCCAGTTCTACGCGGCCGGGCTGGCCTTCTCCTGGAGCGGCTACCACGCGGGCCGCCCGCACCGGCTGGTGTCGCTGCCCGGCTACGCCTTCGACCGCAAGTCGTACTGGCTGCCGAACCGGGCCAACCGGCACGGCCTGCGGGCCGCCGGGGTGGACGGCCGCACGGCGAGCCACCCGCTGCTCGGCAGCGAGACCACCACCCCGGAACAACTGGCCGACGGCATCCGGGAGTTCAGCAGCTCGGTGAGCCCGACCCAGCCGGCCTACCTGGGTGACCACGTGGCCATGGGCCAGGTCGTCTTCCCCGGCACCGGCTACCTGGAGATCGTGCTGGCGCTGCTGGACGCGGTGCACGGCCACACCCGCCGGCCGGTGCGCGACGTGGGCTTCCGCGAGGCGCTGTTCCTGGACGAGGAGCGGGCCACCCGGCTGCGCACCCGGCTGCGGACCGGGCCGGACGGCACCGGCTCGGTGGAGATCGTGTCGCTGGCCGAGACCCGGGACGCCCAGGGCGAGCCGGCCGTGATCGAGCGGCTGCACGCGGTCGCCGTGATCGGCGCCGAGGCCGAGGTGTCCGACGAGCTCACCGGGGCCGCGCAGGAGCTGCTGGCGCTGGCGGAGGCGGCCGAGCGGCCGGAGGACGTGCTGCGCGCCGAGGACGTGTACGCCGCGTACTCGGGCGCCGGGCTGGACTACGGCCCGGAGTTCCGGCTGATGCGCTCGGTGCACCGCTACCCCGGCGACCTGACCGTCGGCGACCTGGAGGGCCGCAGCGCCGGGGCGCTGGAGCACATGCCGCCGGCCCTGCTGGACGCGGCCATGCACAACATGGCGGCGCTGGCGGACGACGGCAACGACTACCTGCCGGTGCGCTTCGGCCGGTTCCGGCTGTTCCGCAAGCCGAAGGCGGACACCCTGCGCACCCTGCTGCGGGTGGTCCCGGCCGACACCGACGAGGTCGACCTGTCGGCCGACCTGCTGGCGCTCGACGGCGACCGGCCGGTGTTCGAGCTGAAGGGGCTCGGGCTGAAGCGGGTCGCCGAGACCTTCTCGGGCGCGCGCCGCAGCTTCTTCCACGAGATGCGCTGGGTGAAGCGCTCGCTCGCCGGGGCGAACAGCGTGGCCGGCCGGCACCTGCTGGTGGTCGGCCGGGACGCGGCCGAGTTCGAGGGCGCGCTGCCGCGCCTGGCCGAGCAGGGCGGGAGCCTGAGCTTCGCCGCCACCGCGGCCGAGGTCACCCGGGTGCTCGCCGGGCAGCAGGTCACCGACCTGGCCTGGTACTGGCAGCACGGCGACGGGGGCACCGGCGCCGAGGCGCTGCGGGCCGAGTCCGAGCTCAACTACCGGGCGCTGCTGGAGCTGCTGGCCGCCCTGGAGCAGGCCGGTTTCGGCCGCAACCAGCGGCTGTGGCTGGTCACCGAGCGCTCCCAGGTGCTGTACGGCGACGAGCCGGGCAGCGGGTCGCAGCTGGCCGCGTCCAGCCTGTGGGGCTTCGGCCACACCCTGCTGAACGAGTTCCCGGCGTACCGCACCACGCTGCTGGACCTGCCGGGCACCGGTGGCCACCTGCCGCTGCTGGACGAGCTGCACGCCCGGGAGACCGGCGAGTTCCAGGTGGCGTACCGGGAGGGCTTCCGGCACGTGCGCAGGCTGCTGGCGGTCGACCCGCGGGCCAGGCAGGACGCCAACTTCGGGCTGGCCATCAAGGAGTACGGCCAGTTCGGCGGGATCAAGCCGGTGCCGGCGGAGGAGATCGCGCCGGTCGGCGACCAGATCCAGGTCGAGGTCCACGCGGCCGGCCTGAACTTCAAGGACGTGCTGAACGCGCTCGGCATGCTGAAGGACTTCGGTGACCAGCCGCTCGGCTTCGAGTGCGCGGGAACCGTGCTGGCGGCGGGCCCCGAGGCGCGGTTCGCGGTCGGCGACGAGGTGATCCTCAACTACCTCGACCTGTTCAAGCGGCGGGTCACGGTGCCCTCGGCGGTCGCGGTCCGCAAGCCCGCCAACATCGACTTCACCGCCGCGGCGGGCCTGATCTCGGTGTACGTCACCGCCTACTACGCGCTGCACCACCTGGCCGGGATCAAGCAGGGCGACCGGGTGCTGGTGCACGCGGCGGCCGGCGGTGTCGGGCAGGCCGCGGCGCACCTGGCGCGCCTGGCCGGGGCGGAGGTCTTCGCCACCGCCAGCCCGCACAAGTGGCCGCTGCTGAAGGCCCAGGGCATCGAGCACGTGATGAACTCGCGCACCCTGGACTTCGCCGACGAGATCGAGCGGATCACCGGCGGCCGCGGCGTCGACATCGTGCTGAACAGCCTGAACAAGGACTACATCCCGGCCGGTATGCGGGCGCTGGGCACCGGCGGCCGGTTCATCGAGCTCGGCAAGGTCGGCGCCTGGACCCCCGAGCAGGTGGCCGCCGAGCGGCCCGACGTGACCTACCACAACTTCGACCTGAGCGAGCTGCCGCAGGACCAGCTGATCCCGCTCAACCAGGAGATCATGCGCACCGTGATCGCCCTGGTCGAGTCCGGCCAGCTGCCGCCGATCGTGGCGACCGCGTACACCCTGGACGAGGTCGAGGAGGCCTTCGGGGTGCTCAGCCGGGGCGCCAACGTCGGCAAGCTGGTGCTGGACTTCGCCGGCGAGCGGGCGCCCGCCGCCCGCGAGGTGGCGATCTCCCCGGACCGCACCTACCTGATCACCGGTGGTCTGGGCGCGCTCGGCCTGGTCACCGCGGAGAAGCTGGTCGACCTCGGGGCCCGGCACCTGGCCCTGGTCAGCCGCCGCCCCGAGCCGGTCGAGGACGTCAAGCACCTGTTCGACCGGCTGGCCGAGCGGGCCGAGGTGACCGTGCTGCAGGGCGACATCGCCGAGCCGGCCGACGTGGCCCGGATCATGGCGGCGCTGGCCGGCGGTGCCCACCCGGTGGCGGGCATCATCCACTCGGCCGGCACCGTGGACGACCGGCCGGTCCCCGCGCAGACCTGGGAGAGCCTCGACGAGGTCTTCCGGGCCAAGGTGTACGGCACCTGGCTGCTGCACGAGGCCGCGGCCGCCCTGCCCGACCTGGACTTCTTCGTCGGGTACTCGTCGGCGGCCTCGGTGGTCGGCGCGCCCGGCCAGTCCAACTACGCGGCGGCCAACTACTTCCTGGACACCCTGCTGCACTGGCGGGCCGGGCAGGGGCTGCCCGCACTGTCGGTCAACTGGGGGCCGTGGGCCGAGGTCGGCATGTCGGCCCGGCTGGACGACTCGCTGATCAAGAAGTGGGAGGACGAGGGGATCCGGCTGTTCACCCCGGCCAAGGGCACCCGGGCGCTGGCCTCGGTGCTCGGCCGGCCGGTCGCCCAGGTGGTGGCCGGTGAGGCGGACTGGGACCGGTTCACCGCGGCCAAGCCGGTCAGCGACGCGCTGTACGAGCTGCTGGTGAAGGCCGGCGCCGACTCGGCGCGGACCCTCGACCTGGACGCGCTGACCGCCCTGCCGAAGGCCGAACGGCTCGTCGTGATCGACGAGTTCGTCCGCTCCAAGGTGGCCGACGTGCTGCACTTCGAGGACGCCGACGCGATCGACTCGTACACCGAGTTCGTCCAGCTCGGGCTGGACTCGCTGGTGGCGGTCGAGCTGAAGAACTCGCTGGAGGCGGCCTTCCGGGTGCCGCTGCCGCCGTCGCTGGCCTTCGACCACCCGTCCGCCGGGCAGCTGAGCGAGTTCCTGGAGCAGCAGATCACCCCGGCGCCGGCCGCGGCCTGACGCCGGTCCGGTGGGGGCCGCAGCCAGCTGCGGCCCCCACCGGCCTGACCGAGATCGGACGGAGAGGACCATGGACCAAGCAGCACAGGCCACCATCGGCGCGCGGTCGGCCCGGCACGCCGCCGAGCGGCCCGAGCACCCCGCCGTCATCTGCGACGGCCGCGCACTCAGCTACGCCCAGCTGCACCGGGAGAGCAACCGCACCGCGCACGCGCTGCGCGCCGCCGGCCTCGGCCGCGGCGCCCGGATCGCCTATCTGGGCCGGGAGTCGGAGCACTACTACGACCTCGCGGTGGGCTGCGCCAAGGGCGGCGCGGTGCTGGTGCCGATCAACTGGCGGCTGACCGCCCGCGAGGTGGAGCACATCCTGGCCGACTCGGGCGCCGAACTACTCTTCGTGGAGCGGGAGTTCCTGCCGACGGTGGAGAAGGTCCGGCCCGCCTCGCTGAAGGCGCTGGTGGAGCTGGACACCGACCTCGACCGGGTCGGCGGCTTCCTGGCCTGGAAGGGCGCGGCGCCCGACACCGACCTGCCCGCCGAGGCGGTCACCGACGATGCGGTGCTGCAGATGTACACCAGCGGCACCAGCGGCCTGCCCAAGGGCGTGGTGCTGGCCCACCGCTCGTTCTTCACCTTCATCGAGTCGATGCGCCGGCACGGCACCGACTGGATCGACTGGCGCGCCGAGGACCGCACGCTGATCTGCTTCCCGGGCCTGCACTCGGCCGGGATGGCCTGGTTCATGCACACCCTGAACGTCGGCGGCACCAGCGTGATCATGCGGATGTTCAACGCCGAGGAGGCGGTCCGGCTGATCGAGCGCCACGCCATCACCACCACCTGGGCGGCGCCCGCGATGCTCGACATGATGCTCGCCGAGCGCGGCGTCACCCGGGAGACCTTCGCCTCGCTGCGCAAGGTGGTGTACGGCGGCGCGCCGATCTCCCCCGCGCTGCTGGCCCGCTCGATCGAGGGTTTCGGCTGCGACCTGGCCCAGATGTACGCGGCCGCCGAGACCGGCAGCGTGGTCACCTGTCTCGCCCCCGCGGACCACGTGCCGGGCAACCCCCGGCTGACCTCGGCCGGCCGTTCCTGCCCGGGCAACCGGGTGCGGATCGTCGACGACGAGGGCCGGGAGCTCCCGGCCGGGCGGATCGGCCAGGTCTGCGTCGACACCCCGGCCCACTTCGTGGAGTACTGGCGCCAGCCCGAGGCCACCGCGAAGGCGCTGGTGGACGGCTGGCTGCGGCTCGGCGACCTCGGCTACCTGGACGAGGACGGCTACCTGTTCCTGTGCGACCGGATCAGCGACACCATCATCGTCGCCGGGCAGAACATCTACCCCGTCGAGGTGGAGAACGCGGTCCGCGAGCACCCGGCGGTCGCCGACGTCGCCGTGATCGGCGTACCGGACCAGCGCTGGGGCGAGACCGTCCGGGCCTGCGTGGTCCGCGCCCCCGGGGAGCAGGTCAGCGGACGCGAGCTGATGCTCTTCCTGCGCGGCCGGCTGGCCGACTTCAAGATCCCGAGCAGCTACGACTTCCTGGACGTGCTGCCGCGCAACCCCACCGGCAAGGTGCTCCGCCGGGTCCTGCGGGACCAGCTGGCCGCACCGAGCCCGTCCTGAGGAGGCACATTCGATGGCGGAGCGCACCGCACCGGTCACCGGGCGCTGGTTCCAGGCGGAGTCCGACCCGGACGCGCCGACCCGGCTGTTCCTGTTCCACTACGCCGGCAGCGGCGCCTCGATCTACCGCGAGTGGCTGCCCATGCTGCCGGCCGACATCTCGGCCCAGTCGATCCAGCTGCCGGGCCGCCAGGACCGGCTCAAGGAGGAGCCGTTCACCGAGATCGAGCCGCTGATCGAGCAGCTGGCGGACGAGATCGAGGACGAGTTCGACGGCCGGCCGTTCGCGTTCTTCGGGCACTGCATGGGCGCCCTGCTCGGCTACCGGCTGGCCGAGGAGGTACGGCGCCGCGGCGGCCCCGCCCCGGTGCTGCTGGGCGCCTCCGCCTGGGCGCCGGTCGGTTTCCGCACTCCCCCGGTGGAGCAGCTGGAGGTGCCGGAGGAGGAGATCGTCGAGTGGGCGCGGGGCCTGGGCTCGCTGCCCGAGGAGATCCTCAAGGACCGCCAGACGCTCGACATGATGATGCCGACCATGCGGGCCGACCTGCTGGTCTGCGCCAGCTACCAGGACGACGGCGCCAAGGTGCCGTGCCCGATCGTCAGCTACAGCGCCACCCAGGACCCGCTGGTGGACTCCTCCGCGATGGCGTCCTGGGCGCCGCGCACCCCCGAGTACCTGGGCAACCGGGTCTTCCCCGGCGGGCACTTCTTCCTGCACCAGGAGACCCTCTCGATCACCGCCGACTTCGTCCGGCTGCTGCGCCGGCAGGTCAGCGACGCGGCCTGACCCCTTCCCCGAGCCCCGCCCCCTGAAAGGAGTACCGGAATGACCAACCCCAACGAGTTCGCCGACCGCTACGTCGCGCTGTGGAACGAGAGCGACCCGGATGCCCGCCGCAAGGCCGTCGAGGAGCTGTGGGCGCCCGAGGGCAGCTACTTCAACTTCCTCGCCGAGTCCAAGGGCCACGAGGCCATCGCCACCCAGATCGGGTACGCCCACGAGGCGTACAAGGTCGGCGGGTTCGCCTTCCGCTCCTCGGCCAACGCGGTCGGGCACCACTCCACCCTGCGCTTCAACTGGGTGATGGTGTCGGCCGAGACCGGCGCGCTGGAGGCGATCGGCTTCGACTTCGTCGTGCTCGACGAGCAGGGCAAGGTCACCGCCGACTACCAGTACATCGACACCCCGCCGTCGTACACCGTGCCGCCGCCGGCGGCCGCCTGAGCCCACCGAGGCCGGCCGGGGGTTGCAGCCCCGGCCGGCCTCGGTGCGTCCCCGCGCCGCTCCGCGGGCCCCGGTGTCAGCCGCGCAGCAGCGCGCCGGTGGCCGCGTCGGCCGGGAAGAAGGTCTCGATCGCGAGCTCGGCGACGGTGATGTCGAGCGGCATCCCGAAGGTCGCGATGGTGCAGAACAGCGCCAGCTCGGCGCCCCGGTACCCGATCCGCAGCGGCACCATCAGGTCGCCGCTGTCGGGCACCTCGGGCGTCTCGGGCTGCGGCCCCGGGTAGGGGTAGGCGCTGACCTCGCGGTACAGCTCGGTCAGCCGGGGTTCGGCGGTCAGCGTGACCCGGCGCTGCAGCCGGGTGAGCAGGTGGGCCCGCCACTCGGCGAAGTTGAGGATCCTCGGGGCCATGCCCTCGGGGTGCAGGGCGAGCCGCAGCGCGTTCATCGGCCCGCGCAGCAGGTGCGGGGCGGCGCCCTCGGTGAAGAGCGCGAAGCCGCTGTTGTGCTCGACGATGTTCCAGCCGCGGTCGACCACCAGGGCGGGCAGCGGGTCGTGGCCGGCCAGGATCTGCCGGAGGGTCTCACGCACCGGCGCCATCTCCTGCGCGTCCAGGGGCGAGTCGCCGTACGCCGGTGCGAAACCGGCCGCCAGCAGCAGGTGGTTCTGCTCCCGGTGCGGCAGTTCCAGCTGCTCGGCCAGGCGCAGCAGCATCTCCCGGCTGGGCGAGGACCGGCCGGTCTCCATGAAGCTGAGGTGCCGGGTGGAGATCTCGGCGCGGGTGGCGAGGACGAGCTGGCTCAGCCCCCGCTGTTCGCGCCAGTGGCGCATCAGCTCGCCGACCGGTCGCTGGTGGCGCTTGTCCGTGGCGGTGGGCACGTGGGTCACCTCTCAACCCTGCGGTATCCGGCCCCCGCGGCACAACTCGGCGGGCCGGCGGACCGTCAGGGGCG
>NZ_JAIZ01000146.1:0-5297 GCF_000710465.2 Kitasatospora sp. MBT63 | reverse complement strand
CGGCCCGCGCCCCCCCCCCCGCCGTTGACCCGTCATCAGATGGTGAACCGGTAGTGGGCGGTGAACAGACCGTCTTCGCCGCGGATCAGGAAGTCCACGCCGGTGACGGCCGGGCCGCCGTCGGCGGGGGTCAGCTCCCAGCCGTAGCGCACCGCGTCGTGCTGGGCGGAGGCGTGGCCGCGCAGCCGGCGGACCTCGCCCGCGGGGGCGGCGGCCAGCGCGCTCGGCACGTCCCGCTCGGCGGCGGCGTCGACCAGCCGGGCGTGCGGGCTGTACAGCGCGGCGGTCTGCTTGCCGCGCAGCTCCTCGTCCGGCTCCTTGGCCAGCGCGAGCAGCCGGCCGGCCAGCTCGTCGAGCTCGGCGACCGGGGCCGGCGGCTCGTTGAACTGGTAGTCGACCCGGATCCGGCCGGCCTCGTCCAGCAGGACGAAGTCGAAGCCGACGGCCAGCACGTCGTGGCTGCTGCCGGGCGTCATCTCCCAGTTGAAGACGGCAGCGTCGTGGTGGGCGACCAGGTTGTCGCGGTGCCGGAAGAGCAGGCCGGAGCCGCCGACGAACTGGTCGTACGCCTCGGTGGTGCGGGCGTCCAGGGCGTCGGTGCCCCGGAACACCCGGGTCTGGGTGTAGTGCAGGCCGTCCGGGGTCCACAGCTCGGCCACGGCGGCGCGGCGGGCGGCCGGGTCGGGCTCGTTCCAGACCCTGACGTAGCGGTCGAGGAAGGAGGCGGATGCGGTCACGGGGAGTCCTCTTTCGTGGTTCGGGATTCGATCGGTGCGGTGACGGGCCCGCCCCGGCCGCGGTACTGGCCGGCCGGGGCGGGGTGGGTCACCACTCGGGGTCACTTGCCGGAGTTGCCGCGGGGCAGCATCTGCACCAGGGCGGCGAGCACCACCGCGACGCCGACCAGGAAGATCACGCTCAGGTCGAACGCGTGCGGGTAGTCGCCGACGACCGGGGTGTCGCCGAGCGCGTTGTAGAAGATGATGCCGATGATCGAGACGCCCAGCGCGTTGCCGATCTGCAGCGCGGTGGTCAGCACGCCGGAGGCCGCACCCGCGTACTGCGGGGAGACCCGGGCGAGCACGGTCGAGGCCAGCGGGGCGACCGCCAGACCCATGCCGGCACCGTCGATGACCAGGCCCGGGATCAGCCAGAGGATGTGGCCGGTGGTGCCGATCTGCGAGGCGGTGATGCCCAGCACGACCAGGCCGGCGCCCATCAGCAGGGCACCCACCGCGATCACCTGGCGGCCGAGCTTGGCCGCGAACTTGCCGGCGTTCATCGAGGTGTACATGTACCCGGCGCCGATCGCCGCGAACAGCAGACCCGCCTGGAGGGCGTCCAGGCCGCGGCCGCGCTGCACGTAGAGGGCGAACACCAGGAAGAACGAGGCCTGGCCCATCCAGAAGACCAGCTGGCTGAGCAGACCGGCGTTGAACGCCCGCTCCTTGAAGAGCGACAGGTTGACCAGCGGGGAGCCGCCGCGGGCGGCGAGCCGGCTCTCCTGCAGGGCGAACAGCACGAACAGCACGGCGGACGCGGCGAAGGACAGCCAGGTCCACAGCGGCCAGCCCTTCTCGCGGCCCTCGATCAGCGGGAGGACCAGGGCGACCAGGGCGAGGGTGATGACGGCGACGCCCACCAGGTCGAGCTTGGGCTTACCGGGTGCCCGGGTCTCCGGCACGTACTTCAGGGTCAGTGCGATGATCGCGGCGCCGATCGGCAGGTTGACCAGGAAGCAGGAGCGCCAGCCGAGGCCGGCGATGTCCGCCTGGATCAGCAGACCGCCGATGAGCTGCCCGAACACCGCGGCCAGGCCCATCGCCAGACCGTAGCCGGTGAACACTTTCAGCTTGGCCGCACCCGTGTAGACGGTGCCGAGGATGGCCAGGACCTGCGGGGCGAGCAGGGCCGCCGAGACACCCTGGCCGACCCGGGCCGCCACGAGGTAGGAGCCGCTGGTCGCGATGCCGCAGAACAGCGAGGCGATGGTGAACAGCGCCAGTCCCAGCAGGAACATCTTGCGGCGCCCGTACAGGTCGCCGAGGCGGCCGCCGGTGATCAGGCCGACGCCGTAGGCGAGACCGAAACCGGCCACCACCCATTCGATCGCCGAGGCGGTCGCGTTCAGGTCGGCCTGGGTCGACGGGATGGCGACATTGACGATGAAGAAGTCCAGCGTCGTCATGAATACGCCGGAGAGCACGATCGGCAGAATCGCCCGGTGTGGCTCGGCCGCGACGTCCGCGGCCGGCGCCGACGGCGCTGCCGTGGCGGGGTTTGTCTCAGTGGTCATAGGTCCAACTCCTGGTCGATCACGTAGTCCTGCTCTGCCACAGCCGATCCGGAGGCTGTGTCCAGCTTGGCCGCCCCTGACAAGGGCGGTCAATTACCTGAGAGGTAATGGACGCCGCCCCACGGTTCGGCGACTCGCTGACAATTCGCCGACGAACGGTATTACCGCAAAGCCGCCCGGAACCCCGGCCGGCGGCATGCCGGACAGCGCTCCGGGAACTCGGTTCCGGGAATTCGGAAATTCGGGATTTCGTTCGGATGAATGCTGATCATGTTCGGGAACGCGCGAAACTGGTCGCCTCGGCACACGGGCAGGGGAGCCGCCCGATGTCGGACGTCCCCGGAAAGCACGGTGACAGAGCGTCCTGGAGCGACTGCGGACCCTGGGTGGATACCCGGTGGAGCACCGCTCGACCCCTGCTCGGCGTACCCGGCACCCTCCAGCCGGGCTCGAGCCCCCGCCCCGACAATCCGCACGCCTGTTCCGCCGGCAACCAACCGCTCTTCACCACAGGGGGAACACATGCAGTTCAGGATCCTGGGCCCGGTCGGGGCCGTCGTCAACGGCCGGTTCGCCACCATCCCCGGCACCAGACAGCGCACCCTGCTGGCCACCCTGCTGATCCGGGCCCGGCGCCTGGTGCCCACCGAACAGCTCTACACCGAACTCTGGGGCGACAACCCGCCGGCCACGGTGGAGAACTCCCTGCAGGCCCACGTCTCCCGGCTGCGCCGCACGCTGCGCCGGCTGGCCGGCCCGCACGGCGAGGTGCCGCCGCTGATCACCCAGGCCTCCGGCTACATCCTGGAGGTCGCACCCGAGGACGTCGACCTGTACCTGTTCCGCGAGCAACTCGCCGCCGCCCGGCACGCCGTGACCGGCGACCCGGAGGTGGCCGGCGCCCTGCTCGAGGGCGCGCTCGGCCTCTGGCAGGGCAGCCCGATGCAGGACGTCGCCCCCGGACCGCTGTGCCAGAGCATCGCCCTGCAACTGGACGAGGAGTACCTGGCCGCGCAGGAGGACCGGCTCTGGATGGGCGCCCTGTTCGGCGAACCGACGCACGTGATCGGCGAGTTGAAGCGGATGAGCGTCGCCCACCCGTGGCGCGAGCGGATCACCGAGATGCTGATGCGGGCGCTCTACCGCTCCGGCCGGCAGGCCGAGGCGGTCGAGGTCTACAACACCGCCCGGCAGCGGCTGGTCGACGAACTCGGCATGGAACCCTCCCCGCAGCTCAAGCAGCTCTTCCGGGAGGTCCTCATCCAGGCCCCCGCGCTGCACCAGCCCGCGGCGCTGCACCTGGTCCGCTCCGCCTGAGCGGACCCCGTCCAGCACAACGGCGCGACGTCCGGGGGCGTCGCGCCGTTGTGCTGTTGTGCCGTGCGGGGCCCGGCCTCAGTGCTCCACCGCGCCGCCCGGCAGGATCCGCCGGAAACCGGTGTACGGCACCAGCGCCTCGGGCAGCAGCACCGAACCGTCCGGCTGCGCGCCCTGCTCCAGCAGCGCCGCGACGGTCCGCCCGATCGGCAGCGCCGAACCGTTCAGGGTCGCGGCCGGCAGCTTGCGCCCCTCCGCGGTCCGGTGCCGGATGCCCGCCCGGCGCGCCTGGAAGCTGCCGCAGTCCGACACCGAGGAGATCTCCCGGTACGAGTCGCTGCCCGGCAGCCACACCTCGATGTCGTACGTCATCCGGGCCGAGAAGCCCATGTCACCGGCGGGCAGCAGCACCACCCGGTACGACAGCTCCAGCCGGCGCAGGCACTCCTCCACCTGGCCCACCATCAGCTCCAGCTGCTCCTGGGCGTCCTCCAGCGCACAGATCCGCACCAGCTCCACCTTCTCGAACTGGTGCAGCCGCAGCACCCCGCGGGTGTCCCGCCCGTACGAACCCGCCTCGGCGCGGTAACAGGGCGTGCGGGCGGTCATCGCGATCGGCAGCGCCTTGGCGTCCAGCAGCTCCTTCGCCACCAGGTTGGTCAGCGGCACCTCCGCGGTCGGGATCAGGAACAGCTCCCGGCCGCCGACCGAGGTCGCGAACAGGTCCTCCTCGAACTTGGGCAGCTGGCCGGTGCCGGTCATCGTCTCCCGGTTCACCAGGTGCGGCACCGAGTACTCGGTGTAGCCGTGCTCCGTGGTGTGCAGGTCCAGCAGGAACGAGGCCAGCGCCCGCTCCAGCCGGGCACCCGCACCCCGGCTCACGCTGAACCGGGCACCGGACAGCGCGGCCGCCCGGCCGGCGTCCAGCACCCCGAGCGACTCGCCCAGATCGGCGTGGTGCCGGGCCTCGCCGGCGGCGGGGCGCAGCGCCGGGCCGCCCTTGCGGACCTCCACCGCCTGCTTCTCGCTGTCGCCGTCCGGGACGGTGTCGAGCGGGAGGTTGGGGATGCCCGACAGGGCGTCCTCCAGGACGAGTTCGGCCGAGCGGACGGCCGCCTCGGCCTCCTGGACCTGCTCCCGCAGCCGGCGCGAGTCCTCCCGGGCCTGCTCGGACGCGGCGGGGCCGCGCGAGGCACGCTTCAGCTCGCCGCGCAGGCGGTCGACGGTCTCGAGGGCTTCGGTGCGGCGGCGGTGCGCCTCGCCCAGGAACTCCAGGTCGAGCCGGAACCTGCGCCGCGCGAGCCGGCGCACCGCCTCCGGACCCAGCTCGATCAGCTCACGTACGTCGTGCACGGCACTCTCCTCTGGAGACGGATCACGGACTTCACGGGGGACGAAGGACGGGGCACCCCAAGGGGCGCTGGGGGCACCTCCCGGCCGAAGGCTGGGGGCGGAACTGCGCGCAGCGGTAGGCCACCGGACGGGCACCTCCCGTTTCGCGCAGTTCCTCGCGCCCCTGGGAGGTGCCTTGCGCTCAAGTACCTCTGGTTCGGGCGTGAGGCCTACCGCTGCGCGCAGTTCCCCGCGCCCCTGGGAGGTGCCCTCCGTGCCACTGGGGGTGCCCTCAGCTCGACTGGGGTGCCCCCTGGGGGTGTCCCCGTCAGGGGGTGGGGACGAGGGGGGC
>NZ_JAIZ01000145.1 GCF_000710465.2 Kitasatospora sp. MBT63 | reverse complement strand
GGGCGGCCGGGGCCGGGTGGGCGCGGGCGGTGGGGCGGCCGGATTGTCAGTGCCCCCAACTAAAATTAAGAACTGTCAGCGAGTGCTCCACCAACGCACCGGGAGGTCGCCGATGTCCGTCGCCGCGCTCACGCAGCAGGCCCCGAAGAACCGCGCGCCGAAGTCCACCACCCGCCCGTCCCGCCGCAGCCGACGCTCCGGCCCGCCGGCAGTCCGCCCGCTCCCGGCCGGCCTGCCCCGGGCCTGGTACATCGAGCACAACCGCCGCCTCAAGGCCATGCGCCTGGCGGTCGTCCTGCTCGACTCCGGTGTCTACGGCCCTCAGCAGGCCACCAACCGCCGGATCCGCTCGCTCGCCGTCCGGCTGGACATCCACCGGCCGTCCGCGGCCACCTGCCGGATGGTGAGGTCGTTCCTCCACCAGGATCACTGACGGCTGGCCCGGCCCGACGAGCGCACGGAGAACCGCACGGAGAACCGCACCGAGGATCCGGCGGAGCGACCGAGGGCCTGACCTGCGGCCGGGCAGCGACACTGACAGCTCGCCAGCGGGGTGCCGTGCCGAGCCACGGTATGCGGCGCGTAGGCCGAGCGGTCGCATAGCCAGTGGGACGGTCGGGTTCGTCGCAGGGACTTGAACGGGAGTCGACACAGCATCACCTCGGCCGGTGGGCCGGCAGTACGCCGGCCGAGGTGAGCTTGCTCGCCGTCGGGCGCCCGAGGGGCCGCGGGTCGGGGGGCCGGCCGTCCTGGGTGGGCTGGTCGTCGGGTGGGCGGTCGTCGGGTGGGTGGTTGTCGGGTGGCTGGTCGTCGGGTGGGTGGTCGATGGTGAGGGCGCCCTGGCGGTGAAGCCAATTGGCCAGCGCCGAGGCCCGGCTCGTAGGCAGTTCCTTGTCCCAGGACACGAGCAGGTCATCGAGCCGCCGCCCGCTGCCGATCGCGTCGAGTAGTGGGGCGAGTGCCACGCCGTCGACGAAGGCAACCGGGCGGGGCAGGTCGGGATGGCTCAGCGCCCGGCGGAGCTCCACCCGGTCACCGACGGCACACGGGGTGTCGACCAGAGCGGCCGTCGGCGCGAGCCGGATCCAGGGGTCACGGACTGCGGGGCCGGGGGACACCGGGTCCGGGGCCGACGTCCCGCCCTTCGACGCACTGCCCTTCGCCGGCGTGGACTCCTGCCGCAGTGGGCCGCGGTGCAGCCAGAACGGCCGGTCGCGGTGGATCCGGTGCTCGGCATAGTGTCCGGCCGCCCACTGTGCGTGCTGCTCCACCGACCGGCGCTGGCTGTCCCGGTAGAAGTCCATCGCCGCCTGCCGGTCATGCCCGGCGGCGAGCAGCGTGTGAACGGTCACGCTCGCGGCCATCGCGGTCTGCATCGCCTTGTCCACACCCGAGGAGGAGATCGGGTCGAGCGCGAAGGCCGCCTCCCCGATCTTGATGCTGTCCTCGCCGACCGGTTCCGGATCGGCGAACGCGGTCGCGTCGCAGACCGAGACCGGCCCGGCCTGTCTGGCGTCCGCCAAGCCGTCCAGCAGAACGGAACCGTGCAGCAACCCGCGGTAGCAGCCATCGAGCCCCGCCCGGCCGACCCCGAACCGGCGCAGCATCCGCGGATCCATGAACACCATCGCCCGGAACGACCCGTCCGGCCGCAGGGTGCCCCAGAACCAGGCATCCCGTTCGGCCAGTACCCGCGTCGGGGGACCCGGCCGCCGGGCACCGTGCCAGAGGCCGTGCAGCGCGATAGTGCGGGGCGCGGTGGGTTCCTTCCGTCCACCGAGGGCGAAGCCGCGCCCGCTCGCGTCCACCAGGAAGCGGGCCCGCACCGTGGCGTCCCCGCCCGCCGAACGCAGCGGCACCTCCCAGCCAGCCGACGTACGGCGGGCGCGGCGGGCGGTGGCGGGCTGGAGCACCCGCGCTCCCGCTGACACCGCCGCGTCGAGCAGGATCCGGTCGAACCGGCCCCGGTCCACGGTGAGACCGGCCACCCCTGCTGGCAGCCGGACCACCTCCGCACGCTCGTCCCGCCACCGCACGAGGGATTCGGTGGCCGGACGGAACCCGGCCGCCTGCACGGCGGGGCGCACTCCGAGCACCTCGAGGAGCGGCCAGCAGGCCGGAGTCAGTGCCTCACCCACGTGCGGACGCGGGAAGCAGTAGCGCTCGACCACGAGGACCTGGTGCCCGAGCTCGGCGAGCCGCTTGGCACAGACCGCCCCGGCCGGACCCGCGCCGATCACGCAGACCTCCGTCTCGACCGTGGACCGCGGGCTCACGGCTGCGCCCGGGAGGTGAGGGAGGAAAGGGGCACGGTGGACCGTGGTGGGGTGCCGGTGTGGGGGTTGCCGGTGCGTGGCGGGTCGGTGCGTGGCGGGTCGGTGCGCGGCGGGTCGGTGCGCGGCGGGTCGGTCGCGCCGAAGTAGTCGGGCCGCTGGGTGAGTAGTCGCTGGTAGGCGCCGAGGCAGTAGTGCAGCCACCCGCGGATGTAGTCGCAGGCGGGCCGGCCCCGCCTGATGACCTCGTGGTGGCATCCGCCGCCGCACAGATAGCGGGCCCAGCAGCTGCGGCAGGGCTCTTGCCGGTGCACATGGCGGTCCGTCAGCCATCGCAGACGACGTGCCGGGTCGATACCCCGGGTCAGATCGCCCATCGCACCCTCCGGGTCTCCGACGAAGCGGTGACAGGCCGCCAGCTCGCCTTCGGCCGACACCCCCAGGTACCCGGCGCCGGCGCCGCACGGATAAGGCCGGTGGGTGCCCCGGTGGATCTCCCGCAGCGCGTTGACCAGGTTGGCGAACGGGTAGCGGTGGCCGGCAGTGACCTGGCGCTCGAACTCGGCTCCGCAGGCCGTCAGCTCGTCGAGCATCAGCTCCAGTTCGGAGTGGCCCATCTCGCCGCGGCCGGTCGGCGAGTTGAGCAGCGGCGAGAACCCGACGCTGTGGAAGCCCAGCGCGAGGAACGAGTCCAGGGTCCGCCGCAACTCGAGGTTGCCCGGCGTGACCGTCACCCGGGCGGAGACCTGCATCCGGCGCTGCGCGGCGAGCAACGGGGTCACCTTGGCCAGGACCGTGTCGAAGCTGCCACGGCCACCGCGGTACGGGCGCAGCAGGTCGTGTTCTCGCCGCCCACCGTCCAGACTGACCGTCACCGCGAAGCCGTGCTCCTCGAAGAACTCGCCGTCCTCGGGGACCAGCACGGTGCCGTTGGTGGTCAGCGAGAAAGTGATCCTGGCACCGCTCTCCCCGGCCAGCCGGACGGCTCGCTCGGTTGCCGCTCTGACCACCGGGCGGTTCAGCAGCGGCTCGCCGCCGAGGAAGGCGAGGTTCACCCGATCGCCGGGAACGGTGTCGCGCAGCAGGAGATCCACCGAGGAGAGCGCGGTCTCCAACGGCATGCTCGTGTCGGGACCGCCGAAGCTGCCCTGCTGGGCATAGCAGTAGGTGCAGCCGAGATTGCACTTCTGCGCGACCGACAGTGACAGGGCCCGTACCGGGGGAGGCGATGGCGGGGCATCCTCCACCAGCTCGGGCACGGTCAGGCCGAGCTGCGTGAGCAGTTCTGTGGCGTCGGCCGGGTCCGCGCCGCGCCGGGCTCGGTCGAGCGCACGGTAGGCGGCCTTGTCGAGGGAGTACACACGGCTGCCATTGACGGCCAGCAGCGCGTGGCCGCGTTCGGTACGGACCAGGTGGAGGTCCGGGTGGACCGGCGCGGACAGCTCGAACAACTCCCGGGCCCGGTCGGGCACGGTGCACCCGGTGAGCGGCTGGTTCATGGTGGGCCCCTTGCTCTTCGGCGGGGAACGGATGACGACGGGGGGTGGGGTGGCGGGGTGCGGGGTGTG
>NZ_JAIZ01000144.1 GCF_000710465.2 Kitasatospora sp. MBT63 | reverse complement strand
GCGTCCTGGCCGTCAACGTCTGCCGCACCCGCGACGGCGCGCCCAGCACCCGCACGGTGAACAATCTGATCCTGCAGGGCCTCCTCGCCGATGCCGGGCTGCGCACCGCCTACGCCGACGAGCACCTCCTCGTCGTCCACCCCGATCTCCAGTTCCCCGCAGCGTCGGCCGAAGCCACCGCGCCCACCGCCCGCCCAGCACCTGGCGCCCGCCCGGCACACGCTGTCCTGGCCCACCTGCCCAAGCGGCGCAGGCGACGGGCCGGCTGGTTGGTCCGCCTCACCGGGTCACGGCGCGCCTGATCCGCCCCTGCGCAGCGTGTCGGTGCCGCTCGCTCGGCAGTGACAGCCGCCGATGGCGGCCCACCGCGCCTTCGTACGGCTGCCGGGCGACCGGTGGACCATCGGCCCGGCCGGCACTCGAGGCCGCAAGGCCGTAGCACCGCCAGCCGACAGAGGCGTTGGCAACCCGACCTGCCCCGGTCGGGCCGGGTCACCGGGTCGGCCTCCGGTTCGCCCCCGCTGTCCAGCCGGGGCGACCTCGGGCGGCGGACAGTGCGGCGGGGGCAACTGCGCCGCTCCCGAACCGGGCCGCGGCCCGGTCGAGGACGGGCTCCAGAGCGCGGGCAGCTTCGGTGACCGTGTCGAAACTCAGCTGCACCCCGCTGGCACGGCTCGCGGTGACCAGGCCCCCGATCCGGGCGGTGATCGCCCGGATCCGGGCCCGTTCCAGCCCCAGCCCACCGAACAGGGCGTACAGCGTGTCGCGCAGGACGGGGCTGTGGCTGGTGGTCTCCGGGAGCGTCCTGGACCTGGTGGTGGCCGAGCGGTCCACGTAGGTCACCTGGAGCTCGACGGTGCGGGCGCTCTGTCCGGCGGCGCGCAGCCGGGCGCCGAGGTCGAGAGCGAGCTGGAGGAGGGCGCGGCGAATCTCGGCGGGGTCGAGGACGTCGCGGTCGAATCGGCGGGTGGAGGCGATGGTGGCCGGCGGTCCGGCCGGGGTGACGGTGCGGCGGTCGGTGCCGGTAGCGCGTTCGGTCAGCAGGCGGCCGGTGCTGGCGCCGGCGATGCGCTGCACGGTGGCCTCCGGGACGGCGGCGAGTTCGCCGATGGTGTCGATCCCGTAGCGGCGGAACTTCTTCTCCAGGGCGGGGCCGACGCCGGGCAGCAGCCGGAGGTCCTGCCGGTGCAGGAAGGCGAGGGCCGTAGCCGGGTCCTCGGGCAGGGCCTGGACGGTGCCGGGGCGGGCGGTGTCGGCGGCGAGCGTGGCGTAGAGCCGGTTGGCGCCGAGACCGCCGGTGGTGATCAGGCCGAGCCGGCCTGCCAGGCGGGTCTGCAGGACGTCGGCCAGTTCGGCCGGGGACTGCCCGAAGTAGCGAACGGCGCCAGCGAGTTGCAGCAGAGCGCTGTCGGGCGGGAGGGCCTGGACGACGGGGGTGACGTCGCCGAGGACTGTGAAGACCTGTCGGTAGGTCTCGAAGCTGGGCCGGTGGCAGCGCAGGTGCAGCACTGTCACCTGGCCCGGGCTGCTGGTGGTGTCCATGGCGCTCACCCGGCCGAGCCCGGCGAGGCGTGCCACATCCGGCCGGCGCCGCCCGGACCGCCGCCGGTGCCCCGGTCGTCGTGGCGGGCGTCGCCGTGCTCAGACCCCGGTGTGGCAAGGAGGGCGCGGACCGCGGCGGTGCCGCCCTCGGCTCGCACTCGGGCGAGTTCTGCCAGGTCCCAGGCCCGGTGCCCCACCACCGACAGGGAGCGGCCCCGGTGCTGCAGCTGCCCGCGCACCACCAGCAACCAGGAGTGGAACAGCGTGTGCGCAGCGGCCTCCGCGTCCGGACCGGAGAAGAACGCCAGGTCGACCGGCGGTCCGCCGGCCCCGTCGTCCAAGGTCAGGAAGATCGTGCGCTTGCCGGACTTCTGCGGCGGCGTCTGGATCGCCACCTTCGCGCCGGCCACCAGCACTGTCTCCCCGCCCTCGACGTCTCGCAGCCCGGTGGAAGGGGTGACACCGAGCTCGGCGAGCAGCGCGTGGTGCTCGGCCATCAGGTGCCGGGAGACGTCCAGGCCGATGACCTCCAGCTCGGCGTCGAGCTCCTGGCGGGGGGTCATGGCGGGCAGGCCCGTCGGAGCGCAGGCCTCGGCGGGAGCGGGCAGGGCGAGCTGGTCCGGTACCGCTGCCGTGCGGCGGCCGTGGTGGAGCTCGTCCAGGAGCAGCAGCAGGTCGCGGCGCGGCCGGGTGCCGCCGGGCACCGCGGCCAGCGCCCCGATCCGGGCGAGGTGCTGGGCGGTGGGCAGGGACGGGCGGGCCCGCTCCCACAAGTCCGGGACCGAGGCGAACGGGCGGCTTGCGGTGATCCGGTCGATCTCCTCCGCCGTGATGCCCTTCACCGCGGCCAGCGCGATCCGCAGTCCGTCCCGGCCGTCCGGGCCGGTCTCGACCCGGTAGCCGGCCTCCGAGGCCTCGACGCACACCGGCAGCACCGGTACGCCGTGGCGGCGGGCGTCGGCCAGCAGCAGGCGCAGCGGGTACATCCCCGGCTCCGCCTGCATGATCCCCGCGTAGAAGTGAGGGCCGAAGTGCGCCTTCAGCCAGGCACTTTGAAGGGTGATGACGGCGAACGCGGCGCTGTGAGAGGCAGGAAACCCGTAAGCTCCCATGCCCTTGAGCTGCTCGAAGGTCGTGTCGATGACCCGCTGGTCGTAGCCGGCCTTCGCGGCGCGGGTGCGGAACCAGGTCTCCAGGGCGGGCAGCCGCTCTGGGCGGCTGAGCGCCCGGCGGGCCTCCTCCCCCATCGCCAGATCCGTTCGTGTCAAGGTCGAAATCACTTTCGCCACCTGCTCGTTGAACACGAGCACCCCCAGGGTCGGGGACAACGCGGGGATCAGGTCGGGGTGCGGGTAGCGGACCGGCTGTCGGCCGTGCCGCGCGGCCAGCCATGGTCTGATCATGTCCGCGGCCACAGGCCCGGGCCGGAACAAGGCCAGCTGCACAACCAGATCCAGGAAGTTCCTCGGCTGGGCGCGGCCGAGCAGATCCCGCTGGCCGGGGCTGTCGATGGAGAAGACGCCGAGGGACTCTCCCTCACGCAGTAGGGCGAACGCCGCTTCGTCGTCCAGTGGCACCTGGGCCGGGTCGTCCAGGTCGACGGTTCGGCCGGTGGTGCGCTCGATCTCGGACAGTGCGTACGACATCGCCTGCATGGTCCGATTGCCCAGGATGTCCAATTTCAAGCAGCCCAAGTCCTCCACGTCCTCCTTGTCGAACACGGACATGGGCAAGCCGTCCCCGGGGGTGGGCAGCACCGGCGTGCGGGCCAGCAGGGAGTCGTCGGAGAGAAGCAGACCGCAGGGGTGCATCGCACTTCCACGGGGCAACGCGTCCAGGCCCTCGACCAGGTCCCAGAACCGGTCGCCGTAGCGGTCGGCCTGCTCAGCGACCTGACGCAGCTCCGGCAGCTCGGCCATCGCCGAGCGGGCGTCCCGAGCGCGGATGTGCGGGAACGCCTTGGCGAGCCGGCCCGCCTCCTCGGGACTGAGGCCGGTGGCCAGGGCGACGTCGCGGATCGCCCAGCGGACCCGGTAGGTCTCCGGCATCGCGACCGCAGCCACCCGCTCGGTGCCGAATCGCTCCAGCACGAGCCGGTAGCAGGCAATTCGGCGGTCGGCGGGCACGTCGACGTCGATGTCGGGCAACGAGCGGCGCCGGAAGGACAGGAACCGCTCCATGATCATGAGGCCGTGTTCGAGCGGGTTGACCGCCGAGATGCCCAGCAGGTGCACGATCAGCGATCCGGCGCCGGAGCCGCGCGCCGACACCCGCACCCCGGCCTCCTTGAAGTCTCCGACGATCCGGGCGACCGTCAGGAAGAACGTCGACCAGCCCAGGCCGGTCGCCACCTCGAGCTCCTCGGCGAGACGCCGGACGGCCTCCCGGTCGCGGTCCATGCCGCGCTCGGCCAGCGCACTCTCACACCGCTTGCGCAGCACCCGCGCCGAGGACCCCGGCACCAGGCCAAGCCGGTCCTCCTCCGGGAAGCGCACGCCCCCGATCCCAAGGTCGGACGCCGGATCCAGCCGGCACTCGGCTGCCGTACGGGCGGTCACTGCCAGCAGGCGCCGGCCACCCCCGGGGCCCTGCCCGGCCGCCTCGGCGACCTCGTCGGCCAGCTGCGCCATCGCGGCCGGAGCCTTCAGCCACCGTTCGCCGCCGCACACCGCGCCGGGCTGGACGGGGCGCAGCAGGCGGGCGGCGTCCAGGACGTCCGCGACCGGGCCCTGGCCGGGGTTCGCGTAGCGGACGGCGTTGGTGAGTACCGCCTCCAGGTCGAGTTCCGTGGCCAGGCCCATGGTGCGGGCGGCGAGGCGCAGGGAACCCGGCCCGGTGCCGGGACGGCGCAGGTGCACCGCTTCCAGGCGCAGCGCCGGGCCGAACCACTGCCGCCACGGGGCGAGCAGCTGCTCGGCGCGGTCCGGCCGGCCGGCCGCCAGCGCCCGGATGGGCTCGGAGCCGGGGCCCAGCAGCACCGTCAGCCCTTCGGTGTGGTCGGCAAGCACCTCCAGCGGGACCACCGGCTGCCCGCCGCCGCGTTCGCCCCGCACCGCCCACGCCAGGCTGATCAGCGCGCACAGGTTGGCCCAGCCGGCCTTGTTGCGGGCGAGGAAGGTGATTCGGGGCGCGGATTCATCCACAAAGGCCCCGCCGCGGACCGGGGTCCTGCGCCGCCTGGCGGGGGCGGCGGGCTCGACCAGGCCGACCGCCAGATCCGCGCCGAACAGCGGCCGGACTCCGACAGCCGCGCAGGCCTTCGCGTGCCGCACCACGCCGGAGACGGTGTCTCGGTCGGTCAGCGCCAGCTCGGTGACGCCGCGCTCAGCGGCCCGCTCGGCCAGCGCGGCCGGGAGCGAGGCGCCGTAGCGCACCGAGTAGCCCGACGCAGTGTGGAGGTGCGGGAACACCTGATCACCTCCGGTCGGCCAGTCCCTTCGTCTCGTGTCCCGGCTCCCCTTCCGGCACCTCAAGTAGCTCATATGTTCGATTAGCAAGGCAAGCCGCGTTACCGCAGGTGGGGGTATTAGGACGGTGAGCGACGTCGCGTCCGACCGGCCGGCCCCGCTGGGATGGGACGACGACGCCTGGGGCGCTGGAAAATCTTGAACCCGGCCGTGGGGTGCCCACCCGAACGCGACTTACAAGCGGCACACCGAGCGGGACGTACGATCGACCGAGTCGGGACACCGGACTTTCGACACGCGGCGGTCGACCGCGCCTTCAGTCGGGCTCAGAGTCATGCACGGCGCGTGTGTCTCGCAAGGGGAAGCGCCCTCACCCGGTGGCGTGTCACGGCGCATACAGCGGGCCAGCTGGTTCCGCCTCACCGGAGCACGGCAGGCCTGCCTCGCCCCGGCGCAGCGTCAGCGCCAGGGGGACAAAAGGGCTACGAGACGCCTCCACCGGGGAACAGCCGGTGGTGGGAGGGGACACTCGGCGAGGTCCTCCGCAAGCTCCATGAGGGCCGTCAGGATGCGGTCAGCCATCGAATCGACGACCATCTCCGGATCGGCGAGCACGGCGACGCCCCCGGCCAGAATGCGGGAGAAGTCCGGTGAACGGGTCGGCTTCCAGCGCGCCCGCCGACTGCTGAGGTACATGGACAGGGAGACCGGCTCCGGACCGGTGATCCCCGCGCGGACGGCGGCGCGAAGCTCCGTGCGGAGCAGGCGCGCGCACTCGATGTCGGCTGCCGTGGGCTCCCAGAGCCGGGTACGCAGTTCGAGGTGTAGCCCCTGCGCGTCGGCTTCTCCCGACCCACTGAACGTCGAGCCCCGGTCAGAGGCCGTGGCGACGGCTTGCTTGAGCAGTTCGCGCCGGGACTCGGTCTGATCGGCGTGACGACCGTAGTCGGGAACCCAGGGCGTCCCGCACAGGTGACAGACGACTCGCCCTTCCTCGCCCAGCCAACCGGCCACCGTGTGGGGCCCCGCGCTCTCACACTGCGGGCAGGCGAACCATCGAATCGGCCAGCCGCTGACGGGAGCGCGCAGCGGAACGCGCCTGTCGGCGTCCGGGAATTCCTGGTAAGCGAGCTGGTCGGCCACCAGCAGCCAGAACTGCGGTTCTGTGCTGGCGGACGAGGCGTCGAGATGGTCCACGCCCCGAATCTAGCCGTTTCTTCCGACACCGATGGCCGCATGGCCGCAGGCTCCCCGCCACAGCGGCTCAGGCGGCGAACCGGATGGTCAGCCTCACCGGATCGCGGCGGCCCCCTGCCCGGCGCAGCGCATCAACGCGGAGCAGACGCGCCCGCGCTGCCGGATCCATAGGCGCAGGCGGAACTGGCTCAGGCCAACGCGTTCTCGAACACCGACCGGTTCGCGGCGGTGAACGCGAACTCCCTACGACTCCACTCGATCCGCGAAGCCAGCACCTTGGGCTCAGCCGGTGCGGTGTCGGGCGAGGCCATGATCTCGGCCCAGAACCGCGCGTTGCGCGCCTGCCGCTCGAGGACGGCGTCGACCACCGCATCGCGTTCCGGTCCCCGGAGGCCGTAGGCGTCCGTGAGGATCTTCACCTGCTCGGCCTGCCGCTCCACCGGAACAGTGCACTTCGACGCGATGCACCAGGTCTTCTTTCAGCTGTTCAAATCTGTCTCATGAGACCTGTGGTTCAGTCTCGATGGGACGAGACAGGTGAGCTGACAGGAGTTCCCCTCCGGCCCCCGGGGAGGGATGGACATGGATCTTGCCTTCGTGCAGGCAGGGCTGCTGGAGAAGTACCTGGACACCGATGTGATCTCTGCTGCGAGGGTGGTCGCTCTGCTGAAGCGACGGGGCATCCTCGACGGGACGCCGGTGTACCTCGACGAGGAGACGCAGACGCCGATCCCGCCCCTGTGCGAGTTCGGCAGGTACCTGTCGACGGCGTTGCTGGACGAGACCACGCTGAAGGACTACGGGCGGGTGATCGGCCGGCTGGACGACCATCTTGCCGGTCTGGACAGCGATGTGCTGTCGGCGACGGAGTCCGACCTTGTTTCGTACCGCGGCCATCGGACTCAGTGGCAGGAGAGGCCGGTCGGCGCGTCGGCCTGGGGCCGGGAATCGTTCGTCCTGGACGACTTCTACGGCTTCCTCGTCAAGCGGAAGATCTTGCCGCGCCGCCCGGCGAGGCTGGCTGCGCGGGGACGCAACGCGTTGGCGCCGCGGGTCCGGTCGGGCATGGACATCCGGCACCTCACGTTCGAGCAGTACCGATACTTCCGAGATGTGGGACTGGGCGGGCAACTTCCCAACGCCCAGGTGGACCCGACCTTCCGCGGGTGGTCGCCGCTGCGCGGCCGAGCCGGCGGCGACATCGCACTCGGATCGGGGGCTCGTTGGCGGGAGTGGTCGACCGTGCTGCTGCCGGAGATCGGGCTCTGGCCGGGGATGTCGGGTGGAGCGGCCGAGTACATCGTCCAAGCCTGCGCGAAGTACGGCAAAGCCCGGACCGTCTACGTTCCCGAGGATGCCGTCGCGTCCGCCGACCTGTTCTGCCTGCTCGAACGTCCGGACATCGTCCGCAGGGCAGCCCGGACCCTGGAGCGTAAAGCCCGCGACCTGTTCGTGGTGGGCGAGGTCGACGTCGCCGGCGGCCGGGTGAGGGGCGTCCTGGACGGCGTCGTGCGCGAGTTCCAGATGTCGGCCATGGACGCCAAGCTGCGGCGGATCACCGTCTACGAGGGCGAGTTCGGCCTGGAGGCCCTGACCTTGTTCGTCTGCCGCGGCGGTCTAATGCCGGGGGCGGACGCCTGGAAGGGCTACCGCCACCGGGCCTGGACACGCATGACGAACCTCGCCGACCGGTCCACGCCACTGCTGCCGGCACGACGGTGGCGCTGGCACGACCTAAGGCACACCTACGCTCTGCGGCTTTTGACCTACCTGGAGAACATCATGGACGGCGAGGAGCCGGACCAGCAGGCGCGCCGCCGACGGCACCGTTCGTACTTGACCGGGCACATCCGGCACAACCCGCTGCTGATTGTCAGCCGCAGACTCGGTCATGCGAATCCGGAAACCACCTACGAGTACCTCCAGTACACAGATGACCTGATCAATGAGTTCGAGGCCGCGTTCTCCAGCTGGATCGGTGACGACGAGGCGACCTATGCCGACATCGCGTCCCACGCGATCAGCGGCGCCAAGGGCGGCTGCTGATGCCGAAGGTACGCCGGAAAGGCCGCAGCAACGAAGATCGAGACCGCTTGCGGGCGGCCCTGGCAAATCCGGTCCCGCCCGGCGGCATCGGTCCTCGAGTCGTCGAGATCCCCCGACAGCTCGTGGCGGTGGATCCGTCGGGCTTCTACTGCTCGCGTTTGGCCATGCAGCTGGCGGACGAGTGGGTGGAGTACGTGGCCGCCACCGCCATCACGACCCATGCGAGGGTCTACCACCTGGCGATCACCCGGTTCTGCAAGTACGTGGACAAGGAGCTCGGGTCGGCGGCAGAGGCGGTGAGCCTGACCGATCCACGCCTGCTTGACCTGCTGCTGAAGTGGGAGCTGTCATTGCCCGAGAGCTACGCTCCGAGCTCCACTTACCCTGGATTGTTGGCGGGCGCCCTGCGGGTGCTGATTATTCGTCGGGACGATCACCCCGAGCGTCCGGTTGCCCCGGAGCTGGCCCGGCTGGCCCGCGGTCCCGGGCTGCTGGGCAGCGGGGAGAAGACGGAGCGGGACGAGTTCACTCGCCAGGAGAAACGGGCCCTGGTTCGTGCGGCCTGGCAGAGCGTCCACGCCACCCGCAAGCGTGTGGAGGAGGGCTGGGCCCTGGCCGGAGAGGGCCGCCACCCCGACCAGGGCAGTTGGACCAGCATTCCCGACCTGCTCTGGGGCTTCGCCCACGAGCGGATCACCCCTCGAGACATTCACCGGCTCGTGCCTCCGCCTCGCGAATGGCCGTCGGAACTTCGGACGTTCGCCGCAGGCCCTGACGAGGTCTTCGTTCCTCAGGCAGCGCGGAGGCAGCTGGCTCGCCAGCTGTTCGCGAGGTTGTATCCGCACAACCTTGATCTGCACGCTTTCCGCATCCTGCTGATGGACGCCACCGGCCACGCCTCGGAAGAGGTCACCGGCTTCGGAGAGACAGAGGTGGAGTTCCTTCCCAAGGGCGTTCGGTTGACTCTCCTCAAGAACCGGGCCGAACGCCGACGCCACCGGGCCTTTCGTGACCAGTCCGCACCCGTGGAGGCGGGCCCGGACGAAGGCGCTGACGGGCAACTCACGGTGAACTGGCCACGGCGCGAGGCCAGCGAGGTGGTGCGCCAGCTCATGGATATGACCGCACGGGTACGGGCCAAGGCCCCGCACATCACCCACACGCTCTTCGTCACCGCTACCGTCCGCAACGACTTCACCGCGGTCTTCAACGAGTGGAAGCCCGTGTCCAAGAGCTCCTTCAGCAACTGGCTGGACGCCGCGGGAGTCGAGATCACGGGCGACCGGCACATCGGCCGCATGCGGAAATCGGTCAAGGTCGAGAAGGCCATCGTGACCGAAGGACGCATCAGTGCCGCCGCGGACGACCACACCGAGGAGACCTTCGCCACCCACTACGCGCAGGGCACCACGCTGCGAATCATGTCCGGACGGACGATCGCCACGGCCCAGCAGCACTGGCTCGACAAAGCTCTTGACCGCGTCGACGGCCCCACCGTCATCTCCGACGCCCCGGGGGAAGTCGACCAGGCCGTGCTGGAGGACTCGGGCCTGTCCGCGCAGGAGGCCGAGGACATCATGGCCGGTCAGCTCGACATGGGCGTCTCCCACTGCAGGAACCCCTACCAGGGCCCCTACAGCCGACCCGGCGAGCTCTGCGCCGTCGCACCACTGCGCTGCCTGGAATGCCGCAACGCCTGGATCCTGCCCACCAACCTGCCTCAACTCCTTCTCTTTAAAGCGCACTTGGAACGAGTCCGCACCGTTCTTACTCCGCAGGCATTCGAGCGGCTCTGGGGACAGAGCTGGGTGAACCTCCGCGCCGTCCTGAACGACCGAACGCCCGAGGAACTGGACCAGGCCCGCAAGCACATCGAAGCCGGCCAAGCCGTCCTCGACCTGCCGCTCGCTGCGAACACGGAGTTCGACGCATGATCCTGCCCTTGCCCGAACAGCGGCGTCCCTCTCTATTTCGGGATGACGAACCCGTCGTCCAGGGGCGCTCGCTACTGCCCGAGGCCCGCGAGCCCGGCGCCCGCATCCCCCGGTTCGGTGACAGGGCCATCTGGAACTTCAACGGCGTTCTCAAGCGGCCGGCCAACCGCACGGCCGCTTCGTGGATGGTCCACTTCAGCTTGGAGCTGGAGGATCCGTACTGGAACCTGCTGGCTCGCGAGTTCCTGATGCTCACCTTCAACCCGCGGCACCCCGAGGTCCTCAAGAGCGGTGTCGTCCTCGAAGGCTACGGCGCCCCGGGCGCCTTGATCCAGGTGGCCTCGCGCCTGCGGACGGCGGCGAAGTGGGGCCGCAAGAACGGACTCCCGGCTCACCCGGACGCATGGACGGTGCAGGACCTGCGGCAGCGCATCATCGACATGGCCGCGACCGGGTCCGCTCCGTACACGGTCAGCGGGCACGTGACCGCCTTCAAGAATCTGGCGGCAGCCGCCCCCGTCCTGAGCCTGCCCTGGCCTGTCGGCGACCCATGGCCTGGTCAGAGCGCCCGCAAGGTCGCTCAGCTGAGCGCCAGCAAAGATCTTTCCACCCCCACAGTTCCCCCGGAGACGTGGTTCCCGCTGATCCGCGCGGCCTGGGCCTACATCCACGACTTCGCCCCTGACGTCCTGCGCGCCGATCGCCGTCACAACGAGCTCCTCGCCGCCGCGAAGTCGTCGTCCCAAGGCATCGACCCACGGCTCGAGGAATGGCTTGCCGACCCCCAAAACAAGATCCCGCTCCACGCCAAGGCTTCCAAGGGCCGGGCTCCGCACGTGAATTGGAGCCTGCTGGCGCTTCTCCTCGGCTACGAGCGGCAGCACCATGGCGCCTTCTGCGAGACGGGCAGCCAGATCGAGAGGCGGCGACGTGCACGGGTTCTGGAGGAAGTGGCCAAGGGGCGGACCACGACCCAGGCGCTGAATGGAGAACTCGTACAGACGACTCGGCCGGACGGCAGCACGGGAGCCTGGCACCCCGGCATCGGCCCTCGAGCGCTGAACGACCTCAAGGCGATCCTGCGCGATGCGGCGTTCGCGCTGGTCGTGGGCCTTTCCATGATGCGCGACTCGGAAATCCACGAGATCTTGCGGGCATCCGTCGTCGAGCACTACAGCACCCCTGCCATCTCCTCCACGAAGATCAAGGGCACCCCCAACCGCCCCGGCAAGCACTGGTGGGTTGCCGAACCTCTCGTTGAAGCCCTCGCGGTCGCCGAGGCTGTCTCCCGGCACCCCGAGCGCGTCTTCGCCCCAGTGGGTGCTGGCAACCAGGACGGCACCATCGTCGGCACCAGGATGCTGGCGGCGTTCGTGCGCTTCGTGAACAGGCACCGCACCTGGACCGGCCTCGACGAGATTCCCACCACCTACATCCGCCCCCACATGTTCCGCAGGACGATGGCGATGCTCACCGATCAGTTCCCCGGGTCCGAGATCGCCACCGGCATCCAGCTCAAGCACCTCGCCAAGCGGGCCCTGGCCAACGCCACCACCCGCAGCTATGCCGCCTCCGACGACAACTGGGCCAAATACCTCGAAGACGCCCTCGACAACGTCAAGTTCCGCAAGATCAAAGACCTCTACGAGCGTCACACCGCGGGCGAGGAGATCGGATTCGGGCCCGGCGCCGAACGGGTCAAGGACGCGTTCGACCAGATCAACGCCACCGTCAAGGCCCGCAACGGGGACGCCCGCACCGCCGACACGCTCCTGCGAACGACCAGGATCCACATCCGGTTCGGCATGCTCAACAACTGCACCGCCGACCACACCAACCCCGTCGGCGCCGTCTGCCTCGAAAACGCGATCATCCCGGAAGGCCACACCGGCCCCCTCGACGAACGCTGCCGGCCCGACCGATGCGCCAACAGCATGATCGGCCCCGAGCACCTACCGATCTACGACTCCCACCAGCGCAAACAGCTCCAGCTCATCAACAACCCCTCCACCCCGGCCTGCCGCCGAGACCTCGCCGAACGCGAACTCGACATCACCCGCAACGTCCTCAAGATGGCGGGAGAACCCCAGTGACCGCACCCGCCGACGCCAACCCCGAAGACCAGGTCAGCCCCAAGACCGTCGCCGCCCTGCGGGCAGCAATGACCCGCCTCCTCGAAGGCCGCCCGCAACGGACCGACGGCCGCCTCACCAAAGAGAACCTCTACAAAGAAGCCCAGGTCAGCCGCGCGACCATGAACCGCGCGAAGGCGATCCTCGCTGAATGGGACGCCCATCTCGCCGCCCACGGCAAGACCACGCCCGGCGAGGCCAAACGCGACGCGGCCATCGCCGACCTCAACAAGCGCCTGACCAAGAAGACCCAGGAATGCACGCTCCTGGAGAACAAGCTCAAGGCCGCCCACACCGCGATCGCCGCCCTCTTCCACGACAACGAAGCCCTCCGGCAGCAACTCCACCAGGACGCCGCAACCGCGGTCACGCCCATCCGCCCCCGCGGGCCCCGGCAAGGACTGTGAGCGACGGGGGCCCAAGTCTTTCGAGTGAAGCGGTGCAGGCCCCGCTGCGGCAGGGCCCCGTACCAGTTTCAGTGGGCGATGGCGTCGATCAGGTCCTGGGCACGGTCGCGGATCGGTGCCTCGGCGCCGCTTCGCCGAGGGCCTGCGGGGTGAGCTGGTCGCTGGTGCGGCTGGCGGTCAGCACGGTTGACAGCGGTCGTGACAATCTCCCCATAGGCGGCCATATAGGGCCCCACTGATGGCCAGGGGTTTCCCCGTGGACGGCCAGATATCTCCCCGCTCGCCCCACCCTCCCCGGTCGGCGACGCTCGACCGGGTGAAGAACAGCAGGGAGATCATGGAAATCCTGGAGGCCTACGACCTAATTCCTTATTAGAGGGCCGTGGGAAGCGGAGCGGTTGCCGCCACCCTGGCCCGCAGGGGTGGTCGTGAGCGGGCCAGGGAGACACCTGCATACGACCCGGCCACAGAGGCCTTCTGTGAGATCGGTGCCACCCTGGCTCACCCTGGCCCCTCCACGGTCACCGCCACACAGCCGCCCACCGTCGGCCGGGGCACCGAGCGGACGCACATGTCTCTGACCTGGCGTTCGACGCCCTGCCGCAGATCTGCGGCGCTTGGTGCCCCGGCCGACGGCGGGCTGCGGTGATCATTCGTTGGAGCGATGTTGGCGGTGCGAGCCCGTTCCACGGTGACCTCTCGAAAGGCCCGGGCCTTGAGCTCCGGCACAGATCGAGGCCTGTGGAGCGAGCTGGTGCCACGCAACAACTAGTGCGATGTCGGCCCGAGACGAGGCCTGGAATTAGGGAGCTGAGTGGCCCCACACGTGCTCGCGGATCAGTGCCCGAGCATGCCCTGACCAGGGAGAACAGCGTGATCTACTGCGGGATCGACTGGGCCGAACGGACCCACGACGTCGCCCTCGTCGACGACAGCGGCCAGCTGCTGGCCAAGCGCCGCATCACCGACGACGCGGCCGGCTACCAGCTCCTGCTCGACCTCCTCGCCGAACACGGCGACACCGCCGAGGAGCCGATCCCGGTCGCCATCGAGACCGGCCGCGGCCTGCTGGTCGCCATCCTGCGCACCGGGGATCGCAAGGTTTTCGCAATCAACCCGATGGCCGCTGCCCGCTACCGCGACCGCCACGGCGTCTCCCGCAAGAAGTCCGACCCCGGCGACGCCCTGGTC
>NZ_JAIZ01000143.1 GCF_000710465.2 Kitasatospora sp. MBT63 | reverse complement strand
AGTGGCTGTTGTCGTTCCGATCTTGAGGGGCACCGGTCGAACGGGAGTCTCGATCGGGTGAGTGCGGTGGCCGCCGTGCATGAAAGCAGGGCCTCTTGGTAGCTCGAAGGGTGTCTACGCCAAAGAGCGGTCCAGGAGGCCCTGTTGTCGCAGTTCTACGGCATCGCGGGAGCGGGGTCCACTTCGGTCACTCTCGCGTGTGACTGCCTGGCACATCGGTTCGGGAACGCCGCCGACCACGGGGTCCGTGCGCGCCGCTACCCGACGGACATGTCCGATGCGGAGTGGGCGGTGGTGCGGCCGCTGCTACCGGTGCCGGGCTGGCTGCGCGGGCGGGGCGGGCAGCCGGAGGCGTACTGCCACCGCGCGATACTGGATGCGGTCCGCTACCTCGTCGACAACGGGACGAAGTGGCGGGCTATGCCGGCCGACTTCCCGCCATGGGACCGGGTCTACGCGTTCTTCCGCCGCTGGCGCGACCACGGTCTGGTCCGGGAGTTCCACGACCGGCTCCGCCGCAAGGTCCGCGAGCAGGCCGGGCGGGAGCCGGAGCCGAGCGCGGGCGTGATCGACTCCCAGTCGGTCAAGGCGGACGCCGTCGTTGGGGCCGACAGCCGCGGTTTCGACGGCGGCAAGCTGATCAACGGCCGCAAGCGGCACGCCGTGGTCGACACCCTCGGCCTGCTGCTCGGGGTGATGGTCACCTCGGCGGACATCGGCGACCGCGCCGCTGGGCAGGTTCTGCTCGCCCAGGTGGCCGCCGCGCACCACCGGCTGGTGCTGGTCTGGGCCGACGGCGGCTACACGGGCAGCCTCGTCGAGTACGGCTTCACCGTCCTCGCCCTGGTCCTGGCCATCGTCAAGCGCAGTGACGACATGCGCGGCTTCGTCGTGCTGCCCAAGCGGTGGATCGTGGAGCGGTTCTTCGCCCACCTGATGCGAAGCCGCCGCCTCGCGCGGGACTTCGAACGGTCCACCGGAAGCGCGGAGGCGATGGTCTACTGGTCGATGACCCTGCTCATGACCCGCCGCCTGGCCCGGCCACGGCCTTCGCGAGCGTGAACCGGCCCGGCGCCGGCTCGGCCAGCCACCCGCGCGCTGTCAGCCGCTTCGCCTTCGACCGCAACGCCTCGATCTTCGCGGGCACCGGCTCCAGGCCGAAGCAGCCGGCCATTTCCTGGCAGGTCAGCGGGCCTTGACCGAGCCGGCCCCGGTCCGCGAGAGCCTGCAGGATGCGCTGGTAGTCCGCCGACAGTGCCGACCAGGCCAGGCCCGCACGCCACATCGGCACCACCGACTTCGGCTTCGCCGCCTGCGAAGATGCAGGCAGTGCGGGCGGTTCACCGCGATCCGACGGCTCCTCGGAGGCATCCGGGCCGGCGGTCTCTCCTTCGCCCGGGGACAGCACCTCACCCACGCGTGAACAGGCGATGACCCACTCGTTCCACTCCCGCTCGGCCACGACCAGCTCGGCCTGGATACGGTCCGCCTCCTCCCGCAACGCGTCCACACGACGGCGAGCGGCCAGCTCACGCTCATCCAGCAGCCCCACGACCGACGGCATCCCCGACCTCCACCAGAGCGACGACACGACACGTCACCACTCCCCGACACCGCCGACCCCATGCCTGAACAGCGGAAACGCAGCCCTCAAGCCCGGAAAGACAACAGCCACT
>NZ_JAIZ01000142.1 GCF_000710465.2 Kitasatospora sp. MBT63 | reverse complement strand
GCGGCCGCGGCCGTCGACGCGTACGCGCTGCTGCGCACCGGCGCCCGGCTCGACCGCCTGCCCGAGCCGCGGCGCGAGGCGCTGCTCGCCGCCCTCGGCGCCCGCCCCGCCCTGCAGCCGCTGCTCGACGTGGTCAAGGTGCCGGTGCTGCTGGCCGCCGGCACCGAGCGGATGCTGCACCGCCGTGGCGGGACGCTCCCCGCGCCGGTGTCCGCGCCCGAGGACCCGCCGCTGGACTGCGTGCCGTCCGCCGAGTGGCCCGACCGGGCGAGTGCCGACGCCGTGGTGATCGGCTCCGGCGCGGGCGGCTCGATCGCGGCCCGGACGCTGGCCCGGGCCGGGCTGCGGGTGGTGGTGCTGGAAGAGGGACGCCACCACACCACCGCCGAGTTCGGCCGGCGCGCGCCGCTGGACCGCTTCGCCGACCTGTACCGCGACGGCGGCGCGACCGTGATGCTCGGCGCCCCGCCGGTGCTGCTGCCGACCGGCCGCGCCGTCGGCGGCACCACCGTCGTCAACTCCGGTACCTGCTACCGGACCCCCGGCCGGGTGCTGGACCGCTGGCGCTCCCGCTACGGGCTGGAGCTCGCCGACCGAACGGCCTTCGGGGCGGACCTGGACGAGATCGAACGCACCCTGCGCGTGGCGACCCAGCCGCTCGATGTGCTCGGCCGCAACGGACTGCTGACCCTGCGCGGCGCCGAGAAGCTCGGCTGGCGGGCCGGACCGCTGCGCCGCAACGCGCCCGGCTGCAAGGGGTCCTGCCAGTGCGTGGTGGGGTGCCCGGCCGGGGCCAAGCAGAGCGTGCAGCTGTCCGTGCTGCCCGACGCCTGCGCTGCCGGCGCCCGGATCGTCACCTCGGCCCGGGTGCTGCGGATCCTGGTCGACCCGGACCGGCCCGGCGGGCCGCGCGCCGCCGGGGTGGCCGTCCGGCGGCCGGACGGCAGCGCGTTCGAACTGCTCGCGCCGCTCGTGGTGGTGGCCGCGGGGGCGCTGGAGTCGCCCGCGCTGCTGCGCCGTTCGGGACTCGGCGGGCACCCGCGGACCGGGCGCAACCTGGCCGTCCACCCGGCGACCAGCGTGGCGGGCCGCTTCGCGGAGCCCGTCGCGGCGGGCCCGGCGGTGCTGCAGAGCGCGGGCGTGGAGGAGCTGCACGACGAGGGGGTGCTGATCGAGGCGACGGCGCCGCCGCCCGGGATGGGCTCGTTCGTCCTGCCCGGCCTCGGCCGGGAGTTGCGGGCGGAGCTGGCGGACGCGGACCGGCTGGCCACGCTCGGCGCGATGATCGCCGACCGCCCGGGCGGCCGGGTGCTGGGCAGCCGCCGGACCGCGCTGCGCTACCGGCTGGATCCGGCCGACGGGCGCTCGCTGCTGCGGGCGGTGGCCGCGATGGGGGAGCTGCTGTTCGCGGCGGGCGCCGACGAGGTGCTGACCGGTCTGGCCCGCACCCCCCGGGTGCGCTCCACCGCCGAGCTGCACGCCCTGCTGGACCGCAGCTCGCCGCGCGACCTGCACCTGTCCGCCTTCCACCCGACCGGCACCGTGGCGCTGGGTGCCGATCCCTCGATCTCCCCCGCGGACCGGCACGGCCGGCTGCGCGGGGTGCGGGGCGTCCTCGTCGCGGACGCCTCGGGACTCCCGGGCTGCCCGGGCGTCAACCCGCAACTGACCATCATGGCCCTGTCCCTGGCGGTCTCCCGGGCCGCCGTGGAGAACGGCTGCACCGCGGGCTATTGATGATCTGTCATGTACGCGCTTCACTGATCCCGGCGCCGCCCCCAGGTGGTGGCGCTCCCCGACCACCCAGCCGAACCAGGAGATGCCCCATGTCCTTCTCCCGTGCTCGCCGCGGCACCTTAGCGGTCGCCGTGTTCTCCCTGCTCACCCTCGCCGCCGGCCAGGCGGCCGCCGCCCCGGCCACCCCCACCGCGGCCCAGGCGCCCGCCGGTTCGGTCAGATCCGCCCAGGTCACCGAGGTCGAGCAGCAGGTGGCCCGCACCCTCGCCCTCTCGCTGGCCGACGCCGGCTGGCGCACCCGGGTCCGTACCGGCACCGGCGCCGGAGCGGCGGACCTCGGCCCGCTCGCGGCCGGTGCCACCGCCCCCGCCGCCCGGCAGCTCGCCGCCACCGTCACGGCGGCCGACCGGCGGATCGCCGCGGCCAAGGGACTCGGTGCCGACCTCGGCCCGCTGCTGCGGGTCCAGCTGGCCGACCCGTCGATGCGCGCCGCCCTGGAGGCCGGCGCGGAGCCGCTGGTGGCCGCGGCCGTCGGCGACGACCACGCCAAGAGCGTCACCGCGTACGACCGGACCGGCCGCGCGCACAGCCTGGACACCGCCGCGCTCCCCGCCCAGCCGGTCTACCTGGTCGACATCGACTCCGCGAAGACGATGACGGCGGGCCTGAAGGTGCTCAGCACCGAACTCGCCCGCAAGGGCCTCGGCAGCCCGGCGGCGGCCCCCGCCGCCCCGAAGGCCCAGGGCGGGCAGGCCGCGCAGGCCGCGGCCGGCTGGTGGGCCACCAAGGTCGACGCGATCGAGGTCTCGGACGACGAGGAGCCCTGGTTCAAGGGCGGTGCCGAGATGTTCGCCCTGGTCACCGGCTTCGGCCAGGACGGCACCCCGCGGGTCGACTCCGTCACCATGCCGTACCTCGACTACGACGGCACGGTCTACTACCCGAACCAGATCCTGGTGAACTGGTCGAACTACAAGTACAACCTGGCCGACGTCGTCCTGATGGAGGACGACGGCGACACCAACTACCTGGCGCTGGCCCAGGCCATCGCGGCCGTCCTGCTCACCATCGCCGACCAGGGCACCTACATCCCGCTGGTCAACGCGGTGCTGGCGGCCATCCCCAGCTCCTGGTGGACCGACGACCCGGACTACGTCGACTCCTGGTACACCCTCGCCAAGAACAGCTCCGGCCGGCTGAACGGCGCGGCCGCCAACGGCTGGATGAGCGTCTCGCCGTACTTCGTCCAGCAGTTCTGACCCACCGGCGGGCCGGGCCGGACCCGGCCCGCCGGGCTTGACGACGGCCCGGCCACCCGTTTGACTCCGGTCACGGGTGGCTGAGCCACTGCCACACCCGCGCAGCCGAGGAGACCGTCCGTGCCAGTCGAGATCATCGCCCGTCAGTCCGTCGTCGACGTCCTGGAGCACCGGCTGCGCGAGGACATCCTGGACGGCACCCACGGCCCCGGCGAACTGCTGCCCCCCGAACGCGAGCTGGCCGCCGGCTACGGCGTCACCCGCACCACCCTCAAGCACGCGCTCTCCCGGCTGGAGCAGGCCGGCCTGCTCAGCACCCGGCACGGCATCGGCACCCGGGTCCGGGACTTCCTGCGGGTCGGCGGCGCCGACCTGCTGCCGATGCTCGCCGCCCGCGACAACGGCTGGCTGGCCGAGGTCTTCGAGGTCCGCGGCCACATCGGCGCCCTGATCGCCCGCCGCGCCGCCGGCCGCCGCACGGTCCGCCAGGCCCGCCGGCTGGCGGAACTGCTGGAGGCGGTCGCCCAGGCCCCGGACGGGGACGCCGCCCAGCTCGCCGACGTCGAGGTCCACCGCGAACTGGCCCGGGCCACCGGCAACCGGGTGTACCTGCTGCTCACCAACACCCTCTTCAACGCCTACCTCCCGGTCCGCGCCGCGCTGCGCGCGCCGTTCGAGGACCCGGCCGAGGCCGCCGCCAGGCTCGCCCCCGTGGTCCGGGCGGTGGCCGACGGCCTGCCGGACGAGGCCGAGGCCGCCGCCACCCGCTACCTGCGGGCGACCGAGAAGATCATGCTGGGCTCGCTGCTGCCGCCCGGCGGAGCCCGACCGGCGGCGCCGCGCGCCTGAGCGGCGCACCGGGCGCCGACGCCCTAGCCTTCCTGGGGTGAGCAAGCCGGAGAACACGGGCGAGGTGTCGACGGAGTCGGCGCGCAAGCTGCTCCAGGCCGGGCTGGCCGATCCGCAGCACCTGCCGGAACGGCTCGCGCTGCTCGCGGTCAAGATGGAGGGCGCCAAGGCGCAGGCGGCCGTCGACCGGGCGCACGAGGCGCTGCCGGACGGGCCCGCCGGGTCGCTGCGCCGGCGGGTGATCGACCGCGGGGTGCGGCTGACGGTGGTCGAGGGCGGCGCGATCGGCGGCCCGTTCATGGTGCTGGTCCCGGTGGCGTTCTGCGCGGCGCTGCTCGCGCAGATCCGGATGACGCTGGCGCTGGCGGCGCTGGACGGGCGGGACCCGACGGTCCGGGACCGGGCCCTGGAGGTGCTGGTCCTCCAGGGGGTCTACCCCGACGTGGAGAAGGCCGACGAGGCGCTGACCGCGATCGAGAAGCTGCCGGGCCACGCCCCGGAGGGCCGTCTGCCGCGCGGCACCCGGCTGGCGATGGTGAAGCGGATGGCGTACCTGCTGGGCGTGATCGGACCGGCGGACGAGAAGCCGAGCCGCCTCAGGCAGGTGCTCGGCTGGGCCGCGGCGGCCGGCCTGATCACGGTCGGCATCTTCTTCCCGCTGGTGTGGATCCCGGCCATGGGTTTCGCCTACTACCGCGCCACCGGAGCCCTCGGGGCGCGGGCGGCGGCCTACTACGGGGCGACCGCGGCCGAGCTGGAGGCGGCGGAGGCCCGCGCCGAGGAGGGCGCCCGGCGGTGGAAGCCGTCGGCGGTGCTGGTGGTGGGCCGGACGGTGATCGCGACCGCGGTGCCGCTGCTCGCCCTGCTGGCGGTGATCGCCGCCGATGTGAAGCTGATCGGCAGCAGGCCGGCCGCCGCGGCGCTCGCCGTGATCGCGGTGTCGGTGGGGGTGGCGACCTGGCAGGGCATCCGGCACTGGCGCCGCCGCGACCGCTGACCGGGCGGCGTCACCCGGACGGCCCGGCGTGGGCGCGGGCCGGCCGCCGCCGTGATGGCGTGGGTCACGACCCTTGCTGATCGGCGGCCCGGAGGAGCGTGCATGAGTTCGATGGATCTGCCGGCGGACGGCAGGGGCGGCCCGGCCGCGGAGGTCCGAACCCGCGCGGCCCGGGCGGTGTCCGCCCCGCGGCTCAGCTGGCTGACCCTGGCGCTGATGACGACCAGTTCGGTCGCCAGCCTGCGGGCCGCGCCGACCATGGCGGTCTACGGCCTGGCCTGCGTGTTCCTCTACATCGTCCCGGCGATCGTCTTCCTGCTGCCGACCGCGCTGGTCTCGGCCGAGCTGGCCTCCGGCTGGGACGGCGGCGTCTACAACTGGGTCTCCCAGGGGCTGTCCAAACCGCTCGGCTTCCTCGCGGTGTGGTGCCAGTTCGCGATGACGATCTTCTACTACCCGAGCCTGCTCGCCTACGTGGCCTCCACCATCGCGTACGTGGTGAACCCGGCGCTGGCCAGCAGCGGGCTCTACACCGCCATCGTGATCATCGTCCTGTACTGGACCGGGGTCTGGGTCTCCGCACGCGGCACCGGCGCGGTGGCGGGGCTGGCCTCCTGGGGCCTGGTGATCGGCACGCTGATCCCCGGCGCCCTGCTGGTGGTGCTCGGCGGGGTCTTCCTCGGCCAGGGCAACGCCTCCGCGGCGCCGATGAACGCCTCGCACATCCTGCCCGCCTGGACCGGCCTGGCCAGCCTGGTGCTGATCGTCAACAACTTCCTCAGCTACTCGGGCATGGAGATGAACGCCGTGCACGTCTCCTCGCTGAAGGACCCGCCGCGGGAGTTCCCCAAGTCGATGTTCCTGGCGATGGGGCTGGTCCTGCTGATCTTCATCCTGCCGGCCCTGGCGATCAGCTGGGTGGTCCCGGCCGACCAGCTCAGCCTGACCGCCGGGGTGATGCAGGCCTTCGACGCCTTCTTCCAGTACTTCGACGTCGGCTGGCTGACCCCGGTGATCGCGGTGGGCCTGGTGGCCGCCTCGCTCGGCGGCATGCTCACCTGGCTGGCCGGCCCGTCCAAGGGCCTGCTGCTGATCTCCCGGCAGGAGGGCTACCTGCCGCCGTTCCTGCAGCGCCTCAACAGCCACGGCGTCCAGCAGAACATCCTGGTCACCCAGGGTGTGGTGACGACCGCGATCGCCCTGATGTACGCCTTCATCCCGAACGTCTCCAGCGCCTACTGGATCTTCTCGGTGATCACCACCCAGGTGTACCTGATCGTCTACCTGCTGATGTTCGTGGCAGCGATCCGGCTGCGCCGCCTGCAGCCCGAACACCCGCGCGGCTACCGGGCGCCCCTGCTGGTGACCCTGTGCGTGACCGGCCTGGTGGCCTCGGCGGCGGCGATGGTGATCGGCTTCGTGCCGTCCTCGCAGTTCGGCGGCGGCAGCGTCTGGGCGTACGTGCTGATCGTGGCCGGCGGCCTGCTGGTGCTCGGGGTGATCATCCCGTTCTGCTGCCTGAGGTTCCGCAAGCCGAGCTGGCGGACGGTGGACGCCGCGGACCCGGCCGCCGGCGGCGCGGCGTGAGCCCGACCAGGTTCGCCTCCGAGCACCGCTGGATCTACGTCGGCGCGATCGTGGTGCTGGTCGGGATGCTGATCACCGGGATCCTGGTCTACACCCAGCAGCACCACAACATCCAGGCCAACAAGAAGGCCCAGGAGCTGTCCGGGCAGCTCGAGGCGGCCGGCTACCGGGTGCCCGACCAGGACCAGATCGTCTCCACCCTGGGCACCAGCGGCGGCGCGGTCTGCGCCTCCCCGGGCAGCGTCCTGAAGAACGCGCTCTGGCTGCAGAACATCTCCAACGGCGCGGCCGGCCCGGGTCAGCGGCCGGTGATCGGCGACCGCCGCGCCATCGAGGTGGAGGCCCTGATCCTGGGGGTCTACTGCCCCGACGAACTGGTCAAGTACCAGGACAAGCTGGAGGAGATCAAGACCTCGGACACCGTCAAGAACTGAGACCCCAGGAGCCCGCCATGCCCCAGGACCCCACCGACGACGGTCTCGCCCGCCGGATCGCCGCTCTGATGCCCCGCGCCAAGGCCGACCTGGCCGAGCTGGTCGCCATCCCGTCCGTCGCCGACCCGCGCCAGTACCCGCCGCAGAAGTGCCGGGAGGCCGCCGAGTGGCTGGTGGCCGCGTTCACCGAGGCGGGGCTGCGCGACGTCCACCTCGCCGAGACCCCGGACGGCAGCCACGCGGTGCTCGGCCACCGCCCGCCGCCGAAGGGCGCCCCGACCGTGCTGCTCTACTGCCACTACGACGTGCAGCCGCCGCTGGACGACGTGGCCTGGACCTCGCCGCCGTTCGAACTGACCGAGCGCGACGGCCGCTGGTACGGCCGCGGCAGCGCCGACTGCAAGGGCAACGTCGTCATGCACCTCACCGCGCTGCGGGCACTCGGCGACGACGTCCCGGTCGGGCTGAAGTTCGTCGCCGAGGGCTCCGAGGAGCAGGGCACCGGCGGCCTGGAGGACTACGTCCGGGCGCACGTGGACGAGCTGCACGCGGACGCGCTGCTGGTCTGCGACACCGGCAACGCCGCCGTCGGCGTGCCCACCGCCACCACCACCCTGCGGGGACTGGCCAACCTCGTGGTCGGCGTCTCCACGCTGGCGGGCGACGTGCACTCCGGAATGTTCGGGGGGCCCGCGCCGGACGCCCTCGCCGCGCTGATCCGGATCCTGGACTCGCTGCGGGACGCCGACGGCGGCACCCGGATCACGGGCCTGGACGCCGACGGGCAGTGGGCCGGGGCCGGCTACGACGAGCAGCAGTTCCGCACCGACGCCGGGGTGCTGGACGGTGTCGCGCTGACCGGCACGGGCAGCGTCGCCGACCGGCTGTGGGCCAGACCCGCGGTCACCGTGCTCGGCATCGACTGCCCGCCGGTGGTCGGCTCGGCGGCCGCCGTCCCGGCCGCCGCCCGGGCCCGGGTGAGCCTGCGGGTCCCGCCGGGCACCGACCCGCGCACGGCACTGGACGCGCTCACCGCGCACCTGAAGGCGGCCGCACCCTGGGGCGCCAGGGTCGAGGTCGAGCCGGAGGGCACCGGCGCACCGTTCCGGGCCGCCACCGACGGCCGCGCGTACGCCGCGCTCGACCGGGCGATGCGGGAGGTGTACGGCAGGGAGATCTCCTTCCTCGGGCAGGGCGGCTCGATCCCGCTGTGCAACGTGCTCGCCGGGGCCTACCCGGAGGCGGAGATCATCCTGATGGGCGTGGAGGAGCCGCGCTGCCTGATCCACGCGCCGAACGAGAGCGTCGATCCGGCCGAGATCGAGCACATGGCCCACGTCGAGGCGCTGTTCCTGCGCCACTACGCCGAGACCGCCGCCCGGCGCTGAGCCGGCCGGCAGAGAGCAGGGAAGCGATGCCGAACCTGACCGCCGCGCGGCCCTTCACCGCGCGGGACTTCGCCGCCCGGACGGGCCGCGCGGCCGAGGCGGCCGCGGCCGCGGGCCTGGCGGGTCTGGTCGTCACGCCCGGCCCGGACCTGCTGTACCTCACCGGCTACCAGCCCGTCGCGATCACCGAGCGGCTGACCGCGCTGCTGCTGTCGGCCGGCCGCGAGCCGGTCCTGCTGGTGCCCAGGCTGGAGCGGCCGGACGCGGAGGCCTGCCCCGGCGCGTCCTCGCTGCGCCTGCTGGACTGGGCCGACGGCGCCGACCCGTACCCGGTGCTCGCCCCGCTGCTGGACCCGCACGGCAGCTACGGGATCTCCGACGCCGCCTGGGCGATGCACCTGCTGGGCCTGCAGGAGGCGCTGCCGGACAGCGGGTACCGCTCGCTCACCCGGGCCGTGCCGATGCTGCGGGCGGTCAAGGACGCCGACGAGCTGGAGCGGCTCGGTGGCGCCGGGGGAGCGGCGGACGCGGCGTACCGCTCGATCCTGGAGGTGCGCTTCGCGGGCCGCCGGGAGACCGAGGTCGCCGCCGACCTGGCCGAGCTGCTGCTGGAGTACGGCCACAGCCGGGTCGACTTCACGGTGGTCGGCTCCGGGCCGAACGGTGCCAACCCGCACCACGAGGCGGGCGAGCGGGTCATCACGGAGGGCGACACCGTGGTGCTGGACTTCGGCGGACTGCGGGACGGCTACGGCTCGGACACCACCAGGACCGTGCACGTCGGCCCGGACGTCCCGGCCGAGGTGCGCGAGGTGCACGAGGTGGTCCGGGTGGCGCAGCAGAAGGCGTTCGAGGCGGTGCGGCAGGGCGTGGAGTGCCAGGAGATCGACCGGGTGGCCCGCCGGGTGATCACCGAGGCCGGTTACGGGGAGTACTTCATCCACCGCACCGGACACGGCATCGGTTTGACCACGCACGAACCGCCGTACATGGTGGAGGGCGAGACCCAGCCGCTGGTGCCGGGCATGTGCTTCTCGATCGAGCCCGGGATCTACCTGCCCGGGCGGTTCGGTGTCCGGATCGAGGACATCGTCACCGTCACCGCCACCGGCGGCCGGCGCCTCAACAACACCCCGCACGAGCTGGGGATCGTGGCCTAGGCCGCCACGCCGCGTGACGCGGGCCACACCCATTGTGTGGCGTGGCTCACATCGGCCGCAACTGGCTGATGGATCGTCAGATCGACTGACGGTCCGTCATATCCATTGTCAGACAGTATGCCTGATAGCTGACGGAGTGTCAGTGGAGCGCGGATCAGGGCCAGTTGGGATGAGCGGCGGTCAGCCCGTTCGGGCCGCCGCAGGGCTACCATCGACGGGTTGTCCGCTTTCGGCCCGAAGCGAGTGGACGGGGACGAGGACGAGGAGCGCACGACTGTGACCACGCCGACCGGCACACTGCAGGAACAGGCACCCGACACGGAGCGGCCCGCCGCCCCGCTCGCGGTGTACCCGGGGCGCCCCGCGCCCGCGGCCCGCACCCTGGTCGAGCTGCTGGACGCCACCGTGCAGGCCCACCCCCAGGAACCCGCCCTCGACGACGGCCGCACCACCCTCAGCTACGCCGCCCTGGCCGCCGAGGTCGAGACCCAGCGCCGCCGGCTGGCCGCCGCCGGGATCGGCACCGGCGACCGGGTCGGCATCCGCGTCCCCTCCGGCACCAACGACCTCTACGTCTGCATCCTGGCCGTCCTGGCGGCGGGCGCCGCCTACGTCCCGGTGGACGCCGAGGACCCGGACGAGCGCGCCGAGCTGGTCTTCGGCGAGGCCGAGGTGGCCGCCGTCCTCGGCGCCGACCGGGCACTGACCGTGACCGGCGGAACCCGGCCCGCCCGCCCGGCGGGCCGGCCGACCCCGCAGGACGACGCCTGGATCATCTTCACCTCCGGCTCCACCGGCAAGCCCAAGGGCGTCGCCGTCACCCACCGCAACGCCGCCGCCTTCGTCGACGCCGAGGCCGCGCTCTTCCTCCAGGAGGAGCCGATCGGCCCCGGCGACCGGGTGATGGCCGGCCTGTCCGTCGCCTTCGACGCCTCCTGCGAGGAGATGTGGCTGGCCTGGCGCTACGGCGCCTGCCTGGTACCCGTCCCGCGCTCCCAGGTGCGCAGCGGCGCCGACCTCGGCCCCTGGCTCGCCGACCAGGAGATCACCGTGGTCTCCACCGTGCCCACGCTGGCCGCGCTGTGGCCTGCCGAGGCGCTCAACGAGGTGCGGCTGCTGATCTTCGGCGGCGAGGCCTGCCCGCCCGAGCTGGTGCAGCGCCTGGTCACCGAGGGCCGCGAGGTGTGGAACACCTACGGCCCCACCGAGGCCACCGTGGTCGCCTGCGGCTCCCTGCTCACCGGCGACGGCCCGGTCCGGATCGGCCTGCCGCTGGACGGCTGGCAGCTCGCCGTGGTCGACGAGGCCGGCGACCCGGTACCGATGGGCGGCAGCGGGCAGCTGGTGATCGGCGGCATCGGCCTCGCCCGCTACCTCGACCCCGAGAAGGACGCCGAGAAGTACGCCCCGCTGAAGTCCATGGACTGGGAGCGCGCGTACCGCAGCGGCGACCTGGTCAAGGCCGAGCCCGAGGGCCTGCTCTTCCTCGGCCGCGCCGACGAACAGATCAAGCTCGGCGGCCGCCGGATCGAACTCGGCGAGGTCGACGCCGCCCTCCAGGCACTGCCCGGGGTGCAGGGCGCCGCCGCGGCCGTCCGCACCGCCCGCGGCGGAAACCAGCTGCTGGTCGGCTACCTGGTCACCCAGGACGGCTGGGACCACGCCGCGGCCGTCGAACGGCTGCGCGCCGAGCTGCCCGCTGCCCTGGTCCCGCTGCTCGCGCCCGTCGAGTCGCTGCCCACCCGCACCTCCGGCAAGGTCGACCGGGCGGCGCTGCCCTGGCCGCTGCCCGAACTGGAGGGCGCCGGCCCCGCCGAGCAGCTGTACGGCACCGAGGCCTGGCTCGCCGAGCAGTGGACCGAGATCCTCGGCGTCCCGGTCGGCAGCGCCCAGGACGACTTCTTCGCCATCGGCGGCGGAAGCCTCGCCGCCGCCCGGCTCACCACCCTGCTGCGCACCCGCTACCCGTCGGCCGCGGTGTTCGACATCTACCAGCAGCCGGTCCTGCGCAAGCTGGCCCGCCACCTGGAGCGCTCCGCGCAGGGCGACGGCGCCGCCCGGACCGTCGAACCGGTCCCCGCCCGGGCCGGGATCGTCCAGCTGCTCCTGCTGCTGCCGCTGTTCACCCTGGTCGGCCTGCGCTGGACCACCCTCCTGCTGGCCCTCGGCAACGCACTGGCCTGGTTCGGTGCCTACCCGTGGGCGCCGACCGCCTCCTGGTGGGTGGTGCTGCCGATGGTGGCGGCGCTGTTCAGCCCGCCCGGCAAGGTGGCCGTCGCGGCCGGCGGCGCCCGGCTGCTGCTGCGCGGCGTCGAACCGGGCAGCCACCCGCGCGGCGGCCCGGTCCACCTGCGGCTGTGGACCGCGGAGCGGCTCGCCGAGCTCAGCGGCGCGACCGAGCTGTCCGGCTCCTGGCTGGTGCGCTACGGCCGCGCGCTCGGCGCCCGGATCGCCCCCGACGTCGACCTGCACTCGCTGCCGCCGGTCACCGGCCTGCTGCGGCTCGGCAAGGGCTGCGCCGTAGAGGCCGAGGTCGACCTGTCCGGCTACTGGCTGGACGGCGACCGGCTGGAGATCGGCCAGATCCGGGTCGGCTCCGGCGCCGTGGTCGGCACCCGCAGCGTGCTCTTCCCGGGCTCCCGGGTCGGCAAGCGCGCCCAGGTCGCCCCCGGCTCCGGCGTCACCGGCCAGATCCCGACCGGCCAGCGCTGGGCCGGTGCGCCCGCCGTCAAGCTCGGCAAGGCCGACCGGTCCCGCCCCGGGCAGCGCCCGCCGCGCCGGGCCCGCTGGGCCGCGCTGTACGGCGCCAGCGGGCTCGGCCTGAGCCTGCTGCCGGTGGTCTCCGCGCTCGCCGCCCTCGCCGTGCTGGCCCGGTTCGTCCACTCCGGGGACGGCCTCGGCGCCGCACTCGGTGGCGCGCTGGCCGCGGTGGTTCCCGCCACGCTGGCCTTCGGCCTGGTCTACGCGGTGCTGCTGGTCGCCGCCGTCCGGCTGCTCTCCCTGGGCCTGCGCCCCGGCTACCACCCGCTGCACGGCCGGATCGGCTGGCAGGCCTGGACCGTCAGCCAGCTGATGGACCTGGCCCGCGAAACGCTGTTCCCGCTCTACGCCGGCCTGATCACCCCGGTCTGGCTGCGCGCCCTCGGCATGAAGGTCGGCAGCCGGGCCGAGGTCTCCACCGTGCTCGCCCTGCCCAGCCTCACCACCGTCGGCGATGGTGCCTTCCTCGCCGACGACACCCTGATCGCCCCGTACGAGCTCGGCGGCGGCTGGCTGCGGCTGGGCGAGGCCGAGATCGGCGAGCGGGCCTTCCTCGGCAACTCGGGGATGACCGCGCCCGGCCGGGCCGTGCCGGACCGTGGCCTGGTGGGCGTGCTGTCCGCCACCCCGAAGAAGGCCAAGAAGGGCAGCTCGTACCTGGGCATGCCGCCGATGCGGCTGCCGCGCGCGGCCGACTCCGGCGACCAGAGCCGCACCTACGACCCGCCGGCCCGGCTGCTGTGGGCCCGCGGCCTGACCGAGCTCTGCCGGATCGTCCCGGTGCTGGCCTCGGCCGCCCTCGGGGTGCTCACCCTGGCGGAGCTGGCCTGGCTCGCCACCGCCGGATCCCCGCTGCTCGCCGCGGCGCTGTCCGGTGTGGTGCTGCTCGGCGCGGGCGCGCTCGCCTGCGCGGTGTCGATCGCCGCCAAGTGGCTGCTGGTCGGCCGCTTCCGGGCGGTGGAGCACCCGCTGTGGAGCGGCTTCGTGTGGCGCAACGAGCTGGCCGACACCTTCGTCGAGGTGCTGGCCGTGCCGTGGCTGATCGGAGCGGTGCCCGGCACCCCCGTGCTCAACCTGTGGCTGCGCGGGCTCGGCGCCCGGATCGGCCGCGGCGTGTGGTGCGAGAGCTACTGGCTGCCGGAGGCCGACCTGGTCACCCTCGGTGACGGGGTCAGCATCAACCGCGGCTGCGTCCTGCAGACCCACCTCTTCCACGACCGGATCATGCGGATGGATACTGTGGTCCTCCGCGAGGGCGCCACGCTCGGCCCCGGCGGAATCGTGCTGCCGGGCAGCACCATCGGGGCCCGCAGTACGCTCGGGCCTGCCTCGCTGGTGATGCGCGCGGAGTCCGTCCCCGCCGACACCCGCTGGCTGGGCAACCCGATCGAGGCCTGGCAGGCGTAGCGCCCTACCCCACGGGCGCGGTTTTCCGTAAGACGGCAGGGAGAGTTCGCACCGTTGAGCCCCAAGCAGGCGCCGCAGCTCGGCGTCGACCCGTACTTCCCCACCCACGGTGACACCCGGTACCGGGTCCACCGGTACGAACTGGCCCTGGACTACAAGCCCGGCCCCAACCGGCTGGGCGGCTCCGCCCGGCTGACCGCGGTGGCCGGCGGTGAGCCGCTGCGGGAGTTCACCCTCGACCTGAACGACTTCAGGATCGGCCGGGTGCTGGTCGACGGCCGCGCCGCGCACTACACCCACCGGGGCGGGAAGCTGCGGATCCGGCCCGCGAAGGCGCTCGCGGCCGGCGCCGCGTTCACCGTCGAGGTGCACTACAGCGGCAACCCCAAGCCGGTCCGCAGCCCCTGGGGCGGCGTCGGCTGGGAGGAGCTCACCGACGGCGCGCTGGTGGCCAGCCAGCCGATCGGCGCACCGTCCTGGTACCCGTGCAACGACCGGCCCGCCGACAAGGCCTCGTACCAGATAGCGATCACCACGCCCTCGCCGTACTCCGTGCTGGTCGGCGGCCGGCTGCTGACCCGCACCACCCGGGGCTCCACCACCACCTGGGTCTACGAGCAGGCCGCCCCCACCTCCAGCTACCTGGTCTGCGTCTCGATCGGCCAGTACGAGCTGCTGCGGCTCGGCGGCCCGGACACCGGCGAGGTGCCGCAGCAGGCCCACGCACCGGCCCGGCTGGTGCCGCAGGCCACCCACGACTTCGGGCGGCAGGGCGCGATGATGCGGCTGTTCGAGGAACTGTTCGGGCCGTACCCGTTCGACGGCTACACCGTGGTGGTCGCGGACGAGGAGCTGGACGTCCCGGTCGAGGCGCAGGGGGTGGCCACCTTCGGCACCAACCACGTCGACGGCGCCCGCGGCTCCGAACGGCTGATCGCCCACGAGCTCGCCCACCAGTGGTTCGGCAACAGCGTCACGGTCGCCGACTGGCGGCACATCTGGCTCAACGAGGGCTTCGCCAAGTACGCCGAGTGGATCTGGTCCGAGCGCTCCGGCGGCCGGCCCGCCGCCCACCACGCCGCCGTCGCGCACAGCCTGCTCGCCGGCCTGCCGCAGGACCTGCGGCTGGCCGACCCCGGCCGGGACCGGATGTTCGACGACCGGCTGTACGAGCGCGGCGGACTCGCCGTGCACGCGCTGCGCTGCGCGCTCGGCGACGAGTCCTTCTTCCGCATGGTCAAGGACTGGACGACGCTCAACCGGCACGGCGTGGTCGGCACCGCCGGATTCACCGCGCACGTCCGGCGCTACCCCTCGCGGCGGCCGGTGGACGGGGTGCTGGAGGCCTGGCTGCACGAGACGCTGCTGCCGCCGCCGCCGATCCCGGGCTGAGCCGGGCGGGCGGTCAGGCGTCGTTCGGCCACTCGTGGATGACCTTGCCCTGGGCGCCCGCCGTCAGGTAGCCGACGGCTTCGTACGCGCCCAGGAGGTAGTACCGCAGGGTGATCTCCGACGCGAACCAGCCGTAGTCCACCTTGATGTAGCGCATCGTGGGGCTGGACACCTTGAGATCGGCCTCGGCCGTCTTGAAGACGGTCGGGATCTGGTCCCAGTTGATCTGGGAGAGGTCGGCGATCTGATCCGAGCCGATGCTGCTCCCGGGCTCCGAGGTGAGCTTGCCGTTGCGGTAGGTGACGTCGTCGTACACCTTCGGGTTGGACTTGTTGACCACCTCGGCCGAGGCGTAGTCGTCGTAGATCGTCAGATCGACGACCTTGGTGGTGCCGAGCTGGGCGCGGATCGCCTCCGTGACGGCCCGCGCGCCGTCCGGGGTGAGCAGGCTCTTGCCGCCCGGGGCGGCGGCCGCCGGAGACGCCGCCTTCGGCGCGCCGGTGGTACCGGAGGCTGTGGCGGGCGCCCCCGTGCTCGTGGTGACGGACGGGTGGGTGCCCGAGCCGGTGGTGTCGCCCGAGGTGCCGGAGTGGCCGGGGCCGAGCAGGCCGGTGTTCAGGCTCCAGCCGAGCAGGCCGACCAGCGCGACGCCCGCCACGGCGGCGACGATCAGCGCGTTGCGGCGGCCCTTCGACGCCGGACCGGGCTGCGCCCACGGTGCCTGGGTGGGCCCGGTGCCGTACCCGGCCGGGCCGAACCCGCCGGTGGGGTGGCTGCCGCTGCCGTACCCGGCGGCCGGGTGGCCGGTCATCGGGCCGGTCGGGCCGGTCGGGTAGGGGGTGGTGCCGTTCAGCTGGGTCGGCTGGTACGGGGCCGTGCCGTTGAGCTGGGTCGGGGCGAACACCGACTGGCCGCCCGCGGTGCCGTCGATGCCCTGCTCGGCGGCGGCAAGCAGCCGGTCCAGCTGCTCGGCGTCCGGGCGGGCCGCGGGATCGCGGGCGAGCAGCGCCGCCAGCGTCGGCCCGAGCGGGCCGGAGCGCACCGGCGGCGGCAGCGGCTCGTCCAGCACCGCGGCCAGGGTGGCCAGGCTGGTCGAGCGGCGCAGCGGATGGTGGCCCTCCACCGCGACGTACAGCATCATGCCGAGCGACCACAGGTCGGAGGACGGGTTGCCCTCCTGGCCGCGGATCCGCTCCGGGGCGATGAACTCCGGCGAGCCGATCAGCGAGCCGGTGGCGGTGAGGCTGGTCGACTCGCTCAGCGCGGCGATGCCGAAGTCCGTCAGCACCGGGGTGCCGTCGGTGCGCAGCAGCACGTTCCCGGGCTTCACGTCGCGGTGCTGGATGCCCGCCGCGTGGGCGGCCCGCAGGGCGGACAGCACACCGCGGCCGATCCTGGCCGCCTCCGGCGCCGACAGCGGCCCCTGGGCCAGCCGGTCCTGCAGCGAACCGCCGCTGACCAGCTCCATCACCAGCCAGGGGTGGGGGAGTTCGGCGGTGTCGACGATGTGGTAGATGATCACCACATGGGGGTGCTGGAGCCGCGCCAGGGCCTGCGCCTCGCGCAGCACCCGCTCGCGCAGCTCGTACGCCGCCGCCGGGTCGGCCGCCAGCATCGCCGGGTCCGGCGGGCGGACCTCCTTGAGTGCCACCTCGCGCTGCAGGAGGGTGTCCCGCGCACGCCACACCAGGCCCATGCCGCCGCCGCCGAGTCGTTGCAGCAACTCGAAGCGGCCGTCGATGAGCTGGGCTGCGGGCTCCCCTGTAGTCATGGCCGTCATCGTAGGGGTTCCCGCGGACAGCCCTTGACGGGGGAGAAGGCCGCGGGCCCGGGGCCCGCACGGCTCGGGCGCCGGTCGTATGCGGCCGGGTCGAGGGGCGGCGGTGGAGGGGCGGGGCCGCCGTGGGCCTGTCGGTGGCCGCCGGTAGCGTCGGCCGCGGCCGGGCGGGAGAAGGAGGGTGCGGTGGCGGGGACGGGAGACGGGTGGCGTGGTGCCGGGCCGGCCGGTGCGCACCGGGCGGTGCTGGACCATGTGCTCGCGCTGATGGCGGACCTCGCCTGGGAGCAGGGGCTGGTCCTGCGCGGCAGCATGTGCCTGACCGCCTGGGCGCCCGGCCTGGCCCGTGAGCCCGCCGACCTCGACTGGATCGTGCCGAGTCCGGCCGGTTTCCCGGTCGACCTCCAGGACCCGCATCCGTACCTGGCCGGTCCCGAAGCCGTCCAGCAGTGGCCGGAGGCCTTCGACGGCGCGGCCCGCTACGAGATCTGGCGCACGGAGGAGTTCGGGACGGCGGGCCTGCACGCGGCCTTCCCGCCGGAGGGGCTGCACTGGCTGGCGGAGGACGAGGACCACCCCGACTTCGGCGACCTCTTCGACCCGGCCGCGGCGCTGACCGCCCTGGTACGGGCCGCGCCGCAGGTCGCGCCCGGTCTCGTCCTCGACCCGGACGGCCTGCGGGTGGACGGCGGTTGGACGTACCGCAGGTACGACACACCCGGGGTGCGGCTGGTGGTGCCCTGGCGGGCCGACGGGCTGCCGCCGGGCGAGGTCCGGCTGGACTTCGCCCGGGACGAGTGGCTGCCGCAGGCCCCGGTGCTGACCGCGATCCCGCGCGCCGACGGCGGCCGTCCCACGGCGGTCCGCACGGCGAGCCGCGAGCTGTCACTGGCCTGGAAGCTCTGCTGGCTGCACGGCGACGCCGCGGGGGAGGGGACGCCGCGCGGCAAGGACCTGTACGACGCCGTCCTGCTGGCCGAGCACCCGGCGACCAGGTTGACGGCCCGGCTGGTGCGCACGGTGCTGCGCCGCTCGGGGACCTGCGGCGCGGGCGACGGGGACGGGTTCGACGTGCGGGAGGTCTGCCGACGGGTGGACCGGGCGGCGTTCGCGCGGGAGCACCCGTGGGTGCGGGGCTCCGCCGAGGAGTGGGTGCGGCGGCTGGCCGGGGCGCTGGAGCCGGTGTTGGGCGCCGGCGGCCGGGTTCAGCCGACGCGGCAGGGGATCTCCAGGTCCTCGCTCAGGTAGTAGACCGCGCAGACCCGGTGGTAGCCGTCCGCGATCACCAGCGGCTGCCCGCGCAGCAGCAGGACCGGGGACAGCTTGTGGCCCGCCCTGACCTTGCCGATGTTGTCCGCTACGTGCACGTTGTCCTCGGGGAGCAGCGGCAGTTCGGAGGCCCGCAGGATGTCCTTGGCCTTCTTCTGCACGGTCGGCGCCTCCTTCAGCCGCTCGGCCGCGGCCTTGGCGTGGTGCGGCGACATCAGCAGCTCCAGGTAGTCGACGGCCGCCGGGAAGTCGTGCTTCTCCGGGTCCTTCTTCCAGAGCGGATCGGCCATCTCGCGGTCTCCTGACGTCGTGCGTTCCGGTGCGTCCCGGTTCCTCCCGGTGCGGACCAGGGTAGGGCGGCCGTGGTCCGAAACCCGGGCGCCGCAGGACGGTCGGCGCGCCCGTGGCGCGGTGGTGACGCCGGATCGGCTCAGCGGCCGGGGCGGAGGTCCGCGCCCGTGCGGCCCGGATCGGCCCGGCGGGACCGGAGGACGGAGGCGAGGCGGTACACGGCGGCGGCCTCGGCCCAGGCCAGCACGGTGACCAGGGCGAGGAAGGTGCCCCCGTCGGTGACGGCGCCGACGCCGGAGACGATCAGCGGCACCACGGCCGGGAACGCCACCACGGCGAGTCCGATCGTGGGCAGGGCGTGCGAGGTGTCGAGCGGGTCGGGGCCCCACGGCTCCACGCCGGCCCAGACGGCGAGTACGGCCACCAGCAGGGCGTAGGCGGCCAGGAGCCGGCGGCCCCTGGTACTCGTGTTCCGTGCCCGCATCGGGCCTCCCTCGCTCGTTCGGTGCCCGCGCCACCGTCCGGACCTGCCGGATCGCCCGGTGGGCGGGTGCCAGGGCGCGGGCGCGGCAAGGCTAGCGGTACTCCGGCGGCGCGGGGGAGCCGGGCCTCAGCGGGGGCGGCGGCGGGTGGGCGGGGCGTCGAGGACGCAGTCGCCGCAGAGGCCGCCGCCCGGCACCCGGTAGTAGAGGCAGCAGGTGGTGCGGCGGAACGGCGGCGGGCCGAGCGGGCCCACCTCCGCCGTACCGGCGAGCGGTTCCCGCTCGAGCAGGCCGGCCGCCAACCGCCTGGCGTGGAGGGCCACCTGATGGTTGCTCAGATGACTGTCGAGGACCTTCAGCGAACCGTACAGCGCCGAGGCGGTGTTGCCCCACAGCAGGCGTCCGGCCACCGGCGCCACCGACCGCACGGCCTCGCCGAGCGGTGCCAGCACGCCCGTCACCACCGAGGTGTGCAGTGCCTCGACCGGGTCGCCGGTGACGGCCGAGGCGCCCGGGAGCGGGAGCCAGAGGTCGAGCGGGCCGCCGGGCGGCAGCCGGTAGTGCGCGCGGTCGGGGTGCAGGTCGGCGGTGCCGCCGAAGGCCGCCACGCCGAGCGCCACCGACCACACCCGGGCCGCCAGCCCGAGGTGCACCACCGAGGCCGCCACCCGGGCCTCCGAGGTGCCCAACAGGTCCGCGGCCGCGCCGATCCGCCGCGCGAGGTCGGTGTCCGTTCCGGCGCGGTGGAGTTCGCGCAGCGGCCGGAAGCCCTCGGGCGGCCCGCCGCCCGGGGCGCAGGCGGCGACCTGGAAGTACGGCCCGACGGCTCCGACCAGACGGAGCACCTCGGCGGCGGGGAAGTCGGGAGGCATGCGCGCCATCCTGGCACGCCGCCGTCGGTGCACCCCTGTCGTGCCCTTCTCGCGCGTTCGGGGCGCCGCCGGGCCGGGCCGTGAGGGCGTGTCATGATGAGGTCGCCATGTTCCCGTCGACGCGGCTGCGCCTGTTGCGCGCCTTCCTGTTCTCCGGGGTCTGTACGACTCTTGGGGCCTTCGGCCATGCCTCGGCGGGAGGCGGGGGACCGGTCCCGGTGGGGGCGCTGCTGACCGGCGGTCTGCTGGTCGCCGGGGCGGCCCTGGTGCCGAACTGGCGGGAGCGCGGGCCGCTGGCCGTCACCTCCGGGGTCCTGGGCTCGCAGCTCGCGCTGCACCTGTGGTTCGCCGCGTGGGCACTGCCGCCCGGCGGACCCGGGGCCGCGGACCCGGCAAGGTTGCTGCTGGACCGGCTGCTGTGCCCGGCCGGCCTCCACCACCCGGCCCTCACCCCGGCCGTCGCGCCCGAGCAGGTCCCGGATCTGCTGCGGGCGGCCGGGCTCGACCCCGGGCAGTTCCTCGCCGCCGCCCCGCAGCACGGGACGCACTGGCCGATGACGGCCGCCCACCTGCTGGCCGCGCTGGCCTGCGCCTGGTGGCTGCGGCAGGGCGAGGCCGCGTTCTTCCGGCTGCTGCCCGCGCTGCGGCCGGCCGGCCGGTTCACGCTGGCGGCGCTGGCGGGGCTGGCCGCGCTGTGGTCCGCCCGCCGCCCGGCGCCGC
>NZ_JAIZ01000141.1 GCF_000710465.2 Kitasatospora sp. MBT63 | reverse complement strand
CGCGCGCGGCGCCGGGCCGCGGCCCTGGCGGCCGCCGCGGCCCTGCTCCCGGCGCTGCTGGCGACAACCGCCTGCGGCGGCCCGGCCGGTGCCTCCGACGGCGATGGCCAACTCACCGTCATGACCTGGGCGCCGTCCGGCACCGGCTCCGCCGACCGTCCCGGGGTGACCGCCCTCGCCGAGGAGATCGCCCGCGAGGTCAACGCCAAGGGCGGCCCGGCCGGACACCGGCTCAAGGTGCTCACCTGCAACGAGCACAACTCCGCCGCCGGCGTCACCGACTGCGCCCACCAGGCCATCGCGGCCCACGCGGTCGCGGTGATCGGCTCGTACAGCCAGTACGGCGACACCTTCATGCCGCTGCTGGAGGAGGCCGGCATCCCCTACCTCGGCGGCTACGGGCTCTCCGGCTCGGAGTTCAGCAGTCCGCTGTCCTACCCGGTGGCCGGCGGGACACCGACCCTGATCGCGGGCAGCGGCCGGCAGCTCGCCGCGGCCGGCTGCAAGGCGGTGGCCCTGGTCCGCCCGGACAACGGCATCGGCGACACCCTCACCCGCTACCTCTCCGGTGCGATCTCGCCCGCCGGGATCAAGCTCGCCGACGTCAAGGTGGCGGAGAACGCGGCCAGCGCGGCCGCCGTCCAGCCGATCGCCCAGAAGGCGGTCGGCGACGACCGGTCCGGCAACTGCGTCACCGTCGCGCTCGGACCCGAGCAGACCCTGCTGCTGCTCGACGCCTACCGTCAGCTGGCCCCCAAGCGCACCCAGCTGGCCTCGGTGATCGGCAGCATCCAGCAGGCCGTCATCGACACCACCGGAGGTGCGAAGAGCCCGCTCAACGGGTCCTTCGCGACCGGCTGGTACCCGCCCGAGTCGTCAAAGGTCTGGGACGACCTGCGCAGCACCGCGGGCAACGCGGCCGGCGCCGGCGGCCGGCCGATCGACACCTCGGACCTCGCCGTCCAGACCACCTGGGTCGCCTACCAGACGTTCCTGCAGGCCGTCGACCGGATCTCCTCGGCCGGCCAGCCGCTCACCGCCAAGGGCATGCGGGCCCAGCTGGACAGCGGCGACTCGATCGACACCGGCGGAGTCACCCCGCCGCTCAACTGGGGGCAGGGCGACATGCTGCCGAGCGCGGAGTCCCCCCGGCTGACCAACACCTGGGTGACCTTCCAGCAGGTCAAGGGCGGCCGCCTGACCGAGCAGCAGAGCGGCTTCGTCGACGTCCGCTGGGTCCTGACCGGCGGCAAGCCGCCGCAGTGACCCGGGGTGCGGGCGGGCCCCGGCCGCCGGCCGGACGGCGCCCCCGGCGGCGGTGCGTGGGCGACGCACCGAACCGGCCCGCTGTCGGCCGATGCGAGGACCGGCGTCGTACGCTCCAAACGTGATCACCTATCAGCACCGCAGGCTGGCCGCGCTCGCCGACGAGAGCCGTTGGCCGGAGCTGCTCGACGCCTACCGGCGGACCCGGGCGGCGGCCGTGGCGCGGCACGGGCAGGCGGTGGGGGCGGCCGAGGCGGCGCCCTTCGGTCACCTGATCGCGTACGGCGCGCCGCCCGAGCTGGCCGCCCGGCTGTTCGACCCGGACGGCGGACCGGACACCGCCGCCGGCCCGGCCGACCACGACGCCGGCCCGCTCTGGGAGGTCCTGGCGACCCGTCACCCCTGGCGGCGGCTGGCCCCGCTGTTGGACGCCGCGCCCGTCCGGCGGCTGGTCACCCACACCCGGGTGCTGCTCGGCGAGGACCTCACTGCCGATGCCGAACCCGACCCGGAAGGCGTCCCACTGACCCTCGCCGGCTGGGAGGCGGCCGGCCGCCAGGAGGGCGGCCTGGTCCCCGAGTACCTCAGGGACGGCGGCGCCCTGCGGGTGCCCGCGGCCCTGCCGGCCACCCGCGAGGGCCTCGGCCAGGTCGACCTGCCTGCTCCCGGCGAACCGGTCCGCGGCCTGGCCGCCACCCGGCTGCTGGCCGTCCTGGCCCCATGGGCCACCGTCTCCTGCGTCCGCGGCACCGGCCGCGACGCCGCCGCCCGCACCGCACCCCCGGGCCGGGTCAACGGCGGCCACCTGCCGTTCGCCGCCGCCTACCCGGCCCTGGTCCGGGTCGGCTCGGAACACCCCGCCCAAGGCGCGGCGGACGGCCGCCTCGCCCTGTGGCGCGTCCTCGCCGCGATGACCGGCGGGCCCCGCCCGTCCCGTGCCGAGATCGACTCCCTGGTCGCCCGCCTGCGCTGCTTCACCTGGAGCGAACCCGCCGACGAGGTCCGCTACCTCCACCTCACCCTCGAGGACCCCGCCACCGGCCTCGCCTGGGCCGTCAGTGGCAACGCCGACATCTGACACCCCCTGCCCTCCCCGGCCCGTGCTTATTTCAAGGGCGAGGGGAACGGTCCCCGCCCCCGGCCCGGGTGGGGCTTTTCGGGGGCGCGGGGAACTGCGCCCGGCGGAAGGCCACCCACCTGTACCGCCGGGCACGGCCCCCTGCCCTCCGGCCCGGGCGGGGCCTTTCAGGGGCGCGGGGAACTGCGCGCACCGGAAGGCCACCCACCCGTACCGCCGGGCACGGCCCCCTGCCCTCCGCCCAGGGCCGGGCGCCAGGCCCCGTGCCCGTCGCCGCCCCGACGACCTGCCCCGCTACGACGCCGCGTCGCCCTCGCTCCGGTCCCGCTCCTGCGCGCGGGCGCCGACCGACCCCTCAGCCCTCCCGCCGCACCGCCACCGCCAGGTACCGCTCGTCGGTGTCGGTGTACGCGGTCAGCCCCCAGCCGCAGGCGTCCAGGAGCGGGCGGAGGTTGGGTTCGGCCCGCAGGTCGTCCGGGGTGATCCGGCGGCCGTGCCGGGCGGCGAGGGCGGTGCGGCCGATCGGGTGGTAGAGGGCGAGGCGCCCGCCGGGGCGGGTGATCCGGGCCAGTTCGCGCAGGCCGGTGCCGGGGCCGGGCAGGTGGGAGATCAGGCCCGCGCCGAAGACCAGGTCGACGACCGCGTCGCGCAGCGGGAGCCGGGCGCAGTCGGCCACCAGCAGGTCGGCACTGCCACGGTGGGCACGGGCCAGGTCGATCATCTCGGGCGTGAGGTCCACACCCAGGACGGTGCCGTGCGGCCCGGCGGCGGCCCGCAGCAGTGGCAGTGCCCGTCCGGTCCCGCAGCCCGCGTCCACGACGAAGTCGCCAGCTGTGATGCCGAGTTCGGCGATGGCCCGGGTGTAGCGCGGCCCGTCGTCGGGGAACTTCGTATCCCAGCCGGCTGCGCGCGCCGCGAAGAACTCCCGGGTGCGGGCCAGTTCGGCCGGTCCGTCCCCGGGCCGGGCGGCGGTTGCGTCGGACACGGCGTACTCCCTCGGTCGGTGCTGCCCGCAGCGTAGTCTCCGCCCCGCCACCCGCCACCCG
>NZ_JAIZ01000140.1 GCF_000710465.2 Kitasatospora sp. MBT63 | reverse complement strand
GGATGGTGACCTTCTCGTCGCCCTTGGCGACGACCTCGCCCGTGATCTCGGCGAAGGCGGCCAGCACCGCATCGGCGTCCTTGCGGGTCACCTCGGCACGCTCGGCCAACGCGACCACCAGCTCACTACGGTTCATGGGACATACTCCGAATCTGTTCATCGTCCCGGCCGGACACCGGACGGGGCAGCAGACGGCCATGCTCTCACCGGCCGTCCGCCGAACCCGGCTGCCACAAGCTCTGGCGCGGCGCTCCCGGCCGAGCGGGGCAACGGTCCTGACGTAGCGGGAACGCAGTGCCGACGACGAACGGTCGGTGACCGGCCGCCTCACGCCCGCGGGAGCCGCCCTGCGCACCCGGGCGCAGTCGACGTTCGCCGTGAGCGGCTGCCTCAGGAGCACGTCCGGTTGCCCCGCCGTTCGGCACTTCGGGTCGAAGAAGGCGGTCCCGGCAACCGTGCGCGACACCCCCTATCTCCATCCCTCTCCCTCCTTCTCGATTCGCGGACGGTTCTCCGCTGCGACCTCCTTGCCACGCGTTCTGTCGCATCCGTCCTGTTCGGATGCGGCGTCGCGGTCCTCGAGTGCCTCGGGAAGGCTGAGGCCGTGGTTGTTGCGGCCGTATCGCCGCCAGACTTCGCCCATCGGCCCGTGCTGTTGGAGGAGTTCGAGCGTGGTGGCGATGACGGGGATGGTGTCGTCGTGGCGATCCCAGCCGTCATCTCCGTCTTCTCGCCTCCGGCGGGGCGGGCAGTACTTGCGGCACAGGTCGTAGATGGTCTTGAGCCGGTCGGTGAGTGGGTGGGAGCCGGCGTCGGTGACGACGAGGGCGATGGGCGGACATCCGTCCCGGGTGTGGCCGGGGTGGGCCTGCCGCCACCCGGCGGCGGCACCGCCGGGGGCGGTCGGCGGGCGGTTGCGGACCCGGCGGCGGAAGAGCTCCGGGCAGGCCGGGAAGCTCGCCGCGACCGGGGCCGGGGGCATGGTCGACCGGCCGACCTCGACCAACAGCTCCGGCACGCCGATCTCCGGTGCCTGGAGTACCGCGTCCGGCCGCACCTTGCGTCTCCCTCCCGGGAGGGTGAACTCGGTCTCGGTCGACCAGGACGTCACCCTCCCGACCCCGCCCGCGCCGTCGGCACCGCCGCCGCGTACGAAGGCCACTATGGTCTCGTTGACGGCCATGGTGTGCGAGGCTCCGGTCCGGCCGGCGCCGCGGGTGGCACCGCCCGCCTCGCCACGGACCAGCTCCAGCAGCAGGTGCGCCGCCGAGCTGGGGCCGTCCGTGTCGTTGAGTCGCCAGGTCCTTTGCTGTGCCGTCGTGTTGCCGTCCGGGACGGTGAGGCCGTTCAACTGGAGGTCGAGCAGCGCAGCCCGGATCGACTTGCCGGAGCCCAGATGTGGGCGCAGCAGGCGGTGGAGTTGGTCGTCGGTGGCGATCTTGAGGATGCCGAGGGCGGTGAGGATGTCTTCGCGCAGGGAGTCGGTGGGGCCGGTGGGCTCGTGTTGGTGGGTCACTGGTGATCTTCCTGGGCGCGAACGGGGCGTGTGTCGGCGACGGGTGGCACCGGTTCTCACTCCCGCAGGAGGAGCACGGTGGCACCCGTCAGTGCCGCGCCGGCCACCAGTGCCCAGGCGATCTGCCCGTGCAGGACCAGGACCGCGCCCGGTAGGGCCCCCGCCAGCATGGTGGCGACCGCGAGGATCCTGCGGCGTTGGCGCGGCGAGTTGGCACCGGCCAGGCGGGACTCGGCCGCCAGGCCGGTCAGGGTGAGGGTGAGCACGGTGGTGGTGAGGTCCGGTACACCGAGGTCTCGCACGGTGCCGTTGCGGATGCCCATCGCGATGGCGACCAGGGCGATCACGGCGTACTGTACGGACCCGTTCGCGCTCCAGGCGAAGACGACGAGAGCGGCCACGCCGTTCAGCGCGGCTTCCGTGATCAGGGCGGTGCGCAGCCATCGGCCGCGTCCGGGGGGTCCGTACCGTCGCATGAGGCGGCCGGCCAGCGTCGCGCCGAGGAGGAAGGCGGCGAGGGAGGTCAGCGAGCCCACGATGGAGAACCCGGGGGCCCCGGCCAGGGCGAAGGCGATGACGACGACGTTGCCGGTCATGTTCGCCGTGAAGACGTGTCCGAGGCCGAGGTAGCTGACGGCGTCGATCAGGCCGCTGACCAGGGTGAGGGCGAGCAGGGCCACCGCCAGCGGGTGGCGGTCCTGGACCTGCGGACCGGGGAGCCGCGGCGAGGTCGCAGCCGGGGGACCGTCCGTGGGTGCGGCCACGACACCTCCTCAGGGGGTTCTTTTCCGGGGGCGCAGGCGGGGGAGTCGCCTCGGCCGACGGTACCGGGGTGCCGGCGCGGCATCAGAGGAAGCACGGGTCCAGCGGTGTGGCGGACCGGCCGGGGGCGGCGAGGCCGCGGGCTTCGCGCCAGGCGTGCTGTTCCTCGGAGGCGAGTACCGCCTCGGTCACCCCCCTGGCCTGGGTGACGCCGCCCAGGCCAGGGGCAGGGGTGGCGTGGTAGCCGCCGAACCGCGCGACCGGGCTCCACGCCGGTGTCACCGACGGCAGGTCTGGGGCCAGCCCCTGGTGCTCCTGGGCGCCGTGGACGATGCGGCCCCCGACCACGGTGAGGACGGACTCGATGTGCGGGATGTCCGCCTCGGGCACGGTGAAGTAGTCGGCGCTGAGCACCGCGAGGTCCGCGTAACTCCCGACCGTGAGCCGTCCCTTGACCGCTTCCTCGCCGGTGAGGCGGGCGCCGCCCAGGGTGTACAGCTCCAGGGCCTGCTCACGGCTGAGCCGGTTGTGGTCGGCGGCGAGCCGTCGCCCGCTGACCGCGCGGCCGGAGACCAGCCAGTGCAGGGCGACCCAC
>NZ_JAIZ01000139.1 GCF_000710465.2 Kitasatospora sp. MBT63 | reverse complement strand
CCCCGCCAATCCAACCCACGTCTGCCAGCTCCCCTTCGCCCCACACCCCATACACCCTCACCCGCACCCACCCTTCGACCAGCACCACCTCCCCCCACGCCCCTTCACCCCATCCACCCACCAACACCTGACAGCCCATCTCCCCAGCCCACCCACCAACTCGCTCCCCAACACCCGCCTCACCAACACCCCACCGAGCACCACACCTTTCCGCCCACTCCCTTGCACCACCGATCCCAGCCACCCACTCTCACCCTCCAAACTGCAGCCCCCTTTGACTTCGCCAGCTACCGCACAGAGAAGTAGTCGGCGTTTCTGAAGACCCTTGTCCGTAGGCTCTGACCTGCGGTTTCAGCGATTTCGAGGGGCTATCCCGAAGCAACCTCCGAAGCAACTCGGTGAGCAACTCGCGGAGCAACTCGACAGGCAACCTCCGAAGCAACCTCCGAAGCAACCTTGATCAACTCGGCGATCTGCGTGGATCGGAGGAGTGCTCGGCTTGCGTGGGGGCGCGCCGAGCCGGGCGCTGCGGGCGGCCGCCGGCGTCGCGGTGGCTACGGAGGGGAGATTTCTCCCCTGGAGACCAGAGAGAAATCTCCCTTCTACTCAGGCCCCGCCAGCCAGGGTGATTTCTCTGTCACCACGGCTCTGCTTGGTCGGGGAGAGAAATCACTCCTCCCCTTCGGGCGAGACGAGGACGCCCCGCGGCGGCCGGCCGGTCCGGCCCGTGAGGTATCGGAAGCAGGTGGTGGCGCAAGCGCCCAGGCTGATGCGACCCAGAGCACCACGAGGCCCGTGATCGTCTCCACCAGAACAGGGCAGACGAGGCGCAGCAACGCGATGGCGACGAAGATGCCGATGATGGCCTTGCCGAGGTGGTCACCGTTCAGTGACCGCCGTCGGGTGCTCGGGGTTGTCGGCGGCCTTCGCACCACGAGACGGGTGGCTTGAGCGCCGCGGCGGGCGAGCAGGAGCGGCCCGACCGTCAGGACGAGCGCGCCAGCGACGGACTGTCAGGACAGGAGAAGGGCGGTGAGGTCGGGACCTCGAACGCGGTCACTCTGTACTCCCGCAGGTGGTCGTCGGGGTGCGGTGCATTTGGAGGAACGCGAGTGCGACGGGGTCCCCGCCGACCCAGGCGCGTAAGGCGGTGTTCTCGGCACGCAAGGCGGTGTTCTCGGCACGCAAGGTGCGCAGCATGCCTTCGAGGTGGGCAATGTGTGCGTGGAGGTCGGCGGCTGGCTTTGTTCATGAGAACGGACGACAAATGTTCACCACTTCGGGAGGCGCCCGGAGTCGGCAGAAATCGAACTGCTTGGGTCGGCACGCTGGGATCTGGGTGGATGGGTGGATGGCGAAGCCCCGGCCGGGTGGCCAGGGCTTCATGGTCCGTTGGATCAGTCGTGGGCCTGAGTACGGGCGTCGGGCAGCCGGCGTAGTGGTCTTGGAACCGTGGGGTGCCTGGGCGCGGATGTCCGGCAGGTGGCGGGTTCGGCGGTCACAGGGCCAGTCGGTGGACGCTGCCGCCGTGCAGGCCCGCGTACAGCCACCGCTGTCCGGGGTCGACGGCCAAGGCGCGGACGTCGAGGGACGGCAGGTTGCCGGAGGCGTCCTGCCAGGTCTTGCCGTTGTCGCGGGAGCGCAGGACCCCGCGCCCGGCCGTGGCCACCGGGTTCTCCGGGTACGAGATGCTGGCGGTGGCGGCGAACAGGACGCCGTCGTGCTGGGCGAACGCGACGACGCGCTGGGGGCCGCGGTTGTTCTCGATGGTCGCGGTGTGGAAGGTGGTGCCGCGGTCGTCGCTGTAGCGGATGGCGTCGCCGCCGATCAGAAGGCGGTTGCCGGCGAAGTGAACGGCGGTGGCCTCTTCGGTGGTCTTGGCCGTGAAGGTCTTGCCGAAGTCGGCAGAGTAGTACAGGCCGTTGGTGTAGGAGGCCATCCACACGCCGTCGGGGTTGCCGGGATCGGCCACGAGGCCCAGGTAGAAGCGGCCGTGGTCGTGTTCCGCCCAGGAGTCGCCGCCGTCGGTTGTCGTCCGCACCCCGAGGACCTCCTTGTCATCGTGCAGGTAGCCGAAGCTGTGCAAGATACGCTCGGGCTTCTGCGGGTGGATGTGGACGGCGAAGATGCCGTCCGGCCAGGAACCCCGCTGCTGCCACGTCTCACCGCCGTCGGTGCTGCGCTCGGCCGCGCACTGCAGGTTGATCCTGCGGGTGCGCCACACCAGTGACGGGTTGTCGGCCTGGACGGCCAGGGCGACGACGTGGTTGCCGTCGGCGGACAGGCCGTCCGGCGACTGCCAGTCGGGCGTGGTGATCCGTGCGGGGGTGCGGAACAAGCCGGTGTCGGTGCCCGCCAGGAGGGCTTCCTCGGCGACGGCCAGGGCCGTGACCGAGGCTGCGGGGACGCCGACGCGGTTGAATCGCTGCCAGTCCGTCGTGGAGTGGAGGCCGTGGACGCGGTCGGTGGCGAGCCAGCCGCCCTCGGGCAGCGGGCAGAAGTCGGCCACGGTGCCTCCGGGCCGCTTGACCTTCCGGAACGAGCCGTCGCCGGAGTCGAGCCGGGTGGCAGTGGAGGACTGGTGCAGGATCTGGTCACCCGAGTGGGAGGCCGTCACCACCACGGTGCCGCCGTGCAGATCAGTTCGGGGAGCATCCCACGTGTGGCCGGCGTTCTGGCTGACGACCAGCCCGCCTCCGGGGCCCATGACGACTGCGGCGATGGTTTGGCCAGCTCCGTCCCACGAGTGCAGGGCCTGGCCGTCGTTCAAGAACTCCAGGGGCTCAGGGGGCTGCGGTTCACCGGCGGCATCGCGGACCGCGTAGAGGCCCCCCTCCCGCAGGGGCTGGAAGACGAGGTCGTCTCCCAGGAACGCCAGTTTGAAGACCTCGCGGCCGCCCGAGAGATCCTCGACCTGCCAGTCGTCGCCGCCGTTCCGGCTCACGAACGTGTGGCCGCTCCCCGTGACCGCCACCACGACCTGCCCCTCGTGGTGGGCAGAGATCGACTGGAAGGACTCACTCGCCGGCGGTTCGACGTCCAGGCGCTCCCAGCGCGCGCCCTTGTCGTCGGTGCGGTAGACGCCGCTCGCATGGGCTCCGGGCAGGGCGGTGGTGGACAGCCACCACCGCCGCGGGTCCGCGTGGTTTCCGACCAGACAGGTGCCCACCGGGTAGCGGGTGGGCGGCTCGACGCGCTGCCAGGTTTCTCCGGAGTCGTCACTCCAGAAGCCACCCACGGCAGTGGGGGACGACACCAGGAGCAGGGAATCCCCGTCCGGTGTGGGCAGACACTCCACCGTCACGGCCGAGCTGTAGGGGCCGACGGAATCCCACTGGTCCGCCTCCGTACGCGTTGACATCAAATCTCCCTCAGCGCAGCACAACAGCCTCGGGCCCGATCCCAAGGCGACTAGCACCGAAGGTAGTCACCTGAACCCCCTTGGTGATCGGATTCAACTCCTCCGCCGGCCAGAAAGGCTGAACTCGCCAATATGGATCTTGGGTGTGCTAGGCGAGCCCGCCTGGTTCCCAGGTTCGACCGGGCACCGCAAATCGAACAGATGCCAGGCGCCGCGCCTCCCGAAGTCGTGAACATCCGACGCCCGTTCTCGTGAGCAGAGTCACGGCGGCTGTGGGCTGCTGGCCGAGTATCTCGGGTGGGTCTGCGGAGCCGGCCGGCGACGGGCTGCTGTTCACCGGTGGGCTCCCCAACCGTTCTCGGTCCGGCGGGCGGCCTGAAGGTGCGCCAGCTTGGAGCGTGCGGTGGTGACCGCGGCGTGCCGCTGCGGGGTGCTGGCCGTGTAGCGGTCGGAGTTGACGGCGCAGGCGCGGTGGAGCTGGCGGTACGCCTGGCGGATCTGCGCGTCCTGGTCGTGGAGGTGGTTATCGGCCTTGCGGGCGGCGGCGAGCCGCGTGGCCTGCTTGCGGGCGCGCTGGCGCAGCTCCTCCTCGGTCAGGCCTCCGCGGACGCCGGTGTAGGCCCGGTCGCGCAGCGCGAGTTCCTCGCAGGCTGCGGCTGCGGGGCAGCCCCCACAGATGTTCTGGATGGTGAGCTGCCGGCGGGTGTGCCAGCTCTCGATGGTCTCGCTCTTCTCGCGCTCGAAGGGGTCCTCGGCGGGGAGGCTGAACAGCGAGCAGTGGCCGTTGGCGATCGCGGCCTGGAGCTGTGGACGGCGCATGGTTTCGGCGGTCGGGGAGTGGTGGCTGGCGGGGGAGCTGTGCTGGTGCCGGGTGTGGCGTCCGGCGGCGGCGGGCTGGTTGGTGGTGGGCACGGAGGGCCTCCTCGGGCGGGTTCAGGTGTGCGTGGCCTCGCACATCCAGCTCTGAATCATTTGACTTGCTTCAGTTGATTCAGCATGCTGCCCTGAAGATCCCCGAACGTCAAGCGCGAATGGAGCCCGATGGAACTGCCAGGTGCCGAGGTACGGCAAGATGAGCCCATGGCGGCATCCACCACCCAGAAGCAGCGCGCGGCCGATGCCGTCCGAGCGGCCATCCAGGCCGGCCTGTACCCGGTGGGTGAGAAGCTGCCTGGGCTGCGCAAGCTCAGCGAGACCCATGCCGTCGCCTACAACACGATGCGCGAGGCGCTCGCGATACTGACCAGCCAGGGCCTGCTCCAGACCATTCCGCAGGTCGGCAGCGTGGTGCTGGCCGGATACCAGCCCGTCGACGTCGTGGCGACCGAGCAGGGCAGGCTGGTCGTGGTCTCGCCGACGACCGGGCTGGCAGAGGCCACCACCGTCGAGGTCTGCCCCGCACCCCCAGCGGTAGTCCCGGTGCTCCAGGTACCGGCCGGCGAGCAGGTACTGCTACGCCGAAGCACCCACTTCGTCGACGGCGCACCCTGGGCGGTCGTCGAGACCTACCTGCCGCCGGCCCTTGCCGATCTCCACCCTGCCCTGCGCCGTCCGGACAGCGCGGGAACCGACGAACTCGAGGAGCTCAGCACGCATGTCCGCCACCGGGCCTGGATGACGGCCCAGGAGGCGGCACCCGAGACGGCTCGTCTTCTCGCCAGCGACGGCACGGTGTTGTCCTGGACCCGGGTCGCGCTCCGCGACGGTGAGCCGTGGTGGTGTCAGATCGCCTCGCTGCGGGGGGATCGAGTCCGGGCGCTGCACCCCTCCGCCACGTACACCAACGGGCCCTCCACCTAAGGCTTCAGGGCGGAGAACACCCGGAAAACCAGGGTGGACACCCGGCCACGGTGTCGGGATAGGGTGACATCCCAGTAACCGAACGCAAGCCCGAAAAGGCAAAACCCCGCGGCCTTAGGCAAGCCGCGGGGGAATGAGCCGAGAACCGATCGGACGGTGTCTCGCTATGACCGAGGCTACCCGCATCCTCACGCGGGTTGACCCGGCACCCGCCGCACGAGCGCGTGTCCAACCGCAGCTCCGGCGGGGCTTTGTGCTGTCCGCGGCCATTGGCGCGATCGGATTCAGCGCCCCCTTGAAGGGGGCTCGCGTGTCATAAGAGAGAACTGGGCGGCCATACCTCTATCCCGAGGCGGTCCGCCCTTCCTCGCTGGCAGCGGAGTATCCCTCTCCGCTCAACCAGCCGTCACCGCGCAGTGGAGTTCCCGCTCCCCTTCGCGAAGACCGGGCCCGAAGGCTCGGCAGTAACTGCCCTCCAGCAGTCGACCCCCGAAGGGGCCTTCGTGTTGTCCCGAGGCAACCTCGGGAGAACGGAGTACATCTTGCAGCACCGCCATGCCGTTTGTCAGCTTGACCCTCCTGCGCAACCGCTCTTCCCAGCCATCGGGCACGCTCCTGACGGCTCCTGCCCGACGCCTCCGCCGGTAGCGCTCACCTGGGGAAACACCAGCCAGGGAGGCCGGGACAACCTGCTGGTTGACGGTGAACCCTCACATCAGTGCAGGCAGCGGCCTTGGACACCACTCGGGCCGAGCCGACTTGTCCGCGCTTCGGCGCAGCACCGCGCTCTGCGGCGCGAGGTTGTCCCCGGCCGAGGTGTTCTTCCCGTTCCGTGTCACACGACGGCCCCCTCGGCGGCCTCTAGCTCTGGCTGGAGCACCCATGGGTGGCGACCGGCCATGACCGTGACCATCCGGCGCCGGCCTTCGGCGCCGGCCGAACCGTGCTGCCTGGGTGTCCGACGGGCAGACGCCGGGAGATCCATGCGCGCCTACGCCGTCCACAATCCAGGCCCCCGAGTCTACGGGGGTGCCGGGCCCCGCTCGTCGGTCCGGGCCTGCCGGGGTGCGCAACTGCAGACGGGCGGAGGCCGATGAGCGTCGCCGCGGGCTCTGCGGAAGGACCGCTGCCGGTCGCTCCTGCCGGTCGGCTGGAGGCGGTGGCCGGCTCCGGTACGCCCTCCGCACTGCGGCTCGGCTCCGGGATGCGCCGGCGACTGCGGACGGCTGTGCACTATCTGCTCGCCGAGCCCGAGATGCAGGGGGCCGGCGACCTCGACCGGCTGCTGCGGATCATCGTGGTGGCCAAGGCCAACAGCCAGCGGATGTGTGCGGCGTCCTCGACTGCGGCCGAGCTCGGTCGGTGGGCGGGCGTCGGTGCCTCGTCCATCGACCAGGCGCTCGCCCGGCAGCGGAAGGCGGGCACGCTGGTGAGCCGACAGCGCCGCGGCGTGGCGGGGGTGATCGGTCTCGACGTCGGCGTGCCCGCGATGATCGGTGCCAAGCGCTCTGGTGATCTTCGGCATCCGCTGGCGCTGCAGCGGCGTGAGCTGGCTGTCTTCCTGCGGCTGCTCGAGGTCTTGTTCGCCCCGGGGTGGCGCCACGCCGACCGGGCCGACACTCCTGGGGGTGTACTCGCCGAGCGCAAGGGCCGGGGCGCGGCCACCGATCGGCTCGCCTTGCTCCTGCTCGCGCTGGAGGCGCGCTCGGACGGATCGGTGAGGATGTGCGGGGGGCGGATCGACGAGCGCCGCGGGCGCTCGGCTGCGACGCTGGCCCGCCTGCTGGGGTGCACTCCCGACGGCGCGGCCAAGGTGCTGGGCCGGCTCCAGCAGCACGGGGCGATCGAGCTCGTCAGGAGAAGCACGCGCTCGGGGCTGCTCGGACGCGGCCGGATCCTCGTCCCCGCGGTCGTCAGCGCGTCTCCCCTGAGCGTCATGGCGCCCCACGGACCCGCCCCCACCGAACGCCCTGGTAGTGCAACCAGAGAGATCCCTGCTCGGCAGGCGGCAAAGTCCCAGGCCAGGCGGGCCCGAAAGACTGTCGGGCCCCTGATCGCACACCAGCCTGCTGCTGCGGACCTTCACGCTCCTCACGCTGCTTCAGCTGTTGTCCCTGATTCTGCTGAGGTCTCTGGGGGTAACTCCGGCGAAGCCGAGATCGGGGTACTCGCCGTCGCCGGTGGCGCGCGTGCGCACGCGAGGGTCCCGGCTCCGCGGGTGAGCGCCGGTGATGAGCGCTCAGCGGGCGAGCCCTTGGACGCGCTGCGCGCGGAGAACTGCCAACCCAGTCGCTCATCGTCGTCCACCGAGACCAGGCGCGGGCCCGGCCGGACGGTGGAGCTGACCAGTGCCCCAGTGCTGTCCGTGATGGCCGAGATCGCACCGCTCGTGGACCGGCTCGACTCCCGGGAGCACCGGGTCGCCGCTCAGGCGATCGCTCGTGTGCTGCGCGTTCGCACTGCCGCCGACCTGGGTCAGCACTTGGTCGCCCGGCTTGCTCCGATGAGCTTCGAGGGGCCCCGGGACGACCGGGGGGTAATCCGGTCCCCCCTGGCTTGGCTTCTGTCGCAGCTTCCCCAGGTCACCGCCTGCGGGAGCTGCGGGCGGACGTTCCACGGCTCACCGAGCCACTTCGGGACCTGTGACCAGTGCGCAGCTGGGCCCTCGGCCGGTGCCGTCCGCGGCATCTGCCCGGGCTGCGGTCGGCGGGGCGAGCTGTTCGCCGGCGGCGACTGTGCGGGGTGTGAGCACGAGTCCGCCGTCACGGCCGCCGCCGAGCTGGCCGTCCAGCGGGCCCTGCGCTCCGGTGCGACTGCTCAGGACGCAGCCGAGAGTGGAGCTTCGGTGCGGCGGGCGGCGGCTGCCGCGGCCGAGGCCGCCGCCGCCGCAGGTGCACATCCCGCGTTCGCTCGCCTCGCCGCCCGGCTCGCGGCGGACACGCATGGGCTTCCCGGCCTACCCGCGCCCCGGTCTCGGATGGTTGCTTCGGCTTCCAGTCGGACGTCGGCGCACATGCCCGTCATGCGTTCATGAGCGCTTGGCCCCCGCTCGTGAGCGGGGGCGCCGGAGCGCTCCGCGTTGCTCGTCGGTCGTGAGCGCATCCAGCGCGCGGGTGCGAGTGGTCGCGTCCCATCGAGCGGGCCGGGGTGCTCCGCTCCTCCGGTCGGCGCTCCCGCTCTCCGCAGCTGCCGGATAACGAGTCGCCACCGTGAGCGGGACAACCCGGAGCGGCGCGCATGTTGTCCCCGGCCGAGCCGCCCCAGGGGGAACGGCCGCGGGGACGGGTACCGAACCGTCGCCGTGTTGTCCCGGGGCAAGCAGGCGGCTCGGCCGTGTTGTCCCGGAGTCCGCCATCGGTTGTCCCGCTGACCGAGGGTGCTGACCTGGGGTTGTCCCCGGGGTCCGGCTGGCGCTCACACGGATGCCCGCGATGTCTCGGGCATCCGCAGCCAGGGGGGCCGGCCAGTTCCCTGCAGCGGAGCGTGGGCGCCTTCGTCGTGCCGGGCACGCGCTCGGCGGTCGTCCCAGGAGCGATCGCACTCACCAGCTGCGGGCACCTGCGCCCGCCCCGGACTCGGCAACACGACCATGAGCGCCCCTCTGCCCCGGCGCCATCCGAGCCGTCCTGAGCGCCCCGCTCCCGCCACTCCGACCGGTGAGCGCACCCGCCCGACGCTCACCCCGGAGATTTCACCCCCCACCACCGGGGAGCGATCACGGAGGTTGCCCCGAGGTTGTCCCACCTGCGCGGCAGCGCGAGCGCTCGCCGCCCACCAGGCGGTGGCCCCTTGTCCCCGGAGCGCGCTTTCGCAGGTCAAGACTGCGGACAAGGGGGGTCCAGCCAGTCTCAGCGTCATCACCAGCCGACGACGCGAAGGGACGGGCACGGACGTGGCCACCTCCATCGACTTCTCCCATGCCGGTACCCGCGACTGCGACCCCGACCTTGGCTCCTTCGCCCGGTTCAACCGGGACTGGGCCGTACTGAACGACGACTCCCACGCACGCCGGCAGATCGCCGAGTGGGCCGAGCGGTTCTCGGAGCTGGCGGGCCTGCGCTCACCGCAGGAGGTCGTCGACCGCCTCGACAACCTGCGGCGGTCCAATGACTGGCCGGCCTACGACGCGCTCTTCCGCGTGCTGCTCGAGCGCACCCGCCTCGGCGGCGCCGAGGGCCAGCTGGCCTGGTGCGTCGGAGTGCGGATCATGCTGCCGAAGGCCGTCCTGATCACCGCCGGGCTGGTGCGGGTGGGCTTCGACTGGGAGGACACCGCCTCGCTCGTCCTGAGCGCTCTGTTCGAGAACGTGCGGACCTACCCCTTGGAGGACCGGCCGGCCCGGGTCTTCATCAACCTCGCGCTGGACACCCGCAAGCTCGCCGAGCGCCTCATCGGCGTCAGCTCGAGCGAGGAGCGCGAGCGGGAGTGCATGGCCGAGGCCCTCAGCCTCCGCCCGGTGGACCCCGAGGCCGACCAGCCCGAGCAGGTCGCCCTGCTGGCCGACCTCCTGGCCCGCGCCACGCACCTGCAGCTCCTGGCCGAGGACGAGAACCTCGCCGACGCCGGCCCGGACCCCCGCACCGAACTGATCGACCTCCTGGTCTGGGCGGTCGAAGCGGACGCGATCACCACGATCGAGGCCCGCCGGATCGCGGGCTACTACCGCACCACCACCGACCGGGCGGCGATGACCACCCGCGCCATGGGCAGCGAGGGCGCCCGGATCCGCCAGGGCGCCTCCCGCGCCGTGCGCTCCCTGCGCGGCGCGGACCTGAACTCCTACTTCGACGTCGCGGCCTGACCTTGGCCACCGCACCGATCACCCACACCCGACCCGCACATTCAGGAGCGCTCACGATGACAGCAGCACCGACCGCGCACAACCCCGGCCGGGACTCGGATGAGCGACGCGTCGCCCAGGCTCGGCGGCACGTCATCCAGCTCGCACACCAGCTGATCGACAACCCCCTCGACCCCGAGCTGCACGCGCAGTTCCGGGCCTGGCTCGACACGGAGGCGGACGAGGCGCGTGCGGCGATGGACGCCCTCCGGCGCCGGCCGGCGCCGGAACTGCGCGACCAGGTCCGGGCGGCGATCGCCCTCCTCGACAGCACCCTGCGAGGTGGCGCGTGAAGCGCGAGCGCCGCAGCAAGAAGCCGACCACGGCTCCGGCCACGCCGCCCGAGGAGCACGACGTCGTCGAACACGAGGTCACCGGGTGGAAGGCCAGCACCGCCGGCCTCTCCGGGCTTACGCGCCTGGCCCGCGCCGGTGCCTGGCTGCTCGTGGCCTCCGGCCCGGTCCTCGGGCTGCTGGCCATGGCCTCCACAGCAGCGGAACCGGCCGGCACCCGAACAGCACCCGCAGTGGTCAAGGCCGCGTCCGGTGTCGCGCCGGCCGGCTTCGCCGAGCTCTACGTGGCCGCCTACCTGGAGGCCGGCCAAGGCACCGAGTCCACCCTCGCCCCCTACTACCCCACCCCGGTGTCCCTCACCAACACCCCCGGGACCCGCAGCGCAAACCGCACGGTCGCGGTGGCCACCAACGAGGTGTCCTCCGGCTACTGGGCGGTGACCGTCGCCGCCCAGGTCGTCAGCCACCAGGCCGGACGGCCGGACACCACCGCGGTCCAGTACTTCCGGGTCGGCGTCCAGGCCGTCGGCCCGTACTGGGCCGGCGGCGCCGCGGCCAAGCCCGACAGCACCGTCGGCTACGCCGCCACGTCACTCCCGGCGCAGGTCGCAGCCCCCGACACCCTGTCGGCCGGCGACCTGGCGTACGGCACGACCCGCGGAAACGCCCTCACCGACCCCGTCGTCGACACCGCCAGCTCTTTCCTCACCGCCTACCTCACCGGGACCGGCGACCTCGACCGCTACAGCTCTCCCGGCACCCGCCTGCGCCCGGTCAGCCCCGCGCCGTACACCGCGGTCAAGGTCACGGACTCCTACGACAACTCGGCCAACGCCGGCATCCAGTCCGTGCCGAGCGACGGCACCGCGCGGCGGCTCCTGGTGAACATCGCCGCCACCAACACCGCCGGCCAGACCTACCCGCTCACCTACGCCCTCGACCTGCGCTCACGCGGCGGCCGCTGGGAGGTGTGGGCGCTCACCGAGGCGCCCGCGCTCAAGAGCGGATCGGCCCCGAGCGCCGCTCCCCGGCCCACCGACCCCGGCACCGGCACGCGCGCCACCGCGCCGTCGGCGCCGGCCCGCTAACCCACTCCGAGAAAGAGGAACCCCACCATGAAGCCCGAAAACGTGATGCTCGCCGGTGACGTCCTCACCTGGGCAACCACCAAGACCACCCAGGTCAAGACGCTGATACTCGCGGTCGCCGTCGTCCTGGTGATCGCCGCGGTCATCAGTGCCTACTGGAGGACGAAGTCCTGGGTCGCCACGCTCGTCGCCTTCGTGCTCGGCGCCCTGGTCCTCTGGGGCATCAACAACATGGACTCGCTCAAGGGCAAGGTCGGCTCGGAGATCGACGAGAAGCCCGCCGCGAGCGCTCCCCATGTCCGGGTCGTCCAGGCGCTTCCGGGTCCGAGCGCTCATGAGATCGGCCGGCTGTGAGCGCCGCTCACGCTCTCGCCCCGGGTGCGCCGCTCACCCGCGACGAAGAGATCCTGATCGGCCGCTCCTACACCCGCGCCCGCCGCCACCCGCTGGTGGTCGGCAAGCTGCCGGGGGCGGGGCGGATCCCGGGAGGCCCGTACACCATCACGCAGCTCGTGACGATGGTCATCGGCTTCGTGGTCCTGATCATGACTCGCGCGCTCTGGGCCCACTTCGGGCTCTTCGACATCGTGATCATGGTCGTGCTGCCGTGGGGCCTGGCCTGGGTGATGCGGTACGCGCGCGTCGACGGACGGGATCCGGCCCGGGCGATTCGCAGCCTCTTCGTCTACCTCTCCGCGCCTGGGTCCGGCCGCCTCGCCGGGCGGCCCCAGCGCCGAGGACGCATCCAGGCAGCCACCGGCCGGTGCACCGTCCGAGAGCGCGACGCCCCCGAGCCCGCGAGCGACCCGCACGGCACGGCCACCACCGCACCGGCCAGTACTCGGAGCGCACCGACGGCGCAGCGCGTTCGGCCCGCGGCGGTACCGGCTCCGAACCGGCCGCGGCCGGTTACCCCGAAGGCCCGTCCCGCCTCGGCTCCGGAGGACCCGCGGCCGCCGGCAGGCGCCGGCCGCCGAAGCCCCGGAAGCCGCAGCACCCTGCAGAACCTGCTCGCCTCGCTCGACGAGGCATGAGATGCCCGGGGCGGGCCGCCCCAGGCCCGCCCCTCCCCTCTTCTTGTTAGGACCCGTCATGCGCCTGCCCGTCCGTCACCTCAGCGGCAATCTTCTGTGGACCACGAACGCGACCGTGTGGGCCGTGTGGCGGGTCGCGGAGGAGAACTACACGCACGCCAGCCGTGCCACCAAGCGGGCCCGGCTCGACGCGCTGGAGTCCCTGTTCAAGGCGTTGCGCGGGGAGGCGCTCCTGCTCTCCTTGTGCCCGTCCGTCGACGCGGCCTCCGTGGTCCGCCGGATGACCGCCGGCGTCGATCTCGACCACTCGCCCGAGTACGTCGACATCAGCCTGCGCGTCCTCCAGGACCTGGAGGACCTCGAGCTGAGCGGCCGGGCCGACTTCCTCGCGATACCGCTGCCGCACCTGGACCTGAAGCAGACCACCCGGGCGGTCCTGTCCTCCGTCCAGGTCGAGGTGATGGCCTCCCTGGGCCTGCCGGTGGCGCCGGTGGCGCTCAAGGAGGAGAAGAGCCGCTTCGAGCAGGCCCGTCGGCTCGCCGCGTCCTGGCCCGCAGGCATCAAGCTCCGTCCCGCCACCGAGGCCGAGATCCTGTGGATCTACGGCCACAGCGCCCGGCGCGGAATCGACGAGCCGTTCCTTCCGGAGGAAGGCAGCCGCCGCGGGGTCCGCGGCCGAGGCCGCACCCTCGCCGCCCACACCGCCGTCGTGCTCGACGAGGGCGGGCGCAGCGACCGGGGCGGAGCGGTGAGCAACCCGTTCCGCCGCCGGTACGTCAAGGCCACCACCGAGCACGGTGACAGCTACCAGGCCTTCGCGGTGCTCTCCGAGATGCCCGAGTCCTTCGTCTTCCCCGGCTCGGAGTACCTCGCTGCGCTGGACGACTTCAGCTTCCCCGTCGACTGGGCGGTGAGGATGAACGTCGAGCAGGGCTCGAAGGCGGAGCCCCGGTCACGGCGCCAGGCTCGCGAGCTGGCCAACCAGCGAGGTGAGTACGACGGTGAGACCGCCGGCGTGCCGGCCAGTCTCGACAAGGCGTCCGCGTCGCTGGACGAGTACCGGGACCGGCTGACCTCGTCCTCCACCGAGGTGGAGATCCGGGCCTCGGTCGCGCTCTGCGTGTGGGGCCAGAGCCCCGCGGAGGCGGACGAGCGGATCACGCTGCTGCAGCACCACTTCGGGGGCAACGAGTACACACTCGTCCGGCCCGTCGGGGACCAGGTCGCGCTCTTCCACGCGATGCTGCCCGGCACCAAGACGCCCCGCCCCCTGCTCGACTACACCCAGTACTTGCTGGCCAGGGACTTCGCGATGGCCATGCCGTTCTGCGGCCAGGGCCTGGGCGACGACACCGGCAGCCTGTTCGCCCTCCAGCTCTCCGGAGGCGGCGTGCGCCCGGTGCTCACCGACTTCTCGCACGGCCCACGGGTGAACGCCTCCGCGTCCGCCGCGTTCGTCGGCGAGCTCGGCAGCGGCAAGTCCTTCGCGATGAAGTGCGCGATGCACTCGGTCCTGACGACGGGTCGGCGGGTCGGTAGCAGGAGCAGCCGCGGCCGTGTCCTGGTGATCGACCGCACGCCGCAGCAGGAATGGGCCAGATTCGCGCTGGCCTGCCCCGGGACCACGCAGATCGTCACGGTCGACGAGAACGCCGGCCTGTCCCTGGACCCCCTGCGGATCTTCCGCGGCCCCCGGGCCGCCCGCTACACCGAGTCCTTCCTGACGCCGCTGCTCGACATCGCGAGCATGTCGGTGGAGGGCATCACCCTCGCCGACGCGATCGAGGCGACGCGCACTGGACCCGAGCCGAGCATGAGCGCGCTCATCGACACGCTCGCGGTGCGGGCCCGCACGGCGGACGCCGACGAGCCGAACGACGACGTCATCCGGGCCGCCGCGTCCGAGCTGGTGCGCAAGCTCCGTGCCCTGAGCAAGAAGGACCTGGGGCGGGTCGTGTTCGACCCGACGCTGCCGATCGTGCGGATCAGCGACGCCGACTCGATCGTCTTCTCGGTGGACCGCCTTGGCCTGCCCAGCCGAGAGGACCTGGCCGAGCACCGGCTGAGGTCGCTGGAGGTGGAGAAGCGCTTCGGGTGGCGGCTGATGTACCTCATCACCGCGCTGTGCCGGGAGGTGGCGTTCTCCAACCCCGCCGAGTTCACCGCGGTGATGCTGGACGAGGTCTGGTGGCTGACCGCGTCGGCCGAGGGCACCGGTCTGCTGCTGGAGATCATCGCCGACGGCCGCAAGCACAATGCGGGCGCCTTCGTGGGCAGTCACGATCCCTACGACATCGGGCCGAAGAACGAGATCGGGGACAAGATCCGAGCTCTGCTGAGCCACATCTTCGTCTTCCGCCACCGTGCCAAGAGCCTCGCGCGGCGCTGCCTGGAGTTCCTCGACCTGGACCCGGACGACCTGGAGATGGTCAAGCTCATCACCGAGGGCCTGTCGCCGCTCAACCTCTCCGACGAGGAGCGGATCGTGCGCGCCGGCGAGTGCCTGTACCGCGACCTGCGCAAGCGCATCGGCGCCATGAAGGTGTTGGCGCCGGCGGACGAGGCCGCTGCCGAGGCGATCCACACCACGCCGGGCCAGGACGAGCCGAGCCTGTCCGAACTCCTCGCGGAGGTGACCTCGTGAGCCGGCAGACCAACGCCACCGGCGGGGGCCGGCTGCGGTGGCCGAGCCGGCGTCGGCTGTGGCTGGTCGCGGTGCCGATCGCGATCTTCCTCGCCTTCGTGGCCGCGATGGCCTGGGCCGACCCGCAGGTCCCGACCCCGTCTCCGGGCCCGGCGCCGAAGCCGCCGGGCTCCAGCGCCACCCCGCAGCCCGGGCCGAACCCGCCGGCGCCGAGCCCGGCACCGACGACGCCGGCCACCGGACCGTCCTGGACCCCCAAGCCGGGCACGTCGCCGGCGCCCCCGGACCCGCAGGGCAAGCCGGTCAAGGACTTGAGCATCCCGCCGACCGACGCCGGCGACGGGCTGCTGCAGCCGTTCAACGTGACCGACCGCGAGGGTGTGCCGATCTCCGCGTACTCCGTCAGCAGCGACACCGGAGAGTGGGACGACTTCGACCTCAAGATCTGGAACGTGCTGGCCGTCCTCTTCTTCTCGGTCGCGCGCTGGGTCGTCGGCTTCGCCTGCTGGCTCCTCCAGTGGGCCCTGGGATTCGGCCTCGCCGGCATCCTCGTCAAGCCGGTCGACGGCATCGCCACCACGATCCGCGACCAGGTCATCAACCGCCTCGGGCTGCCGTCGCTCTTCCTGATGATCGCGGCCGTCTTCGCGGGCTGGCAGATCATGTTCCGCAACCGCAGCCGCGGCTTCGCCGAGGCGGGCCTGTCCCTCGTCATCGCCGCGGTGGCCACCACCGTGCTCGTCTCGCCGGCCCAGGTGCTGCTGGGCACGGACAAGAACCTGGCCGCCCCGGCGGGCTCGACCATGCTGCTGTCCGAGGACGGCCTCCTCGGCACAGCAAAGAACTTCAGCCTCCAGGTCTCCTCCCTGGTGCTCAGCAAGGACCCGAGCAAGGTCGACGCGAACCCCGAGCAGGTCAGCAAGCCGATCAAGGACGCGCTGGTCGATGCGCTCATCGTCAAGCCGACGCAGCTGATGCAGTACGGCCGCACCTTCGACGGTGCCTGCGCCAAGGCGTACGGCAAGTACAAGGTCGTCGAGTACAACTGGGGCCAGATGGGCCTCAACGCCTGGGAAGGCAACCGGGCCAACCCCGCGGGCGGACCAACGTACCTGCAGCAACTCCAGGACGCCGGCGCCAACTTCCTCAAGACATGTGAGCAGAGCGGAGTCGAGCCGGAAGCGAAGAAGGCCTCGGCGGACATGGCGTTCAGCGCCCTGTTCGTGGCGATCGCCGCCGTGATCGTCGTCGTTCTCCTGGTCCTCATCACCGGCGGCTTCCTGGTCGCCCAGGGGTGGCTGGCGTTCCAGGCGATCCAGGGCCACTGGGCCTTGGCGGCCGGCATCCTGCCCGGCGGCGGCCGCGCCACGCTCTGGCGGTGGGTCTCGGCGGTCATCAAGTCGGTCCTGAGTGTCGTCCTGGCCATCCTCTTCCTGGCGATCTTCATCCTGATAATCCTCGCGCTGATCGACGCGGACACCGGAAAGGTCCTCGCGACCAAATTCGTCGCGATCGACCTGACCGCGATCGCCGCGCTGGCAGGCCAAAAGAAGATCAAGGAGACCTCTCGCCAGATCGCCGTGAACTTGAACCGCCGCCTGGCCAACGCCAGGGTGGGCGGCTCACGGAACTCGGTGTTCTCCTCGCCCGGCCGGTACGCGGAGACGGCGCCGGGCCTCAAGCAGATCTGGGGGGACAGCAAGGCCGAGGCTCGGAAGGTCACCCAGCCCATCGGCAAGGCCGGACGCCGGGCCCGCGATCTGTGGGTCGGACCGCAGAAGGGCCGCGCCAAGGGCGGGAAACTGCGAGCCGCCGCCCGCCTCGCCACGAACGTGGCGGTCGCGGCCGGCACCGGCGGCACCGCGACGGCGGCCAAGATGGCCGCCCAGAACGCGGCCAAGCAGCACCTGCGCAAGAGGATCGCCACTGCGGCGGCCAACAAGCTCGCCCAGACGCGAGGCGGGCGCGCCACCATGGCCACGGGCAAGGCAGCGGCGATGGCCGCCCGCTACGGAGCCAAGGCCGGCAAGTTCGCGGTGTACGCCACCGCGGGCGCACCGGTGAGCGTCCCGCGAGGCGTGAAGGCCACCAAGCGCGGGGCCCAGGCAGCCGGAGTTCGCGCCGCCCAGGTACGCAGCGACCTGATGGCAGCGAAGGACCGTGCCAGCACCAAGGTCGGCAAGAAGGTGGACGAGGCGTCCGCGTTCATGCAGGAGTACCGGGACAACGTCGGCACCGCGGCCCGGTTCGTCGGCCGCCAGGGTGCCTATCTGCAGCTCGGCCTCGCCCAGCCGCTCGCCCCCCAGCAGCCGACCACCGGGGTCCCGCGGGCCAAGTCCGCGGCCACCGCGCCTCGAGTGCCCGGGCCCGCCCCCCAGCCGAGCAGCGGCCTGCGGCCGGCGCCAACCTCGGCCTCGACGGCTGGCTTGGTCGCCCCCTCTCCCAAGGCAGAACCTCAGGACCCGGAGCAACCGCCAGCACCCGAGCAGGAGACCGACGCCGAGGCGCCGCAGGTGGAGCCGGCCGGTGACGCTCAGCCGGCTGCAGCCGGTCCGGAGCCGGCCGAGCCGTCCGTCGCACCTGAGGCCAGCACCGCCCCGCCGAGCGCGCCCGCCAGGCGACTGCGCCGGGCCACCAGGCCGGCCGGTCCCGCCAACCGGGCCGGCGACGAGAGCTGACCAGGTGGTGAGGGCGCCCCGGCGCACCCTCACCACCCGGCCGTCGTCACGGTCCCACCCGAACACAAACCCACCCCGCCAGGGAGTCCCGCATGTCGCCCCGTGCCCAGAAGATGGCCACCGCCGCCCTGTTCGCCACAGCCGTCGTGCTCGCCGTCATCGGTGTGCTGCTGCTCGCGGTAGTGCCGTCGCACGACGCTGCCCCCCAGCGGCCGGCCGCCGCGACGGGAACTGAAGCGGCCAGTCCTCAGCCGTCGGCGGTGCACACCTCTTCCGGGCTTCCCCTCCCGGGTACCGCCGCCTCCAGCGGTGCGACGGGTGAGCCGGAGCAGCACGTCGTCATACCCGCCGCCGTCGAGCAGGTCGCCCGCCGGTTCGTGACGGCCTGGGCTTCTCACGACGCCCGGCCCGGCCATGACACCTCCTTCGAGGACGCCGGTCGCCGCGCCTCTGCCGTCGCCTCCCCGGACCTCGGGGCCGACCTCTCCTCACCCCGGCCCGCAGCAGCCCACCGATGGGAGGAGCTGAGAAGCCAGCAGGCCCAGGTCGTCGCCGAGGTCATCGAGGTCGCGCTCCCCGACGGAGCACCCGCGCCTACCGGCGCGGTCGCGGTCGTGCGAGTCACCTACCGGGTGACCATCACCGCGCCAGGCACCCCTACAACCGTGGCCCTCGAGCAAGCGGCGCTCGAGGTCCGCGCCGGTACCGACGACAGCTGGCGCGTCACGGCGCTGCCGAACGCCTGAGAGCCCGAGATGAACAAGTTTCTGAAGACGGCCGGCACGGCGCTCTTCACCGGCGGCGTCTTCCTCGTCGCGCTGATGCTGGCCGTGGCGGGCACCATCGGCAAGGCCTCGGCCCAGCCCGGGCGCGAGACCGGCCCCGGAGGAGGCATCACGACCGCCGCCCCCGTGCCGGAGTGGCTGCGCTCCCTCATCGCCACCGCGCTCGTCGGCAAGTGCCCCCAGCTGACGCCCTCGCTGCTGGCCGCGCAGCTCTTCCAGGAGTCGGGTTTCGATCCGAAGGCAGAGTCGCCGGTGCATGCCCGCGGAATCGCCCAGTTCATGGACGGGACCTGGAGCAGTTACGGCGTCGACGGCAACGGTGACGGCCGCAAGGATCCGTTCGATCCGGCGGACGCCGTGCCGGCGGCCGCCGCCTTCGACTGCGCGCTGGCGGAGGAGCTCAAGGGCGTCGCCGGCGACAGTACCGAGAACATGCTGGCCGGCTACAACGCCGGCCCCGGAGCGGTGAAGAAGTACAACGGGATCCCGCCGTACCAGGAGACCCGGGACTACGTGCGGCTGATCCGCGAGCGTGCGGCGCAGTGGGCGGCCAGCGGCGATGGGGCGATCCCGCTTCCGCAGGGCTCCGAGGGCGCCGGCCGTGCCATCGCCGCCGCGCGCACCGCCCTCGACACGCCGTACGTGTGGGGCGGAGACTGCGTCTCCCCGTACGCGGGCCAGAACGGCTGCGACTGCTCAAGCTTGGTGAAAATGGCCTGGGGATCGGCCGGGGTGAACCTCCCCCGGACCACGTACGACCAGATCAACTCCGGCACGGCGGTCCTCTCGATCGCCGACCTGCGCCCCGGAGACCTGCTGTTCTCCCGCGGCACCGCCACGCGCCCCGAGCACGTCGGCATGTACATCGGGGAAGGCCAGGTGATCGAGGCGCCGAGGACGGGCCTGAACGTGCGGATCCGCACCCTCAACGACTGGCGCGATGAGGTCCTGGCCATGCGGCATATCGCCTGACCTGCAAAGACGTCATCCATTCGGCTGGCCGAGAAACCTCTCGGCCGCTTGTTGGTGGGGAGCGTCATTCGTGACGCCCCATATTCAGCTGTTCCGGCGGCTCTGGATGTAGACGGCCCAGTCCGGAGCCGCCCGCCGGTACCACTTCTCTGCCGTGACGATGTGCATGCCGGTCAGCGAGGCGAGTACGGCCGGCGGCAGGTCCTGCCCGAGGTTCGTCAGCGCGGTGGCGCGGCCTGGTTTCACCTGGATGCCAGCCTGGTTGAGGCGCTTGGTGATGGTGGCCGGCTGCCAGTGGCCGTTCGGATGACGGTTGCTGGGGAAGAGCCAGCGGGTCGCGCCGCTGCCTCGAACCGCGGCGTTGTCCGGCCGGTCGCTGAGCTCGGTGACCAGCACCGCGAGATCCGCGGGCAGCAGCACGGGCGCCTGCTCGAGCGTAAGGAAGGTCTGCTCACCCGTTCGGCTGAGATCGGCGGCGGTCAGCCTGACGATGCGGCTGACCTGCTGGCCGTAGAGGAGGACCAGGGCGCCGGCGACACGGACGTCGAGCGGGAGTTCGTCGTCGTGGAGGCACTGCTGGAGCATGTCCCAGTGGTCGTCCTCGTCCATCCCGGCCGGGTCGGGCTTGCTGAGGTGGGGGACGAGCAGGTCTCGGGACAGGCCCCGGCGGGCGGTCCAGACGAGGAAGTCGCGCAGCTGGTAGCGGGCGCGCGATCCCTCCGTGAGCCACTGGTCGACCTGCTCCTGGGTGACCTGGGCGAGCTCGACCTGCTGGTTCGCGGCCCAGGTCAGGAACTGGACCCCGCGGTTGATCCGGGTGGTCGCCCAGCTGGTGACGTAGCTGGTGGGCGGGCGCCGCTGGGCTCGGCGCCGCAGGCGCGGAAGGACGCTCCAGCGGCCGTAGGCCCTGAGTACCGCGCTGAACTGCGGGTGGCGGGCGATGACGCGCTCCAGGTGGCGTTCGACCTGGGCCAGGTGTTCGTCACGGGCGGCCAGGACTCCGACGGCGACGAGGAGCTTGCGCAGGTGGCCGCCGGCCATGGGGTGTTCCGCAGTGAAGGCGTCGAGACGTTGGTGGGTCACCTCGCGTCCGGCCCGGGCAAGGTCGCGGAGGAAGCGGGCGCCCTTGGCATTGCGGAGCCAGGAGGCGACGGTTTGGGGCTGGTCGGTGCGGCTGAACGCTTCGCGGAGCGGGTTCAACTGCCGTGCGGCGGCCGGGGGCAGGCCCTCGAAGTAGTCGGCCACCTCGACCTTGAGGGCACAGCGGGCGCACAACGTCGGGCGGAAGGACGAGTCGCTTGGGTTGCCGCAGTGCGTGCAGAGGTAGTCGGTGGTGCTGCCCGCGCAGGGGCCGCAGGCCGGTTGGCCGTCGAGTCGGGCGATCAGGACCCGGCGCTGGCCGCACCGGGTGCACGTTCCCGGGTGCTGCCGGTTCCGGTCGTAGCACATTCCGCAGACCGGCCCGAGTGGCCAATGAGCGTATGCCACAGCGGACTTGGCGCAGAGTGTGCAGGGCTTCGGGCGGCGCGGACGGCACGAGTCGCACAGGAGTCGGCCGGTCCCGGCCGAGCAGACTGTCAGCCGGCCGCAGGCGGCGCACACCTTCTTCGGACCCACGTGGAGGCGGTAGCAGGCCGAGCAGTGGCCCTGGGAAACCAGTGGGCGGGTCTTTCCGCAGCGTCGGCAGGAGCCGGTCTTGCTGAGGTAGAAGCAGTTCCTGCACAGGTGTCCGATGCCGGGCGAGGCGTTCTCGACCAGCGGGCGGAGCAGTCCGCAGCGCGGGCAGGCCGGCTGCTTCACGCGGGTGTAGCCGGCTTCCCGCAGCACGGTGATGAAGCGCTGGACGCACGGCGTCGCGTGGGCGCTTCCGCTGGTCAGGGCCTGTGGGAACACCTCCAGATGTTCCCGCAGGAAGCGGCGGGTGCGGTGGTCCATCGAGCGGAGGATCGTTGCGGCGCCTTCCGTTCCCAGTTCCGGGAGGTCGGCGGCCACCAGGGCGACCAGCCGGTCGAAGAACTCCTGCGTGGTGCGAGGGGTCACAGGCCCTCCGGCCGGCGGACGCGGGTGCGGCGGGTCGGCGGGGCCGGTTCGCTGCTGGCGGTCTCGCCGGAGGCGGTCGGCTTGGCGACCTGGGCCTTGACCTCGACAACCTCGATGAGGTCGTTCGGGGTGACGGCGAGGATGTCGCAGAGCGCGGCCAGCGTGTCCATCGAGAGGCGCTGAGGTGGCTGTGCGACGAGTCGATACACCTGCTCGCGTGACAGGTGGACACCGCGTTCGGCCAGCAGGGGCACCAGGTCACTGGTCTGGAACAGGTCCCGTGCGGCCATCAGCTTCCGCAGGTTCCAGCGGATGCTCATGTTCTTCTTCATCTCCTGCTTCCTTTCTCCGGCTTCGTGCGGCGCTGGCTTGGCCGTACGGACTGGCGCTTGAGCGACTGTTCCAGCAGCCGGTTGCGGAACTCGTCCGACACCCAGGTGTAGAGGGCGGTGGTGGAACCGAAGCGGTGGCCGACCTGGTCCTGGACGAACCGCTCCGGGTAGCCGAACTCGATCAAGTGCGTGATGTAGGAGTGTCTCAGGCAGTGGAGCTCGAGCTCCTCGGGGAGCTCGGCCTCCTGGCGGATGGTCGCGAAGACCTCGTCCAGCCGGCGTGCGGACATGCGGCCACACCGTTCGGTCACCCACAGCGCGGGGTGCTGGGCGGGTTGGAAGCGGGGGCGGACCTCGTCGACCCACTCCTCCAGGAGCTCCACGATCCAGTCGAGCTCGGGGACGGTGAGCACTGTGCGGCGCTTGGGCGGGCTTCCGCGCGAGGCCTTGCCGAAGCGGACCTCCTGGGCGCCGAAGCGGCCGTAGTCCTTGGCCCGCGGGTTGTGCCGCATGTCCTGCAGGTCGAGCATCGAGGACTCGCGGCGGCGAAGCCCGTAGGCGTAGACGGACTTCAGCATCACGGAGTCGCGCCAGGCCGCCAGGGAGCCCTTGCGACCGAGCTTGCGGATGCGCTCGACCCGGTTGTCGGCCGCGTCGAAGAACTGCTGCAGCTCGTCGTAGGTCAGCGCCCGCCGGCCGGGCCGGCCTTCGTACTCGGCGACGTGGTCGGCGGTGTTCCACTCGTGGCACACCTGGACGGGGAACTGCCCGAACTTCTCCTCGCAGGCCGACGACCAGCCGTAGCGGGAGTCGGTGATGAAGGAGCAGAACATCGCCAGGTCGCCCTGCTGGCCGCGGACGGTGGAGTGGGCGAGCGGCGGCCTCTTGGACATCTGGGAGGCGAAGTACGCCTCGACGTCCTCCGGCGTCCACTCCCAGGGGTAGGTGCCGGTGTACTCGGCGAAGCGGCGGACCAGGCCCAGCCTGTCGTCGATCGTCTTCCGCTGGAGCAGGCGGCTCAGCTGCTGCCTGGACCAGCCCTCCAGCATCGCGCTGAACATCGCCGGCGCCGGGTCCAAGGCCCGCACGTTGTCCGGCACAACCAGGTGGATCGCTCCCGGCAGATCGACCGTTCTCATCCCCGCCTCAATGGTTGCATCAGATACAACATCGTGGCGTTTAATGTAGACCGTCGCAGGTCCGACCGCACATCCCTCCCCGGCCGGGCTCCCCTCCCCATGACTCTGAGCAGGTCAGACGTGCTTTCTCCGGCCCAGCCGCTTGTTGCATCGGATGCAATTCCGCCCGGTTGATGTCACACACGGCGCCCGAATCCGGCCTCTATGCATGCGACCTGGAACAGGTCCCTTGCTTCCCCGCCGACCCCGCACACGAAGGAGCGTCCATGAGTACCTCTACGATCATCGACTCGGCGATCGACCTCGTCGGCGCCCTGCCCGACCTGATCGCGCAGACCCCGGCCTACCTCCTGGCCACCATCTGGCTGTGGCTGCCGGCAGTGGTGATCGGTGCCGGTGCCCTGACCGGCTTCCGGGCCCTTCTGGTCCGCCGGGCCCTGCGCTCTCGCGTGAGCTACGACCTGCTGCCGACGACATCCTTCGACCCCAAGCCGGAAGAGATCCTGCGCTTCGCGCAGCACCTGTCGCATGCCCAGCGCGCAGCCAGCCGGTGGCGGCTGACGCCGCGCCGGGGCTTGGCCATGCGCGTGCTGCTCACCTCGGAGGGCGGACTGACCATGCGCATCGAGGGGCCGGCGACCTCCGCCGCTGTTCTGCGGCACCAGGTCTACGCGGGCTGCGAGGTCCGATCCGTCGAACGCTCTGCCCCAGGGGACTCAGCCCCCGACGCTCCTGCCCCGATCCGCTTCCCCAAGACGCCGCTCGCGCCGTCCAACTGACACGGAGTCCGAGATGACCTCGCCGACCCAGGCCCCGATTTCGTTGTCGAAGACGCCGTCCGACGACGACTCGCAGCACGCTGCAGCGGAGGATCACGAGCCCGCTGCGGAGCCCCAGCTGTACATCGCCCGCGAGGAGCTCACCCTCGCCCTTCCGGACTACCTGGCGCTGCGCGACGTCCCCTTGCAGCCGGACCCGCTGACCGCGCTCGCTGGTGCCTTCGGCGGGATCCGGCCGGACCTGGGTGAGCAGGCAGAAGTCAGCCTCGACCTGGTCCCGCTGTCGCCCCGCTCCGTCAACCGCAAGCGCCAGCGTCTCCTCAAGACCGCCCACCGGCGCCCGCTCGGCGCGGGCCCCATGGTGGCCGGCATGCCACACGAGCAGGGCGCCGCGGGGCTGGGGCTCGACCTGTCCACGGTCTTCGCCGAGGCAGCGGCCGAGATGCGGGGCCAGGCCGCGGGTGGGCGCGGCCCGTCGGCGCCTCGCTTCCGGACCGCAGCTCAAGCCGGCGACCAGAAGACCTCCATGGGCAAGTTCGCGCCTGCCAACCCCGACGTGGTCTTCGCCCTGCAGTTGCTGATACGCGCCCAGTCCGCCGACGCCACCCGGCCGCGGCTGATGCTGGAGCAGATCCGTGCCGCCCTGGAGATCTGGGCCGGTCACAACCACTTCCGGCCCGTCGGTGCCAACCTCGGAATCACGAGGCTGTCCGCCGACGGCCTGCTGTACCGGGCCTCCTTCGACCGACGCTTCGGGAGCGGCCTGTTCGAGCCGCGGGGGCGGTACAACCTCGTCACGAGCACCGAGATCGCGGGCCTGGTCAAGCCCCCGACGCGGCACAACAGCGCCCCAAACATCGCCCGCGCCGGCGGCGCGGCACCGCCCGCACCCCCCGAGCTGCCCGAATTCACCGGTCAGGACGGCGTCTTCCCGCTCGGCTACGTCGCCAAGCCGGGCGGTGGCTGGCGCCTGGTCGGCCTGCCGCTCGAGTTCCTCCTCTTCGGCCTGTTCCTCGGCAAGAGCGGTTACGGCAAGACCGAGATGGCCCTGGTGCAGGCGATCGCCTTGGCCCACCAGGGCCATGGGATCCTGTTCTTGGATCCGCATGGGGATGGCTGGCAGCGGGCGCGGCCCTACCTCGCGCACGCTTCGATCGCGGACCGGCTGTGGGAGATCGACCTGACCTCACCGAGCCTGTCCTCGATGGTCGGCTCCTGGAACCCGCTGTCGATGGAGCGCCGCAGCCGCGACGAGATCTCCGACATCGTCGGCGCGATCGTCACCGGCATCGGCTCCGCGCTGAGCTGGGGCGACACTGCCAGCCGGGCCAAGACCATCCTGACCCGGGCGGTCGAGTCGCTCGCGCACATCTCCTACTACGTCACCCACGAGCTCAAGCAGCCCGAGTTGGCTCCGACACTGTTCCAGATCCGCACCATCTTGACCGACGAGGACTTCCGCGACGCGGCCCTCCCGCACCTTCCGCCCACCGTGCAGGAGTTCTGGCTCAAGGTCTTTCCGAAGTACCCGCCGGACGCGATGCCGGTCGTCACGAACATCATCGAGCGGCTCGACTCCTCCACCGCGGTCAAGGCGTTCCTCGGTTCGAGCCGCAGCACCTACGACATCCGCCACGCCATGGACAACGGCAAGGTGGTCTTCGTCTGCCCCAGCGGCACCGGAGACACCGACAAGATCATCAGCTGCCTGCTGCTGTTCGACCTCTTCCGCGCCGGCCTGTCCCGCAAGGCGATCCCGGCGAACGAGCGCCTGGACTTCTTCGCCTTCATCGACGAACTCACCGCTGTCGACGGGGCCTCCAAGGGCACCCTGGCCGCGATCACCGAGCAACTCCGGAAGTACCGCGTGAAGATGCTCGCGATGACCCAGATGGCACAGCGGTTGACCACGACGACCCGCCAGGGACTGCTGCAGAACCTCTCGATCCTCTCCACCGCAGCCTCGGGGATCGACGAGGCGGCGATGACCGTCCGGCAGTGGGGTAGCGCGCTGACTGCGGACGCCATTCTGCGGCTGCCCCGCTACCAGTACTACATGTCGGTCGCCCTGGACGGGCAGGCCACCGCCCCCTTCCATGTCCGCGGGGCCAATGTCGAGGAGCTCTACAAGGACTACTGCAACCCCGCAGGCCTGCCCGCCCTCGACGAGGCCGTCAACGACAACCTCCACCGCCGACCGGTCCACAAGATCCTCTCGGACCTTGAGCAGCTCAACGGCAAGCTCACAGAGCTCCTGCTCTCCTCGCCGGAGAACAAGGCCCGGAAGGCGAAGCCGAAGACCGATCCCGAAGCCCCGGCTTCCCCGGAGGCCACCCACGCGGAGAAGCCGCGCGTCCACGGGGGCGCCGGTACCGCCGTCGGGCAGCCGGCCCCGGAGAAGTTCGATCTGTGGGAGGGCATGGATGTGAGGGATGAGGCCCCGTGACGATCACCACCGAACTGCAGGCGGCCCCTCCGATGAGTCTGCCCGCCGTCGCCCAGGACGCCATGCGGGTGCTCTACCAGCACCGCATGATGTCGACCCCCCAGCTGCACCGGCTGCTCACCCCCAACACAGCCCGCCCGGTCTACCTGCTGAAGCAGCTGAACCGGCTGCGGGAGCTCGGCGTGGCCGACCGGGTCCGCGTCCAGGGGCCCGAACTGACCCGCATGCCCTACATGTGGTTCCTGACGGACGTCGGGGCCGACCAGGTGGAGCTCGACCACGAGCTGATGCACCGCCCCTACCGGGTGACCGAAGGCGGCGCGATGGGTACCCGCCAGGCCCACACCCTGGCGGTCAACGACGTCGGCCTAGCTTTCGTCGAGCATGCCCGCCGGCTCGCTCACGAGTGCGGGCCCCTCGACTGGACCCCGGAGGTAGCCGGCCGGATCCGGGACGGCCAGCGCCGCTTCGAGGACGACCACGTCATCTCCGACGCGGTGGTGAACTACGTCCACATCCATCCGAACGGCCGCCGCACGCCCCTGCAGGCGTTCATCGAGCTCGACCGCGCGACGATGACTGTGACCCGGCTCGCCGCCAAGCTCGCCGCCTACGGGCGGATGTACGACTACATCCCGCAGGAGCCCGACCGTCCCCGGGCGCAGCCCGGCGCACGGCCGGCCTGGCGCTACCAGTACCCGACCTTCCCTCAGATTCTGGTCGTGCTCACCGGCGCCAGCCCCCGGGCGCTCGCCGGCCGGGCCAGGGACCTGGCCCTTCTCGCCGGCTCCAACCCGCGTCTGATGCGTCACCGCGAGACCCTCGCCATCGGCGTGACCACCCTGGCCCATCTCCAGAAGCGCGGACCGCTCGAGCCGATCTTCACCCCACTGCTCCGTGACTTCGGCCCGACCGACCTGTACCTGCGGCCCCCGGCCGACGAGGACGACCACGGAGTCGACGAATGAGCACACCGCCGACCGCGCCGAGCGCCGACAGCATGATCCACCTCGCGGAGATCCTCCAGCACCACCCCAAGCTCCGCCAGCGCCGGTTCGAACTTCTGCCCCTGCGCGGCCCCGGCGCAGCGTTCACCGAGCCTCAGGGCCGGGCACCGGGCGAGGCCACGCCCCCGGCAGAGCTGGCTGACCTGATCTCCACGATCTCGGTCATGGGCCAGCTCGGACCAGTGATGGCAGAGGAGATCACCACCCCGGGCGGAGCGCCCAGCATCCGCCTCGTCACCGGTGAGCGCCGCTACCGGGCGATGCGTTGGGGCGCCGTCAACCGCCCCGACAACCCACACTTCGCCTCGCTGGCGGCGATCATCTGCCCCGGGCCGCTGAGCGAGGAAGAACGGCACATGTGGCGCTTCACAGAGAACTTCGCCCGGGAGAACCTGAAGCCGGGCGAGCAGGCAGCTGCGCTGATGTACCACCGGTGCGCGGTCCTGGTGGGCCGGCTGCTGCGCGCCGGCAAGCCGGTCCCGGCCGAGGTGTACGGCATCACCGACAGCGTCGACCGGTTCAACGCCCTGGAGAGAATCCGCGGCAACGACCCGTCGTGCGCGGCGCCGTGGCCTGACGTCCTGACCCGCCTCGGCCTGCAGCTGAGCGAACGCAAGGCCACCGAGTTGGTCAGAGCATTCCGTGAGCTCCCTCGGGAGCTCACGCTCGAGATGGACGAGCAGGCCGTCCGCCTCCACACCCGAATCCGCTTCGCGGAGCTGCTCCGCGGACGCGAGGACGCCGCCGCCGGCATCTGGGCCGCCCTCAAGGGCACCAAGCGGCTCGACCTGCTGCCGACCGCGATCAAGGTCGGTCTCGAGGCCCGGCAACTGGACACCGAGGAGATCCTCGAGGTCGCCCAGGAGCGCCAAGACGCCGCCAACGCCTCCCGCCGGACCAAGCTGTCCCGGGTCCCCGACCTGCCAACGGGCGATCCGTCCGGCGCCGATGTTCCCGAGACGTCCGCATCTGTCGTCTCCTCCGCCGAGTCGACGGGTCACGACCCACGGCCGGATGCGCCTGACGACGCCCCCGACGAGCCGGCCGACAGTTCGCCGGAGGCAGGAACGCCGGACAGCACCACGGGCGATCCCCGGCAGGTGGCCGCTCCCACCGTCCGTCGGGCCCTCGACGGCCTGCGGGAGCTCTTGGCCGAGCTGCGTACCGGCAGCGCCCTCGGCCGCTACGACGAAGGCTCCCTACGCCTGGCGATCCGCGAGATCCAGCCCTTCCTCACATCCTCTGCCACCATCTTCGAAGGCGAGAAAGCCGCATGACCCGCATCTCCCTCCCCACCCCGAAGGTCGGCGTTCCACTGCCCGGCCGCGGCTGCGACTGCCGCACCTGCGCTTTCTGGGCCGGCCCCGACGGCCGCAGCGGCGGACCGGCCACCGTGGAGCCGCTGTGCAGCGGTTCCAACTCCGACTGCTCCTACTGCGGGTGCGCCGCCTCGGAGGCCGGCTCTCCCACCAACGCGTGCAGCAGCTGCCCTATCCGCTGTGGTTCCCGCACCGACATCAGCGCCTGGATGCGGGACGTCGGCGGGACTCTCACCTTCGACGACGTCGAGATCGACGGCACGCTTCCGGCCCTGCCGTCCTTCATCCCCATGACCGACGGCAGCGCCGTCACCACCCTGGACGCCAGCCTCCGCTGGCCCGCGTACGGCGTCGGCCTGCGCCGCATCTTCAGCCCCGACACCCACACGGTGTACCCGAGGTTCGCCGGCAAGAACGCGCGCGAGGTCCTCGGGCTGCGCGCAGAGCAGAAGGCGGTGCTCGTCGGCTACGGGGAGGACCCCCTGGTCGAAAAGTTCTGGACCTTGCGGCAGCGCGACCGCCTGGTCGAGGAGATCGCCTCCCAGGGCTGGGACGTCGTCCTGGCCTGCAACTTCAGCATCTACGGGAACTGGCCGCGGGTCGAGCACATGCTGAACATGCGGCGGGCCCTCCTCCTGGCCGCCGAGTTCGCCGAGGCCGGCGTCGTCGCCGTGCCGAACCTCTACTGGTACCGGCTCGAAGACCTCCAGCGCTACACCGCCTGGATCGCCGACGCACCTCCGCCCGCGGTGGCGGTCAACCTCCAGACCGTCCGCGAGAACGTCAACTGGGACAGCTGGGCCCTGCCGGGCCTGTTCTGGCTGGCGGAGAACCTCCCCGAGGACATGCCCGTCATCCTCACGGGCCTCTCCAGGGCCGACCGGATCGCCCAGGTCGTCAGCCTGTTCGGTACGCGCCTGACCTTGGTCAGCCAAAATCCCCACCAGTACGCGCTGCACGGGGCGATCATGACCTCCGACGGGCGCGAGGACATCAAGGCCCGTCCCGCGGACGCCTTCGCCGCCACCGTCCGGTACATGGCCTCGTTGCTCCCATCTCGCTGAGCCGGTGCAGACCGGCGCCCGGCGGCCCGAACTTCTTCCCGGCCTGTGTCACACCGAGCCCGCCCGCGCGGCTTCTAGGTGCAGAACCTGGAAGGAGTCTCGATGCCGGCGAACAACGAATCCACCGCAGCAACCGAGGGGACCCAGAGCTGGGAGCTGTGGGTCCTCCTCGTGTGGCACGGCCCGCTCGGCGCCCCCGTCGACCCGGTGGCCGTCCTTGCGCTCGACCGGGCGCCGGACGCGCCGACGCCGTCCTGCATCGCCTGGGTGCCTCTCACCTACGACGCCGCCACACCATGGCGGGAGCGACTGGACGGCCCCATAACGCCGGAGCAGGTCGAGCGCTGGTCCCGCGAGGACGGCACCTGCGCCGCCGTCGCGGCCGACGTCCCCGGCGAGGCGCTCGACCTGCCCCACGCCGCCGAGATCGTCCTCGACGTCCTCCTCGGCGAGTCGATCCCTGCCCTCACTTCAGCGAGCCGGCGCTGATGGGCACCAACTCCAAGACCAGCCACCAGGCGTACACCGTCGCCCCCGCCGAGCCGGGCGAAGCCCCCGAGGAGCCCACCGGCGCGCAGCAGTCCGAGACTCCCGAGCTTCAGGCAGCCCAGCAGGTCTACGCCGCAGCTGCCGAGCTGGCGCAGCTGATCGGCAACGGCGGCGGCTTCGACGAGAACGGGGACGACGGCGTGCCGCTCATCGACGTGCCTGACGACCCGGTGGAGCAGTTCGAGCAGTTCGCCGAGCAGATCAAGGCGCAGCGCGAGGCGCTGGCGTTGATGAAGGAGGCCGGAGCACCGCAGGAGGTCATCGACGAGACCCTCAAGGCGATCAAGGCACAGTCGCTCGAGTACCTGTCCAAGCTCACCCCCGAGGAGTTGCAGGCGATCGCCGCTGCTCAGGGCTTCGAGCATCCGGCCTTGGTCGGCATGTCCGGCAAGAGCCAGCACCCGCTCGTGCACTGGCTGGACCCGGCCTACGACCAGGACATCATCTCCAAGGCGAAGATCCAGGCGGCCGCTACGAAGCGGTACGCCCAACTGGTCGCCGGCGAGACGGTCGGTGGGCTGACGCTCGCCGACCTGCACGCGCTGGAAGGCACCCCAGCGCCGGCGGCGCCCGGACCGCCCGGTCCGTGGACGGCGTCGCCGGCCGAGGTGAACGCCGCTGTCAATTCTTGGTCGGCCGCGGCCAAGGCGTACGCAGCGGCCAAGGGCGGCCCCGGGCAGGCGCAGGCCCTGGCCGAGCTCGTTGCGGCGGAGAACAAGGTCGCCACAGCCGAGTCACCCGAGATGGGCGCGACTCTGGCACAGCTGCAGGCGACGGCCAAGTTGACGACCGACCAGGCGCTGTCCGGCGGCGGTCTCGACACGTACATGGTCGCGCCGGCGGTCAAGGCGGCCGTCGAGTCGGGGCAGTTGACCAAGGACGAGGCGAACCACCTCAAGGCCGCCGAGCTCCTGGCCCTGGTGCGGTCGAGCACCCCGGAGGCTGAGCGGGCGCTGCTGAGCGAGCGCGCCCAGGAGCGAAAGGGTCAGCTGGCGGCCCTCGACCAGGCGCTCGACGGTCACACCTGGGCCAAGCCGGACCAGTCCTCCCACCTGGCCCTGCCCGCGCTGGCTCACGACGGACTGGCCGCCCAGGACAAGGTCGCCAGCTGGGTCGCGAACGCCGGCGAGCTCCACGGCCTCCAGCAGTCGGCGCAGGGCTGGATCCATGAGGTCATCCCTCACCCCAACGACTTGAGCATGACCAATCCCGGTCTGCTGGCCTCCCACCAGGTGGATCCGAAGGAGCTGAAGAAGGAGCTCTCCGCCTGGGCCAAGCAGCAGCCGCTCGGGCAGCTGCGCCAAGTCGCGGACAAGCTCGGCATGCCCGCATCGCTCATGGCATCCCGGGCCACAGTGCAGGCGTACCTGGCGGCCCACATGGACCCCTCGCTCGACAAGGCTGCGGTGCTGGAGACGGCCCAGGCGGCGCACCAGGCGAAGAAGGAGGCCAAGCTCGCCGCGGTCCTGGCGAGCCCGGCCGTGCCACCGGCACCTCCGCCCCCGCCGGCACCGGCGGTCGCCGGCCCGCAGCCGAAGCCCGCCACTGCTGGTGAACCGGCACCGGGCGCAGCCCCTGCGGCAGCCGCCGCGGTGCCGGCAACGCCCAAGGCGTCCAAGGTGCCCAAGGTGCAGCCTCCGGCGGGCTCGTTCGCGGCCAAGCACCAGGCTCTGGTGGCCGCGCTGCAGCAGGCCCAGGCCACGAAGTCCGACGTGCCCGCGCGGGTCGATGCGGCGCAGATCCAGGCCACGGACTTCGGCCCCGGCAAGACCGCGCACATCGGCGGGACGCACCCGAAGACCCTGCACACCGCGCCCGACGGCAGCCAGTGGATGTTCAAGCACTACACCTCCGCGTCGGCTGCCCGCGCCAGCGCCGAGGCTGCGGCGTCCCACATCTCCCACCTGGGCGGCGTGGCCACGGTGCCGGTCTACGAGAAGGAGATCGGCGGCAAGAAGGGCTGCATCCAGCCGATGGTCAGCGGCGCAAGCCAGCTCAGCGCGAGCCCGAAGTCGTGGAGCCAGACCGAGGTCGACAGCGTGGTCCGCAACCACGTCGTCGCGTGGGCGGTCGGCGATCATGACGGGCACGCCGCGAACATGCTGCGCACCGCGTCCGGGGGGATGTCGCCCATCGACCGCGGCCAGGCGTTCAAGTACTTCGGAACGGACGAGCTCAAGGTCGGGTGGACCCCGGATGGCCTCCCCGCCGGCAGCCAGTACATGCCGGTGCACCAGAAGGCGTACCTGGCGTCGCAGAGCGGCGGCCTTGCTCCGGGAGTGAAGATCAACCCGGCGGTCGCCCACCCGGTGATCAAGCAGATCGAGTCGATCCCGGACGCACAGTGGCGAGCGGTGCTCCACACCACAGCGCATGAGGGCGCAGCGGCCAAGGTCCGTTGGGAGCCCCACATGCGCAAGCGTGCTGCCAAGGCGCTGGGAGTCAAGCCTGCCGAGGTGACGACCGCTCAGGTGGCCGAGGCGTTCCTCGACTACTCGTGCGAGCGCAAGAACGGGCTCCGCACCGCCTTCGCGGACTTCTACACCGAGCAGATGAAGCTGCCCTCCGGGGCCGCTCTGAAGTATGGGAACTGAGAGGACGCATGGGAACGAACTCGAAGACGAGCCACCAGCCGTACGCCGTGGCGCCGACCGCCACCGAGGTGGCGGAGCTGCCCGCCCCGGCCGGCGCCGTCGGCCCGCCACCGACCGGTACGGCGGCGGAGTTGCTCGACATGAGCGCCCTGGGTGGCCCCGTGCTTCCTCCCGACCTGCAGCATCTGGTCCAGGAGAAGCTCACCTCGGTGCTGGAACAGGCAGCGCCGCCTGCCGAGATCGGTCCGGCTCCGGCGAAGGGCGAGGCGGCGGGCGGTGAACTGGGCGGCGGCGCGGCCGGCGCTGACGCAGAGGAGGAGGAGCCGGAGGAGGACGGCCCGGCCGCGGAGCAGCACGTCGAGCTGCAGTCCGAGGGTGCGGCCATACCGGAGGCCGAGCTCGCGTTCGAACTGGACAGCGCCGAGGCTGACGCAGAGGAGGAGGACGAGCCGGAGGAGGAGGCGCTGTGGACTGTACCGGTGACCCCGCCGGTAGGAGTTGCCGCCGGGGTGCCCGCGCTCATCAGCGGTCATGACCTGGTGGACTCGACCGCGACCCTCATCTCGTACAACACGGGCTCCGACGAGCCACGCGAAGTGCTGCTCGCGCACCTGAGCGAGGACGCGGAGGGCAAGCTTCTGGACGCGCTCGACGCCGGGGAGCCGAAGCTGGTGCCGATCCAGGTGGAGAAGGAGGTGACAGGCCGCCTGGGTATGGATGAGCAGCACAAGCTCGCCGAGCTCGTGGGCCTTGCCGCCAAGGGCGTCAACGGGAAGCTGAAGCACGGAGAGGAGATGACCACGAAGACGCTCTCCCAGTACCAGGCTGCCCAGAAGGCTGTCGGCGCGGTGCTGGACAACCCTGCTCTGACCGACGACGAGAAGACCATGGCGCAGTACTACGCCGGCCACCTCGCGACGATCGGCGAGCGGATGGAGAACCCGAAGGCCCTGCCCTACCTGGAGGGCGGCAAGATCCCGATGGTGACGCCGTACCTGCACACCGGCATGGCCACCGTCACCGAGTACGTGCCGGCGCCGCCCGAGGAGGGGGAGGACGACGGCCTCCTGAAGGCCACCAAGCGGAGTGCGAGCCGGATCAAGGCGACGATCGACAAGAGCACGGGTACGACCTCGTGGGACGGCGAGACCCGGTCGAAGGCCAACGGCATCGAGTATGCGATCGACCTCGGTGACGGCTACCGCGCGGTGTACCGGCCGTACGCCGGCAACGACCCGGCGACCACGGAGTACTCCATGCGCGGTCAGCTGGAGATCCACGCCCCGGCGGGGGCCGGCCACGGCCAGGACCTTGTAGGCCGGCTGGAGCAGCTGCACCTGAACAACCGGGCCATGAAGGCGCCCGAGGGCGAGCTGACGTACCTGCACGCCAACATCACCGCGCAGGGCCTGGCGAAGAACACCGGAGTGCAGCAGGCCCTCGAGACCGCGCACGCGCTGGAGGACCTGCAGGTACAGGAGCTCTTCCACGAGCGGGCCCACGAGGCGATCGGGCTGGACGCCACCGAGCTGGGCGCCTTCGCGAAGCGGATCCAGCTGGAGGCCGCGCACAAGGTCCTCCCGAAGAAGGTGACCGTGCTACGCGATGCCGTCGCCAAGGCGACGGGTTTCGCCGACGGCGCCGCCCTCGCGGCCAGCTCCGGGTACGACCCCACCCCGTCGCGTTCCGCAGGGTGGTCGTCGTGGAACCGGTTCGACGTGACCGGTGCCCCCGAGCAGTTCGACGCGGCGTGGAAGGGCAAGAGCCTCATCCACAACATCGGCAAGGGCAGCCTCGTCGACGTTTTCGCGACCGGGGTTCTCGCGTCCACCGAGCGTCGTGCGGTGATGGGCATAGGCGGCGGGCTCGGCATGAGCGAGGGCGCGGACAAGAAGACCGGCGGCGCCAACTACGCCTTCGTTCGCGTCGCGGACACCAGCTCGGCAGGCAAGGCCGGCCGCCTCATCTGGGACAACCCCCGCACCCTGATGCAGCGCGCGGACTACTACGCCTACGACGGAGACCACTTCGGCGCCCTGAACCCGCACGGCGGCCACAGCACCTACGGACAGACCCGCGATCCCTACAAGATCGCCAACTTCACCTCGGGCAGCAACGAGGTGATGCTCCGCAACGGGGCCGACCTCTACTCCGAGCAGGCGCCCACCCGGGCGATCGCGAGTAGCGCCGCGGAGCGCAACGCCGTCCTGGCCCTGTTCGCCTCCCGCGGCATCACCCACCTCAACGGCAAGCCCGTCGAGGACGTCGTCATCTACAACGGCAACTGACCCCTGCACGGAAAGGCAGATCCATGACCTCCACTACTACCCCCGACAGCTGGCAGAGCGCCCTTGCGGACCTCGTGGCCGGCCGGCACAGCGCCAGCGGTGATCACGACGACGCCGGCGCCCAACTCGTCGTGACCGATCCGGACGGCACCGAGGTGTTCCGGGCTCCACTCGCTCGACACCACCGCATCGACTCCGACCAGCCGAACCTCCTGTGGCTGCGGCCCATAGTGGGCGGCAGCCCGAACCCGGACGTGCCCACGCTGTACGACTACAACCTGAACGTGGCACGCCGCAGGGCGCTGGTCTGGGACCGGGTGGAGGTCGGAGCCGACGGCGCTGTGTCCTTCCAACTGGCACCCCTCGGCGACGAGGAGCAGGGGCAGGTCGCACGGGTGGAAGCGGCCGACGGCGAGGAGCTCGAGACGCTCAGTCGCTGGGACGACTTCGTCAGCCGGCTCAGCGCCGACGACGAGGCCGAACTGGACCGGCTGGAGGCGGACTCCTGGGCTGGCACCGCCTACTCCTGAGGATCACCTCTTTCAACGGGACCCTGGGATGATGTGGTGGCCGGCGAACCGCCGGCCACCACATCCGTTCGACAGCAGCAAGGAGGAGAGATGGGAAGTCACCGCGGTCATCCGCTGACCACAGCCCGGACTGAGGCCCTCGTTAGCCCCCTTGCCGCCGACGAGGCGGTCCAGGTCCCGACCGCCAGCTGGCTCCGTGACCGGGCGCGACTGTTCAGCACGGCCGCGAGCGTCAGGTTCCACCTGATCACCCAAGCCGGTCTGTACACCCGGATGACCGGAGAGCAGCTCAGCGCCGGGGACATCGGACGTGCCTACTTCGGCCCGGACGGCGCCCGGCTCCCGGTTCCTCTGGTCTACCTGAACCTGCCGGCGCTCGGCACTCGGCGGGCTGCCGACCAGGCCCTCGCCCACGAGGTCATGCACATCGGCTGGCCCTCCTACGGGCACAAGGCGATCGCTTTCGATCGTGCGCAGCACGTGCTGGACACCGTAGGCAGCCTCAGCGCGGCCTGACCCACCAACAGCACTCAGAGTTGCTCAACGACAATGAATGCTGTAACTTATTTGATGTGAGGGCAACCGGCCCCACCGGAGCCGCACCCGCCGTGCGGCGAGCCCGCCCCGCCGCCTCCCCCCTCCCCGGCGGCGGGGCGGAGCCCCCGCGCCGGGAGCGGAGCCTCCCGAGCCGCCCAGGCCCAGCCGGGCGCCGCTCCAGCGCCGCCGTGCCCCGCCGAACCGATCCAGCGAAAGGCCGCCGCGCCATGGCGACGAAGCCCACCTCGAACAGCCGGAGATCCGGCGCGCGAGGCCCGACGACTGCCGACAGCCGGCCGATCCCCGGGCCCGCGACCCGCGAGGCGAGCGGCACCCCGAACCGCACCGAGGTGCACGCCGCTCGGCCCCACGGCCCGTTCGGGCGGGTCGTGACCGCGGAAATCGTCCCCTCGACCCTCCGCAACAGCCCCATCGACCCCGAGCTTCTCCGCACTTTCCTTCTCGGCCTGGTCCCACTGATGATCGCCGAGCAGCAGGGGGCGACCCCGGAGCATCTGGAGGCGGGGCGGGACCGGTGTGTCGAGCTCATCACCAGCTACGGCGACGAGCTCCAGTTCGGGGGAAGCCACCGCGCCGCCTCGCGGACCGCCCTCGCCAAGGCATTCGCTCTTCTCGCGCGCCAGCCGGGCGGCATCACCGCATTCGGCGTGCACGCCTGTACCAGCGTTCACGAATACTGCCCCGGCAATCAGCCGACGCCGGATACACACGCATACAAGGGGAATGATGGCCGCCCGTAAGTTCATGCTGACGCAGAATTCCCAGCTCCGGAGGATCGGGGTCTACAACTTCACGCTTCCCGCCGAGGAGGTCACGCTTCCCGACGGAAGGGAGGTCAACGTCTGTCCCAGCGCTTCCGCTTGCATTTCGCTTTGCTACGCAAGGGCGGGCGCATACCGCTTCTCCAACGTTCTGGCAGCCCACACGCGTACGCTGGAATTCGTCATGGACCACCCCGACGAATGGGAGGCGGCGATGATCGAGGAACTCGCCCACAAGCGCTATTTCGGCAAGAGCGTTCGCTTGCACGATAGTGGAGACTTTTATTCGGCGGACTACTTGAAGCGCTGGCTTCGGATCATGGAGACCGCTCCGGACGTCCTTTTCTACACCTACACGAAGGAGGTGGTCATGTTCCGCAGGCACGTCGAAGGAAAGGCGCCGGCCAATTTCCGCTGGCGCTACAGCCTCGGCGGGAAGCACGACCGGCTCCTGGACCTGGCCCTCGACCCGCACGCGGAGGTCTTCCCCACCGAGGACGCCGTGGCCGCGGCCGGCTACGTCTCGAACACCCCGTCCGACCTCGTGGCCGCGGGCGAGGCGATCCAGGTCGGCATGCCGGCCAACAACATCAAGCATCTCCAGAAGCTGCAGGGCGACCGCACCTTCGGTGAGATCCAGCGCGCGATAGACGCGGAGAAGAGCCTCGTACGCGCCGCCAAGCGGGCCAACCTCGGCCTCACCTCCTGATCCATCCGAATTCGAGTTGCACAGCGACTCAAAGTGCTGTAACTTATTAGATGTGAGCCCGGGGCGACAGCCCCTCACAGAACCCCAGCAAACCCACGAAGGGACCGTCATGTCTGCCACCACCGCCACGATCGAGACCCCCACCGGCCGCGTGCTCAAGGTCGAGATCACCGACGACCAGTTCGGCCGCTCCACCTACGCCACAAGCCTCGTCAAGCGCACCGGCGAGGTCCTGCCGATGGGCTCGGTCGTGATCCACCCGGACCACCGCACGGACCCGAAGCCGGGTCGCGTCTACGTGCAGTTCGGAGAGGGTGACCTGAACGACCGCCACGCCCGGACCAACGTGCCCACCATCGGGGGCGACGGGCCGTACCTGGTCGGCGGCGCGATCCTGAACCCGAACAAGATCACGGACGAGGACGGGCAGTGGTTCCGTTCGCGGGTCGCCTCCCACCCCACGCACTCGCACTCCCACTCGGCCGGTGAGGAGACGGGCGAGCGGGCCGGGGACATCGTCGGCGCGCTGGTCAAGCACTGGCTCGCCCGGCCCGAGCACACGGCGCTGACCACGGCGTACAGCAAGTTCCGCGCCCCGGAGGTGAAGGCCGCACTGCACGCCAAGCTCGCCATCCTCCGCGCCAACATCACCGCGCTGGAGCTGACCGCGTCCGACTACGAGAGCAAGATCGCCTTCCTCGACCTCGTACACCAGGACGAGACCGGCACCGACAGCGAGGCCGAGACCGGCACCGAGTGACCAAGCGGTGGGTGGCGGCCCGCCGCGCCGCCACCCACCGCACCCGCCACGATGCCGGAACGCCCGCTCCCCAGGAGCGGGCGTTCCGGCGTTTGCGCCACTGACGACCTTCTGGCCGAACTTGGACCAGAACGATGCACCTCGTCATACTGCGCTGTATTCTATTTCCTGTGCCGGGCAGCCGGCACAACCCTCCGGTCCACTCGGGCCCGAGTCCCCAGAAGGCCCTTCCAGGGCTCTTGAGCCCGTTGGAGAACTCCCGTGATCCCTGCAGGCGCCGGCCCCCAACCGATGCCTCGGCCGGCCATCAGCCGCAAGTACAGGGTCACGGACAATGTGACCCGCCGGTGGACCACGGACCCGACCTTCCCCGCTCCCGAGCCCGGCACCCGGCGGTACAGGCCCGAGCTGGTCGATGCCTGGGTCCGCGCGAACCACCCAGCGGTCTGGGCCGCCACTCAGACCGACCCCAACCCGCTGGGCCTGCCCGAGGGCGACGACGAGGACCTGCTCACCGCCCAGGAGTTCGGGAGCCTCCTGGAGTTCACCCGCGGGCGTCCGATCCCCCAGATCACCATCCGGAGCTACGAGGCGCGCGGCAAGGTCCCCCGGGCCGACCGCCGCCCCGCCGACGGCAAGTCCCCGACCGTACGGGGACCCCGCTGGTACCGACGGACGGTCTACGCGTACATCCTCGAGCCGCACAAGCTGCCTGCCGGCAGCCGACCCGCGAGCCCTGCGGGACATCCCGACACCACTACTTCCACCCCTGACGCGGAGTCCGCCGAATGAGCATCCAAGCCGGGACCACCACCCGCGCCGGCATCCAGGAGACCTACGAGATCCAGCCCGGCCTGTTGCAGCAATGGATCGCCGACCCCGACTTCCCGGACGCAGTCGGCTCCGAGCGTGCCCCCGAGCAGTCCAGGGGCGCCGCGCAGCTCCTCTACGACGCGGCCGAGGTGGACGCCTACGTCGAGACGCACGACCGTCTGCAGTGGCTTCAGGCCCACCACGGCTCCGACGCCGTTGAGCAGGAGCTCCTGGCGAAGCTGCCCCGCGGCAACCCGGCCGACCTGCTGAACCGCAAGGAGTTCGGCGTGGTCTTCGGCAACTTCACGCGCGGGGAGCCGCTCGGCGACAGCACGATGCGCAGCTACGTCGCCCGCGGCCAAGTTCCGGAGCCGGACCGGCAACCCGACGACGGCAAGGAGCCGCAGGTCTACGAGCCGCACTGGTTCCGCCGCACCATCAACACGTTCCTGCTCAACCGGCCGGGCCGCGGCATGCGCGGCCAAGGCCGGAAGCGCACCGAGAGCGAGCCCGGCAACCCGGCGCTGATCGGTGTCCTGCCGGAGGGCAACCCCGACGACTACCTGACCCTCACGGAGGCCGGCGTCATTGTCGGCAACTTCGCCCGCGGCAAGCCGTATCCCCGCAACACCATGAACAACCTGAAGACCAACGGTCGGATCACGCCCGACCGCACGCCGGGCGACGGCCGGCACCCGGATGTGAAGGAACCCCTCTACCTGCGCAGCACCGTCAACGCGTTGGCCGAGGCCCAGCGCAAGATCGCCCGAGGGTAGAGGGCGGAACGCCAGAGGTGGCGGTGGCCACCCCCGAATCGGGGGTGGCCACCGCCACCTCTGGCGTTCCGGCTGCTCGCTACCAGTTGGTAGGGGACTTCCAGTCCCGCCTCACCATCGGCCGGTGGCCCGGCCACGGCTGCGGCGGGTGCCCGGCGAGGCGGAAGACGGCCTGGTAGAGGTCGGGGTTGTGCGGCAGCCGCCAGTTCCGTCCGAGGGCACGGTGGACGGCCTCCAGCGCCCGCATGGGCCGCCTGCCGCTGCGCAGCGTGCTGTAGCGGGCGGCGACGGCGGCGGTGCGACTGCGTCCGGCGACGCAGTGGACCAGCACCCGCTTGCCCTCGGCGCGAAGGCGCGCGACCTCGCGGGCCGCCTGGTCGAGGACGTAGTCGATGTCGGCGTTCGCATCCGGGAGGTCCACGAGCCACACCTGGACGTGCTCGACGGGGCGGTCGGCCAGGATCGGGTCGGTGCCCACCCGGCAGAGGGACACCACGGCGTCCACCGGTACGCCCTGCGGGGTCTGGGTGAGGGGGAGATTGCCCAGCAGTACCCCGTCGTCGTCCGGGTGCACCACGCGGAAGGCCGGGCCGGACTTGTAGGTGGCGGGGATGCGGGCGACCGACGGCCAGCCGTTGTACTCGTCACGGCCCTGCCGGGCCGTGAGCACCGCCAGGCGCATCAGGTCGGGGCCCGTGAGGCCCGGCCAGCCGTGAACGGCCTGCTGCCAGGGCAGCGGGATCGCGCCGATCCCCCAGCGCGCGCCGAGGAGCATGCCCGCGATGGCGGCGACGGTGTCGGTGTCGTTGCCCGCGTGGACGGCGGCTTCCAGGGCGTAGGTGAAGTGCTGGCTGCGGAAGGAGCCGTGCTCGGGGCGGTGGTCGGGGACGGGGGTGCGGGTGATGGCGGACCAGGCGGCCTGGAGAGCCGACACGACGAACCCGTTCGGGTTGAACCGCCGGGGCGGGTTGTTCTCGGCTTCGTCCAGCCACGCCGCCCACTGCTCGCGGCGATCGGCGGGCAGCAGCGCCAGACCTGCCCGGACACCGTCGAAGCTGCCGTCGAGGACGGCGGTGCGGATGCCGGAGCACCACAGGACGCACGCATCGCCCGCCAGGGGGTCGGCGTGGGTGAGGGAGCTGACGGTACGGGCGGCTTCGGCCATGGCCTCGACGTCGCCGAGATAGGCGAGGGCGACGATGCCGGTGCGCATCAGGCTCCCGTTGCCCGCCGAGCGGCGGTTGCGGCGGGCGTAGGCGGCGGCGGCGTCGCGCATCGCGGCGCCCGGGGTCCCGGCGGCACGGGCGGTCGCGGAGAGGACGGAACTGGTCTGCGCGCCCCGGTCGCTCGCACCGTTGCGGATCCAGTGGAGGAAGTTGCCCGCGATGGCGTCCAGGGCCTCGGGCGCCCGGAGATCCACGCCGGTGGCGGCGACCTTGGCGATGCAGACGTGCATCTGGGTGTCGTCCGAGTACTCGCCGGGAGCGTACGGGCCGAGGCCACCGCCGATCATCGCCGGCCGCTGGTCGAGGCGCAGCGGGGCGCTGCCGAACTCGTACGGCACGCCCAGGGCGTCGCCGACGGCGGCGCCGATCAGGACGCCGGCGGCGCGGGCGGTGGCCACCTCGCCGAGGGAGACGGCGGGGCGGCGGGCCTGGGCACGGGTGGGGTGGGACATGGTGCCTCCGGGTCAGTGGTTGCCGCGCCGAAGCGGGCGGATGGTGTGAGGGGAGCGGAGCGTCGGGGCGGGGCGCTCTGCGGCGCTTCCGCTCACCCCGGGGGCTCGCTGGGCATCATGCTGGCACACTCGACCACTTATCGTCAATGAGACGAATACGAGTTGTCTTATTGAAGTTTGCGCTGTAACTTATTTGAGTCTTCCGATGCGGTCATGCGCCATCCGGAACACGCTCCCCTCTCTCGCAGTACCCGCGCCCCGGCGGGACCGCCAAGGACTGGAGAACCACGTGACCGATTCCAACCAGCTCTCCAGTGAGCGCGCCGGGCCCATCGCGCTTTCCGACCGGGAGCGTGCGGTTCTGGACTTCGAGTCCCGCCACTGGTCCGCCGATCCTCCGATCACGGCCGGCCAGAAGGAAAGCGCGATCCGCCAGGAACTCGGCATCTCGCCGAGTCGCTACTACCAGCTGCTCAACGGCTTGCTCGACACCGAGCGGGCCCTCGCCCATCACCCCGTGATGGTCAACCGCCTCCGGGCCGCGCGTGAGGCCTCCCGCGCCGCCCGCCAGAGCACGTCCGGGTACTGACCCCCGCCGCACCTCGCCCATCCCCAGCCAGAGGAGATCAGAGCCTTGTCCAACCAGTGGCACTCCATCCCGATCCCGGACCTGCTCGCCGCCAGGCCCCGCACCCGCGCCGGCGCCCCTATTCCCGCCAACACGCCCTGGAGGGCTCCCGGGGCGGACGTGCCGATGCAGCTCCGGTTCACGGACGGGCTCGGTCCGCACCTCACCTGCGACTGCGTGCAGGGGGAGGGGGTGCCGTCGTTCGGCGACCAGTGCCCGGTGGCGCAGCGGCGCCAGATCCAGGAGCGGCTGTGCAGCGCGTGCGGCCGCGACCTGGCCCTGGGTGGGGAACCTCCGGTCTTCGTTGCGGGCGTCGGGTCGCCCGTGTTCGTCGAGCCGGCCATGCACGCGCCCTGCGCCGCCTTCGCCCTGTTCGCTTGCCCGGTCCTGAGCTCCACCATCGACCGCCTGGCCGTTACCTCGTTCACCTACTACGCGGCGTACGAGCGCCGGGCGAACTCGCTCAACGAGGCGGGCCAGCCCCAGCATCACGCGTTCGAGCTCGGTGACCCTCTGGCGCGGCTGCTCGGCGGGGTTCTCGACTACTACATCGCGATCCCCGAGGACACCGAACCGATTCTGGCGGCGGACTGGCTGGAGGCCCGGCGGGCAGCTGGACTGCTGGGTGGTGGACCCCGCCGCCGGCCAGTGACGGCGGCCAGCCCGGCGACTCCCGAGCATGGTGACCCGCAGGTGGCGCCGTCGCGGGCCGGCTCACCGCAGCCCGTGCTGGCAGCTGTGGCAGGTTCGGGCCCGGCCGGTGAAGTAGGCGCGGGCCGGGCCGCGGCGGACGATCGGGTCCACCTGACGTTCGACGCCTCCTGGACCAGCGGCGGAGGGGTGGTCTCGCTGTGCGAAGCCACCTTGGAGCGCGCCGTCGATCTGACTGCGGTGCGGGACGGGCGTACAACCACCTGCCCCGTGTGCTTCGGCCGGAGCGCGAAGGTTCCCCCGATCATCCTTCCGGCCGCCGCCCACGACGCGTGGCTGCAGATCATCAGGACGGCGCCCGGGGCGCCCAGCTGACGCCGAACCTCCCCCGCGCACGTGACCGCTGGTGCGGCCACGCTCCTTTAACTCTTGCCCAATGACTCCATGTGCTGTAACTTATTACATGAAGGGGCGAGGTGCCCCGCCGCCAGGGAGGGCATCGGTGAACAAGGAAGTACGCGATCTTGAGCGGGCTCTGACGAAGCAGGGCTTCACTGTCGAGCGGTCCAGCAAGGGCCACCTGATAGTGCGAAAGGCCGGACTGCGGCTTGCCACAATTGCCGGGACACCATCCGACTCGCGTGCCCTGAAGAACGCCATCGCACCTCTGAGGCGCGCCGGGTTCGTCTGGAAGCGCTAGCACTCCGGGACAGCCCGCCGGGAAACCGGCGGGCCCCACCCCCTGCACCATCACCCGTCCGCCCAGGAGGCAACCACCATGACCACGAACGCGCAGCAGGCCGGCACCGGCTGGAGCGCCTTCATCGAGTTCGACGTCACCGACCCCGACGACGAGCTCCACGACACCCTGTTCACGCTGGTGCAGGCCCACCACGGCACACCGACCACCACCGACACCGGCCACCTTGCCCTCGTGCTCAGCGTGGACGCCGTCGGCATCGTCGAGGCGACGTCCCGCGCCGTCGCGCTCGGCACCGAACTCCTGGCGCGGGCCGGCCACCCGGGCAGGACCGTGACGGCGGTGGAGATCGTCACCGACCAGGAGCGCGAGCGCCGCGACACCGCCGGCTGACCGCAGGGCGCCGCGGCGCCGCCCTCCCGATGCCGCGCCGGCCCGAACCCCGCACGCACACCGACACGAAGGGACAACCGTGATCGAGCTCCCCGCACGGCAGGCTCGGGCCTTGATGAGCGAGGCACTGACCGGCACTGCGGACTCCCAGCAGGCTCACCTGTACACCGCGGCCGGCTTCAGGGCGGCCCTCGTCGCCGAGACCTCCGTGGTCACCGGTGCCATGGGGGCGGGCAAGACGTTCTGGAGCACCGCGCTTGCCGACACCGCCTCGCGGCACCTCATCGCCCGCTCCTACCGGCTTCCGCGTCTGACCCGCACCCGCGTGGTCGCCGGCCACACCGCAGGGGGTGAGCGCTCCGGGATCCAGCCGGCCACCGTGGCCGGCCTCATCAGCGCGGGTGTACGCCCGCTCCACCTGTGGACCGCCGTCCTGCTGACGGCCGTCGGAGCCCCCGAGGCCGCCGGCTACCCGACGTGGGCAGAGCGCTGCAACTGGGTCGCCGCCGACCCGGGCGCCCTCCAGCGCTTCGCGACCAGCTGCGCCGAGCAGGACCAGGGCGACGTCCTGGTGCTCTTCGACGGCCTGGAGATGCTGCACACCGACCGCGCCGCGGTCGAGGGACACCTCCGGGCGCTCCTCGAACTCGACGGGGCTCTCGCCGACGCCCCGGCCGGCCGGCAGCACTGCAGCAGGGTGCGCCTCAAGGTGTTCGTCCAGCCGGACGTGCTCGCCGGCCTGGGAACCAGCAGGGAGCCCAGCCGGCGGGCGCCCCGCACCGCCGAGCTGTCGTGGGGCCGTGACCGCTACGCACCCGACCGCTGGGTCGCCCTGTACGGCCTGGCCTTCGAGCTCCTCGGCAACCACCCCGGCGCGTCCGGCTCCGCCTTCCGCGCACTGCACCCGGGGTGGGAGCTCGACCAGGACGGCAAGTTCACCGCCCCCTCCGCCCTGCGCTCCGATCCGGGAGCGCAGCGGACCCTGTTCGACCAGCTCGCCGACCCCCACGTCGACGGAAGCCCCCGCCGCGGGAACCTCTACGACTGGCTCCCCGGCCGCCTCCAGGACGCCGTCGGCCGTGTCTCACCGCGCTCCTTCCTCGCCGCTCTCGCCGCGGCGGCCGAGCAGACCGCCAACACGCTGCCCGGCCACGAGCGAGCCATTCACCACACCGCTGGCCGGGCCGCTGTGATCGCCGGAGCCCGTGTGCGGGCCGACGAACTGGCCCGCACCGCTCCCTGGATCCACGACGCCCTTGCCCCGCTGGAGGGTCTGCAGGTCCCCCTCGTCCCTGACGCGGTGTTCGATCGGTGGCGCCAGACCACCCTTCTCGGGAAGCCGTCGGCACACGGTGCACCGGTCGGCCCGCGCAACGCCGGCGGAGACGCCCTGCTCGACGAACTGGTGGCTGCGGGTGCGATGTATCGCCGGGCCAACGGCCAGATCGACCTGCCCGACGTGCTGCGTCTTTTCCACGGCCTCGGCCGTCGCGGCGGCGTAGCAGTCCGCACTGCGGTGCGGGAGGCAGCCGCCGCTCACTGACGGGCTTGTGGTGGCACGGTTGCGCCAGGCGGTAACCTGCCCTGGGCAACCGTGCCACGCCCGTGCCCCCAGCGCCCACACCGCCGGGGGCCACGAAGACGTCGCAGACTCGCACGCGCAGAAATCCGGATCGACTGATGGCCTTCTCCTCGGCCGCAAGAGTGTGGGCCGCGGCCGGACAAGGAAACGACCAGTGACCGATCCCAAGGACCGTCAGCATCAGCGCGCTGTCCGGCGCTACCAGCGCGAGAACCCTGGAGTCAGCCTGTCCGAGGCGCGCGCCGCTATCGCCACTCGCTCGGGCCCGCAAGCTGATCTCCCTGCACTGATTGTCGACTGCCCCCGCCCGGCCCCTGCCGAGCCGATCGCCGTATACGTGCGGCGCGTCGCCGGTCACCTCGGCTGCGGTGTGCACCGGGCCATGGAGCTCCTGGGCCTTGAGCCGGGCACTTCGGCGTCCGCGAGGCTCTACGAGCTCGCTCGGGGTCTCGACGAACCAGTCATGAACCGGCTGCGTGCAGCCACCGGACTGAGCGGCGAGCTCACCTGGCTGGCGATCGGCGGGCCGCGGCGGACTGCTCTGCCGGACCTGTTCCCTCGGATCCGGCCGGGCGGGCGCGACAAGACCCGCACCACCATCGCTCTGGCGGCGACCTTGAACCAGTACGGCCAGCGGGTCGCTCTCATCGACCTGGACCACCAGCCTCAGGCGGCCTTCTGGGTGCGTGCCGAACCCAGCGGCGGGCTGAGCCCCGACGTCCTCGGTTCCGAGAGCGTCGACCTCCGGCCCGACCTGCTCGCCCTGGACGAGGCCTGCCATCCGGCGCGCGGTGCCGAGGTGGTGCGAGGCAGTGCTGCGCACCGGCTGTCGGAGCTGATGTCCGATCCAGCCGGGCCGCGGCCGCAACACCGACGCCTCCCTCCGGAGTCGGAGCAGCGGTAGACCCGGCGGCGTGGGCCGCCGGACAGCCGGCGGCCTACGACCTGCTGGGAATCATCGCGCAGACCCGGGCCTCGGAATCCTGGATTTGCATTGCCCATTCAAGATTGATGCTGTAACTTATTAGATGCAGATGGCCGCTGGCACTGCTTCCCGGGTCGCACTGCGCCCGGGTGGACCACACCCGCAAGATCCAATTCCTGGGGGTACGCCATGCCCGCACCACGCACCCCGATCACCGCCCGCCCCGAGCCCGGCTGGTTCCTCCTGCCTGAGCCGGCCGGCTTCCGCCTCCACCTTGAGGTGACCGCCCCCGTCCTGGCCCGGGTCCGCGCCACCACCCGCACGCATCTCAGCGGCCACGTCCCCACCGACGCGGTCGAGAGCGTCGAACTGATCCTCACAGAGCTCCTGACGAACGTGCACAACGCGCTCGGCCCGCACGCACCGGCATCGGTCTCCGTCATCCGCGACAAGGACGGGGTCCGCCTGGTCGTCGCGGACCCCGATCCCACCGCCGGCCCGCCGGCACCGCGGCTCCACCGGCCCGGCCCGGCCGACCTCGACGCGGAGCACGGACGCGGCCTGTTCCTCATCGACACGCTCGGTACCCACCGCCGCACCCACTACACCGCAACCGGCAAGCAGGTCCACTGCCGGGTCCCGACCGTGCGCTGACCCACCAGTGCCCACACCCACCAGCCACCGCTCGACGAAGGGTCACCCCATGTACAACTCCCTCCCCAAGCCGGTCATCGGGGGACATCACTACCGCGCCGTCGGCAGCCGCGAGGAAGCCGCCTACGCCATCGCGCAGGCCGCTGTTTCCGCGTGGCACAGCGAGCGCGGCGGTAACCGCATCGAGATCCCCATCGGTGTGGTCGCCAGCCTGGCTGTCCTCCCGTTCAAGGGCGAGCAGGCCCCGCGCTACGCGGACTGGGTCATGGGCCTGGACGCCGAGACCCTCGCCGAGGCCTACCGCAAGACCTGGACCCGGTGGTGGGTGCTGCGCCCCGACCTCGCCACCCGCGCCCGTCCCCTCCACGACTGGCTGCAGGACGACGACGAGGCCGCCCGGTACGCGGACGCTGTCAGGGCAGTCACCCACGCCGTCCTCAAGGCCGGAGTGCTCGACCTCGTGGGCGACGCCGACCCCTACTTCCGCAGCGACACCGACCTCCTCGGCTGGGTCGTCGCCCTGATGCGCTCCAGGGGTGAGCAGCGCGCGCTCGCCGAGTTCCCCACCCCGCCGGACATGGCCGCCCTCATGGCCCGCCTGATCACCGTCGACATGGACGCTGTCGTCCCGGGGCAGTCCTTCCTGGAGCCGACCAGCGGGACCGGCGCGATGGTGCGTCTCATGGCCCAGCGGCTGCGCGAGCACGGTCGCTCCCCCGCCGACTACCGCTGGGTGCTGAACGAGCTCGACCCGCTCGCGGCCGCTGTCGCCGCCGCCAACGCGATTCTCTGGGACCTCGGCCCCAACACCCTCGTCTGGGCCGGTGACACCCTGGTGGAGGGCGACGGCCCCGAGCAGGCCGCCCGGGAGAAGGCGGAACTGGTCGCCCACCGCGACCGGCTCCTCGGCCACGCATCCGCCGTCGCGGCCGTCTGGACCCTCGATGCTGCGATGGCCGGCTGACCGACGGCTCGCAGCACGGCTCACGGTGCCGCCGCCCACCAGGCCAGAGGCGGCGGCACCGTCAGCGCCCATCCCGGCTCTGCCCCGGCACGGGCCCTTCCTCCACGCGCTCCACCAGCGCGCACGCCTACCCCCGGCCGCACCGATGGCCACCGAGCACTCGCCGCGCCACAGCCGACTAATCGCCAGGCCGCAGGCAGGCGCTCCGCCGTACCCGAGCGCCGGTGTCGGCCGGCCAGACTCCTGGAGCAGACATGCCCCCACCCGACCAGTACAAGGACATCCCCGACACCGAGATCCTCGAAGGCGAACTCGTCAGTGACGAGCCCGGAACACAGGTCGCTGTCGCGCGCGTTCCGGCGGCCCGGACGCGACCACCGCAGGTCCGCCAGGTCGGCCTCATCCGGAGCAACGCGGCGGGCAGCTTCGCCCGCTTCGAGTTCTCCGACGCCTCCAAGCGCGGCCCCGACAGGCGCGAGCTGGCCATCAGCCTCGCGCGCTACTTCAAGCTGACACCGGTCCGCCATCCGGTCTCGAAGACCTGGACCGAGGACACCGGCCATGAGGTGGTCAACGGGGCACTCCGGGCCACCAGCCGCACCCGGGAGCGGATCGAGATGAGGGCGGGCCGCGGTCGCACCGACCTTGGGCTGGAGGGAGAAGCCGAGGCGCTTGCCGCGTTCGCCGAGGTCCTCCCCGGCGCGCTGGCCGCTCTCGACCGCCTCTCCGCCGCGGGTGCAGCCCTCTACCGCCGCCAGCTCAGGACCCTCGACCAGGCCGAGTACCTGATGACCCCCCAGGAGCAGCCTGGGGCGGTTCAGCGCTGGCGCAGGGAGTTCAGCCAGGCCCTGGCCGGAGCCACCGGCCGGTGCGCCGTGCCGGTGGAACTCGTCCGCCCCGGCACCTTCCTCCACGGCCAGGCCGAGACCGCCGCCGCCACCGCTCTGGCCGAGCTGGGCCCGCGCTGGCTGGAAGGACCGAGCGCAGCCGTCGCAGCCATCCGCGGCGACTGGCTGGAGCGTGCCCGCCACATCGACACCCTGCAGCCGGCGCCCGCCCACCGGACCACGCTCCCGCACGGCGCGGAACGAGCCGCGATCGGAGCCGGCCCGGCTCAGAACACGGGCGATCCGGCTCCGGCCGCCGGGCACCGGCCGACAGACCTCGAACGGAGTCCTCATGCCTGACCTCGCCCTGTCCGCTGCGGAGGTCGCCCGCCTCCCTCTATTCCAGTCCGCCCAGGCCCGGCGCCTGCTCATCCCCGAGGACGGCGCGGAACACGCACGGAAGATCGCCGACAGCGTCCGCGACGCCTGGCTGGCCACGACCGGCGGCGCCGGAATCGAGGTGGCCATCGGAGCAGTGGCAATCACCGCGGTCCTGCCCGTCCTCGACCCCGCAGCCGGAGCCCTCGCGGGACAGGTCGCCGCCCTGTCCCCTGAGGCCATGACCGAACTGCTCGACCGCGCCTGGCAGCAGCTGTGGTGGGCGCGGCCGGCGATCGTCGAGCGGGCCCGCCCTCTGCGGGCCTGGATCGACGCCCCCCAGCCGTGGCAGCAGCACGGTGCCCTGGTGGTCGTCCAGACCTGCATCCGGACCGGCCTCCTGGAGCTCGCCGGCGACCACGAGCGGGCACTGAGCGGCGACATCCTCGGACGCCTGCTCCAGCAGTTGCGCGGTCACACCGACAAGCAGAGCCGCGGGGAGTTCCACACGCCCGCAGCCGTCACCACGCTCATGGCCGAGATCCTGGACGTCGGCGGCGCCCCCGCGGACCAGGTGATCGGGGAGCCGGCCGCAGGGAGCGGTGCCATGTGGCGGGCCGCCGCCCGTCACATGCTCGCCGAAGGCCAGGACCCGGCCGGCAAGTCCTGGGTGGGCGTGGAACTGGATCCGCTCGCAGCTGCGGTCCTCGCGGCCAACAGCGTCATCTGGAGGTTGGGCGGCGACGTTCTGATCGCCGCCGCCGACGCACTCGCCACGCCCGACAGCGGCCTGGAGCGCGCCGCCGCCGAACGCAGCGAAGCCGTCGGTCGGCGCGACGCTCTGCTGCACCAGGTGCGAGCCGCCCGACCGGCACAGCAGAGCTTGCCCAATGACGAATAGTGCTGTAACTTATTAGTCATGAGGAGCGTCCTCCTCGCCTCTCCTTCCGCTTGCAGATCGGACTCGTCATGCGCAAGTCGCCCGTACTCCTGACTGTTGCCGTGGCGGCCGGAGCGATAGCCCTGACCAGCTGCTCCACGCAGCCCTCCGGCCCTCCGACGTGCCCCACCATCTCGGTGCCCGGCGGTGTCATGGTCCCCGACTACGCCCCCCGTCCGTGCCTGGTGCACGCGGTGGCCACCCCATCCGCCACGGCCAGCCGCACGACCAAGGCCACGCCGCCCACCTCCCCGGCGAGCCTGGCGAGCAAGCCCCCGGCGAGCCCGGCCCTCAAGCCCCCGGCGGCGCCCAGCCCCGCTGGCGGCCTGACGAAGACGAAGCCCACCGGCAAGTCCGGACGCTGACCCTCACCGAGATCGGAGACCCATGTCCGGCGACATGCCCCTGAGCTTCGTCTTCGCCTCCTGCCCGCCTGCCCAGGTCGAGCCGCTTCTGACCTCCCTCGACGACCAGCACTACGGCCTCCCCTGCCCCGAGCACTTCCGCTCCCCCGCGGTCCGGTGCCTGCCGCTCGGCATCGACGGCACCGACGCCGAGCTGGACCCCTCGGAGATCCACGACCTCTACGAGGCGCTGCGCCGCGCCGCGCCGCAGGCCGGCTTCGCGGTCATCGGCGGCGCGAGCGAGAGCGGCCCCGGCGTACTGCGGATGAACCACCCCCGCCTCGGCGACTTCCGCACCGACGTGCCGTCCGAGGACGACAAGGTGTCGCCGTTGTTCTCCGCCTCCCAGGTGCTCGCCATCCTCGCCCGCGACGCACACCGCCCCGACGCCGCCCTCCGGCTCCACCTCGCACTCGGACGGCCCTGGAGCCACCAGTTCGCCAACATCGGCCGCGGCTGCCTCAGGGCTCCCTCCCTCCGCCGCACCAGCCCGCAGCCGTGACAAGCCCTACGACGGTCGAGCTCCACGCGTACCGCGCCGAGCCCACACCGCCCCACCGGACCAGAGCGCGCGCCAGGCGCCTGCTCACCCACGGCGGGAACCTGCTGGCCGGACCGATCGCGGCCGTGCCGCAGTCCGACGCCCGGGCCCCTGTACGGCACATCGCGGTCACGGGCTACGGCCTGGCCCACGGCGCCGTCATGGCGGCCTGCGACGGCGGCCGTCCGCTGGCTGCGGACTCCTCCCTGGTCCGCGCCGCGACGGTGGCCGCCCCCGCCCGCTGCACTCGCTTGGCCTGCGCGGCCCTCTGGCCCGCAGCAGTCCCACACACCTGAACCGAATCGGAGAGACGACATGCCCCTCGACCGCCCGCCGCGGACACTGGGCCGCGGCAGCGCGCGGATGGACTTCGACCGCGACGTCCACCCCGCCACCGGGCTCCCGCTCCTCACGACCGTGCCCGCCACGTGCGGTGGCTGCGCCCACCTCTACGCCCGGCCGTCCGCACACGGCGACAACCTCAAGTGCGAGCGCAAGAGGTCCAAGACCCGTAAGGGTCCCAACCTCCAGCCGTTGTTTCCCGCGTGCACCGCGTTCGAGCCGGTGACTCCGGACGAGGACGAGGCCCAGACGCTGCTTCAGTCCGGCGTCGAGCCCTGGAAGCTCCCGGTGGACGCCACCGGCCGCACGGTGCGGGTAGGACACCTCGCGGTCCAGGACTTCTTCGAGCGGACGGGCTCTGGTCGGGTGACGAAGGTCTTCAAGCGGGGCGGCTGGTTCGCCGAGGTGGTGAGCGAGAACGACGGGCACGTGCTCACCGAGCACTGCAACCGCTTGCGGCTGGTCACCCGGGCACAGATCGACGCTCTGGTCCGCGTGGAGGTCGAGGCTCACGGGCACCGCGGCCGGGTGATCGAGGCCATCGCAGGTGGCAGGGCGGGACAGTTCCGCACCGTCTGCAAGTGCAACGGCGGATTCGAGCTGAGCGAGCCGGGGCGCAGCCGGGCCATCGCCTGGAGACTCAGCGAAGCAGCGGCACGGGACCTGTTCACCGATCACGCCGCCGCCGCGCCGCTTCAGCGCTCCCCCGCGCTTCAGGTGGTCCTGCCCCTGCCTCGCTCATCCGACCCGGCGACCGCCGTCGACCCGGCCGCCGCCTGAGCGGGCCGAGCTCCCCCCGCCGCTGGAAGGACAGCCCCTGCCATGACCGCGATGACCAGCGACCAGATCAGCGCGCTCCTCGACGAGCTCGCCGATCAGAAGAACGAGCTCAACAACCGGATCGCCCTCGTCTCATTGCGGCTGATCGGAGAGCTGATCCGGGCCGCTCATCCCACCGTGTCCAGCGTCGTCCTGTGGAACGCCGAGGAGGACGGTTTGTCCTTCTGGTCGGCCCACAACAGCGAAGGCCGCGAGGTGGAGCTGGCCGGCGAAGCGAACGAGGAGGTCAGCGTGGCCGCCAAGCGGCTCGACGAGACCAATGACGGGGTCTGGCCTGCCTTCGGCACGGGCGACCGGGCCGACCGCTGGTCCTTCCAGGTAAACGACCTCATCGCCATCGTGCTCTGACCCGCGGGGCCGGACCAGGCGCAGGCATGGTCCGGCCCGGCAGGCACCAATCCGGCGGCCCCCGAACCGCCCCCTGAGGCCACCCGGCATTCCCCACCCGCCAGAACACCCCCGCAACCCGCCTGGAGGACCGAACATGACCCGGCAGCCCACGCCCGCAGCCCGCCCCAGTGCGGTGCCCGCCGTCGACCAGATCAGGACCACCGAGGCCGACGAGAGGTCGCCGGCCGCCAGCTACAGCCGGGTGCTCGCCCTCCAGAAGCTGCTGCTCGGCGAGGCCGAAACCGCCGCAAAGGAGTTCACCGCGCTCCTGCGTGTCCTGTTCCCTCAGGCCGGGTACGTGGTGCTGCAGGTCCGCGGCAACGGCACTTTCATGTTGGACCGCGCGGTCACCGTCGACGGGACGACCGTCCACGAGTTCAACGACGCGCTACCCGCACTGCCCGAGGACCTGGCCCGCGCCTGGGGAAAGCGCCCGTGCCACCCGCTGAACCTCGACCACATCGTGGGCGATCTCCAGGCCGCGGGAGTCACCTTCGGCTCGCTGCCCGAGACGGCCCGCGATCTCGACGTCGACGACCGGTACGAGTACCTCCCCTCCATCGACCTGACGGCCGCGGCATGACGAGGCCCCCTGCGTCTTGCCGACGTCCCCGGGTGTCCGACCTCCGACGCGCCGCCAGCGCCCGCGTCGGAGGCACGGACCGGGCTGCGGCCGGGGCACCTGGTCCTCGTTCCCTTCTATCGTGACGGCATGACCGCACAGGACCGTCCCTCACTCAACGCGGCGCAGCGCCGGGCGCTGCTGGCGGCCGATCACGGGAGCGGTGAGGTGAAGGGATTGCGTTCGGTGCTGGATGCGCTGATCGGCTCCTGCCTAGCGGTCGCTCACGGCCGTCGTGGCGCGGTCTACCTGACACCGGCGGGTCGTGCGGTGCGAGCGGACCTCGCCGCAGCGGCTACCCATGCGGCCCGCGGGGACGGCTCGACGGAGCCCGGGGCGTTCCAGCCGGCGTCCGGCGACGGTCAGGCCGGACTTCCGACCGAGCCCGGGGAGCGCCGGCGCGAGGTGGTGCAGGCGTGGGCCGGGCTGTTGGAGGTCCGGCGCTTGAACGGGGAGGGCGGTACCCCCGCACCCTGGGAGCTGGCGCGCCCGGAGTGGGCGGTCGCGCTCGCTCTCGAAGCTGCGGGCATACCCGCCTCGGGCTTCGATGGCCGCAGGCGGGTGCGGTCGGGCTACTGCGTGTCCGCCGGCCAGGAGTCCGCCGAGGTCAGGGTCGGCTGGCGCGGCCCGGATGCCTTCGCGGCGAGGTGCGAGGCGGCGGCTCGGCTGGAGGAGTGCCGGACGGTCCTCGTCGCGGCCGGTTGGGACGCCCAGCTCTACCAGCGCTCGGGCGGGGAGCACTTTCTCGCCGTCATGGTGCCGCGAGTGCCCCGCACCTGACTGAGGGCCACCCATCAAATTGGGGTTCCCAAAAGACATTCCATGCTGTAACTTATTTGTTGGTGGTGAGTGTCGCCGCCACCCCGAGCGCCGTACGCACGCGCCACTCCATCCGGACTCCAGCGCCCTCGGCAGCACCCTGGCGCGCACACTCCGAAAACTCCCATGCCCCTGGAAGGGTCATTCATGCTTCACCCCTGCCCCGGCTGCGGCAGTACCACCGCATCGCTCGCCACGACGACGTGGATCGACATCTTCGGCGCCGAGCCGCCGAACCCGGGACACATGGAGCTCCATGACATCCAGACCGACGAGGTCTCGCTGAACTGCGCCGACTGCGGCCACCCGCTGCCCTTGGCCACACAGGCCGACGCCGACATGCTCACGGCCTTGTTCAGGCAGCTGTTCGAGACCCACGGCCTCAACCCCGTGCGCGTCGGACGGCTGGTCATCGACGAGCCCGCCCACCGTCCCGGCGAGACTACGCAGGAGAGCGAATGAACCTTCAGGACAGCGCGGCGGGCGCCGAGCAGATGCGCTCCCACCTCGCCGACTTCTTCGGCAAGCCGGTCAGAGGCCTGCCGATCTCCATGGACTACGTCCAGGCGATGCAGTTCGGCCGCACCGGCCACGACATCAGCGACAACCGGGACGCCGTGCAGGCCCACTTGAGCTGGGCCGGCATGATGTCCAGGAACCTCGACGGGGCGCAGGTGTGGGTGGCCTCCCCAGCCCTCACCGACGCGATGGCAGAGCACGACCTGGTCACCAGCTCCGACGGCTACCTCCTGGAGGGAGCCAGCGAGGCCCCGGCGCCAGTGGGCCTGCTCCACCTCCCCGTTCCTATCACCGGCCTTTCCGATCTGCCCATCCACGGCATCGCCTGGGACCTGGCCGGCACCGGCGAGGAACTCCAGCTGTCCATCACGGCCCTGACCGGAACCGCGGGCCTGGCCGCTGCCCTGCCGCCGCTCCTGCGCCCGAACCACCAGCCCAAGTCCCCGTACGTCCCGAACGCGATGGTCATCGCCGTACCGCAGGTCAGTACGAAGATCCAGAGCTTCGGGCACCATCCGAGCTGGGGCGCTGCGCCCACATCGGTGATCGTCGGCCTCCTCCTCGCCTTCTGGGATCTGCGGGCCGTGTTCGAGCATGACGAGCGGACGGTGGCCCAGCGGACGGGGCAGGGCCGCAAGCGCCGGGTCAAGTTCCGGGCCGTCCGCGTGATCCGCGAGGCGGCGACCCGCCACACCGGCACGCCCGTCCCCACCGGCGACGGTCACCACTGGGGGGAGGAGACCTTGCGGTGGCCGGTCGAGGAACGGTGGAGCTGGCGCTGCCCGAACCCCCGCGACCACCGGGCCATCATCGAAGCCGGTGGGACGTGCCCCAAGGTCAGGGCGCTGGTGAAGGAGCACGTCAACGGCCCCCGGGGCCGGGCGCTCGACGAGCGCCGCGCCGTTCGCATTGCCACCGTCAGCAGCAAGGGCGCCACGTCCGCGTGAGCCCGGTGGCCCCGGGGGCGCGCAGCTGCCGAACCGCAGGCAGCCCGGCTAGCGAAGGGCGGACGGCCCAGCCGGCCCGCCCGAGCGAGCCTCCGAGAATGTCCACCTGCCACAACACGGATTGCCATAAGTAATCCAGTGCTGTAACTTATTAAATGAAGGTTCGAGGCGCTGCCTCACCGCACTCCCAGCACTTCACCCCATGCGAGGACGCATGCCCCCGATCGACAGCCCTGCCATGCCCTCCGTTGGCGCCCTCTGGTCGCCGGATCCGCTCCGGCTTCCCATGTGGCGCACGCGGTTGCGGAACTACTTCCTCCAGAAGGAGGTCCACGGTCTCATCTCGTACAAGACCGCGGGCTGGAAGGAGCGTCACATCCCCATCGTTCCGGGGCGCACCGGTGCGCTGGTCTCCGCCCGCCTTCTCTGCGAGGAGGAGGCAGGGCGCCTCGACGATGCGCGGCTGTACTTCGCCGACGAGGACATGACCGTCCTGGCTGCGGCGGTCGGAGCCAAGCGGCCCCAGGAGCTCGTCAGCGTCGACCGGCTGCCCTCGCCAGCGGGCTTCATGGTGTTCGCCACGCCGCTCGGCACACACCGGGTCACGGCTCAGGAGATGCAGGGCATCGTCCCGCTGCCGGATGAGTCGCCCGTGCTCCACGTCCCGACCGTCGCGGTGTCCTGGAGCATCTGGTCACCCACCAACCGGGACAGCGATCCCATTGTCAACTGGGTGTACCGGTCGGGCCGGGAGCGGTACGAGAACCTCCCCGAGAAGCGCGGCATCTGGCTCACCTTCTACAGCACACGGAGTCTCGGCTTCGAGTACCTCGCGCCCGAGACCCGGCTGGGCACGGAGATCCACACCGGCCAGATCACCACCGCTGGCGAGCAGGTCCGGCTGTCCAAGAAGCACGCGCCACTCAACCGGATCGACACCGTCTACCTCCCCTTCGACGAGCCGTTCCCCGAGGCCCCGCCCGACTCGCCCTACCTCTGGACCCAGGCGGTGTACACGGCCTGGCAGCTCGTCCAGCAGGAGGGCCGCAACGGGTGGACCGAGACCGAGACCGTCTCGGTGCCCTTGAAGCGCCCCAGTGGCAAGCGCCGCGCACCGCAGCACGAGAAGGTGTGCCTGATCCGCCTTCGGCCCAACCGTCGCCCCTCTCCCGAGGCCACCGCCCGCGACCGCGCCGAGGCCGACGCCGAGAACCCCACCCGCTACACCCACCGCTACCCCGTGCCGCCCTACCGGCGCCCCAACGCATGCTGGAACACCGCCATCCACGGCCCCGACCCCGAGACCCGGCGCTGCAGGCATGCCGAGCAGATCGTCGCGGGCTCGATCCGTGGCCCCAAGCACCTGCCTCTGCGCGTCCCCTCGGTCTTCACTCTCACGCCGCCGTCGGAGAGCACCGCCGCAGCACAGCTGTAGACACCCGCCGGTGCCCGCACCTCGGGCACCGGCTCCCTTCCAGGCCGCCAGCCGGCCACTGAGCAAAGGAGCAACCGATGGGCCACATCCTCGCCATCGTGGCGCTGCCGCCCACCGCGACCGCCGACCTCGACGCCGCCGCTGACACGGCCATGGCCATCATGGCGGACGCGGACGAGACCGGCCGCTGGTCGGCCTGGCGCACCGGCGGCCGGTTCCAGGACCACTTCGCGGTGGCACCCGGTACCTCGCCCCGCAGTGTCCTGCGCGGCCCGGACACGCGCCCGAACCGTGCGACCGGCGGCGCGATCGAGGACCTGGACCTGGCAGCGATGCGCAGGGCGGCTGTCGACCGTGCCCAGGCCGCCCACGTCCGCTGGCGCGAGATCGACGCCGCCGCACCCGGCGCTCTCCCGCTGTCCCACTTCGAGGCCATGCACCGCGCCGACCCCGCCGGATGCCCGCTCCATCTGGCGCACGCGGCCCACGCCGCCCAGCCCCAGCTCGCGGCCGCCCAGGCCGAGGGCCTGCTCCGCCCCTACACCGACCCGGTCACCGCTCTCGCGGACGAGCAGCAGGCGGTCACCCGCGCGGCGGACCGGGCGGTCACCGGCTTCGGCCTGTCAGCGTTCCTCGACCTCGACGGGCGCTGGAGCACCGACCCGGCCAACATCCCCTCCACCACCGAGGCGGCCGCCTCCGACCTGTTCCACCGCCGGACGAACGAGTACATCGCGGCCCTCGACCCCCGCTGCGCGCTGGTCGCCGTTGACCTCAGCACCTGATCCACCTCAGTGCCGTCTCCTGCCGAGGCCGCCGAGGCGGGAGGCGGCCGGCCAAGACCGATCCAACGAATAGGAGCACCCGACCGATGAACAAGGAACAGCTCGCCGCTCTGCGGGCCAGGCCGCAGGGGCGGGCGACCATCAGCGCCGCCGAGATCGCCGGCCCCGACCGCACCCTCGCCGTCGGCCAGACACCCTCGCGCTACGCCTGGCACCTCTACCTCGAGAACGGCTGGCTGAACGTCCTCACGTTCACCCTCAACGGGGGCGGCACGCTGGTCGACCACCGGGCCGGGACCGTGCTGGCCACCGCAGACCTCACCCCCGGCAAGCTGCTGTACCCCGAGAGCACCGACGAACGCTTCGCTCTGCTGGTCCGCGAGCGGGGGTACGACCTCGACTTCAAGCCCTTCGACCAGCGCAGGTACGACCGCCTGGCCGGTGACGCCTTCCACGACCTGGTCCTGGACCGTGGGACGAACCGCCTGGTGAGGCGGCACGGCCCGGCCGCCGACACGACGGCCGAGCCGGCCATCAACGAGTTCGCGTTCAAGGTGGTGGCCACCGCGGTGCTCCACCTGCGGGCCGCCGGCGACAAGGAGGCCCGGGCCGTACTCGACAGTCTCCTGCGCACCCCTCTCCTGCTCGACGCCCACGGCGGCTACCGGATCACCGACCTGGTCCCCGCTGACGGGTGGGCGGCGGACGAGGCGGACCTGGCCGCCCCGGCGCGGTCCGGGCCCACGAGCTCCGGCTTCCCGGGCCCCGGCACGGAAGGCGGGCCGCGGTGAACACCACGGCTCTGACGCCCCGCCGCCGGGGCCCGCACCTGCCCCTCGGCAGCGGCCGGCCGGTCCCCCGGCTGCGCATGGTCGGCGCCGCGTTCCTGGCCATCCGCGAGCCCATCCCCTCCGCCACGCCCTCGCCCATGAACGCCGAGGAGGGCGCCTGGGTGCGCGCCCATGCCTGGACACGGCACCTGCGGCGTACCGACGACTCCTATCCCCACGGCTACTTCCGCTGGTGCGAGTGCGAGCGCGGCGTCTGCTCGAACTGCGTCGGCGGCCGGCACTCCACCTGCGCCACCCGCAACGGCCCGGCCACCGGCCTGGGCGCCCTCACCGACGGCAGGGGCTACGTCCTCGCCCTCGTCGTCACGACCGGCAACCAGCGCGCCTGCTCGTGGATCTGCCCGTGTGAATGCCAGCCGCAGAAGCACACTGGCATTGCCCCATAGCCATAGATGCTGTAACTTATAACTAGTCGCGGATGCGGCGCCGCCCATCCGGCCCGCCGCCCCGGTCACGCTCCACCGACATCGAGCCCGCGAAGGGGATCCACTGATGAGCACTGAAGGACTTGGCCTCGGATACAGCAGCCCGGCCGAGGGGCTGGAGTTCATCGAGATGACGACCGAGGAACTGGCGGCCGCGCTCGGAGAGGGGGCGACGATCGAGGCGTCGCCGACCCACGATCTCCACTACGAGGTCTCGCTGGAGGGTGTGGTCCAGGTCGTCATCTCCGCCCTGGGGAACGAGAGCGCGGCCCAGGTGCGCGCCGCACTGACCGCCTCCCTCGACGGCGCGTCGGCCGAGATGAGGACCGCCATGACGGTGTCGTTCGACGAGGAGAGCACCGACCGGGGGCAGGCCGCCCTCCTCCTGCGTGCGCTCGACGCCCTCGTCATGGTCACCGGACGCTGACGGGCGGCGCGGGCCTGCCAGTAGCACCGGCAGGCCCGCCTTGGACCTCAGTCGTCGGGGCGGCATTCCGCCCGCCACAGGGCGGCCGACCTCGACCCATCTGGCATCGAATCCGCGGACCGCGCGGGACAAGGCGCCTCCCGGCCCACCAGCCCCGACATACCCCACCTCCACCCCAGAACGGAACCCCCGTGACCACCCCTGCTCCTGCCCCTGACCCGCAGGCGGCACTGCCGCTGCGCGACCTGGCCGGCCTGGCCATCGTCCGCCGAGCCGTGTGGCTGCTCGCCTGCCACAGCGGCGACGAGGAACGCATCGCCGCCGCCCGGGCCGACGCTCTGCCGCCCATTCGCGACCTGATCGACGCGCAGCTCGCGGCCGGACTCATCAGCCCCGACGACCACGCGAAGCGGATGACGGCACTCGAGTCCGACGACGCCACGCCGCAGGACGGAGGCGCCTGGTGACCCCCGCGCAGTCCGGCTCTCTGCGGACAGAACTCGACGCGGCGGACGCCGCCTTCAAGAGCCACATCGGCGCCCCTCCCGCCGCCGACGACAACGGCGAAGCCACCGAGGCATGGGCGCTGCGCGCGCTCAAGCTCTCCCGCGCGGCCGCCGATGCCCTCGCTACGTACGCGGAGAACTCCTACGAGCGAGGGGTGACCACCGTAGACGCCTTCGCCGCGACGCTCGTGGAAGCCGAGGTGTGGCACCAGCAGAACGAGAGGACCATCCGCTGGTGCCTGAGCGAACTCGGCCGCGCCGACGCCCAGATCAGCTGGTGAGCGCACACCGGCCGGGCAGGCCGGCGGATATGCAGGGCCGCGCCGATCCTCCGCGCCCCATCACCGTGCCCCAGCCGCCCCCTGGCGTCACCGGCGGCCTCCCCGCGCCGGACGGACCATAGGTGCATTGCTTAATCACCATAGATGCTGTAACTTATTACATGTGCCGGTGGAGATCCCCGGCCCCACCCAGTACACGAGCCGAGGGAGAATCCGTGATACCCGAGATGGTCGACCTGATCAACGCGGTCCGCGCCGACCTTGCGGAGCGCGCCCTCCCGTCCCCGGTTACCACCCTCGCCGTCACCCTCGACCACAGCTACCCCGAGGGGCCCGCCTACGACGAGGCCCTGACCGCAACGCTGCTCAACGGCAGTTCCGTGGAGATCGACTTCGGCTCCGCCATCGCCGACGAGCTGATCGAACTCGCCGACGCCAACCGGGAGACCGGGCTCCAGGAGTTCACCATCACGCTGATCAAGATCCCGAGCCAGCCCACACGCTCCTACACCGTCAGCTGGGTCATGGACATCGAGGCCAGCAGCTACCGGGAAGCCGCCGAAAAGGCATGGGCCGCCCAGAGGCGGCAGCGGACCACCGCCAGCATCTTCACCGTCGAGGCACCGGACGGCACTCGCGTCGAGGTCGACCTCACGGAGGACACCGAGACACCCGCCACCTGACCCTTCGCCCACGGCCGACACCTGCCACCAACCTCGCCCCGGAGAACCTCATGAACCGCCCCGTCCGCCAGATACCCGCCAGGCGCCCGCAGCCCAACCCGTGGCACCGCTGGGCAGGGCGCTACGGCGCCCCCGCCGCCGCAACCGCACTGGCACTCGCCTGGCTGGCCGACACCGGCTCCCCGGGCCAGGGGGCGCTCGTCGCCACCCTCGCCATCGCCGCCTTCATGGTCTTCACCTCCACCATGCCCGCCACGCCCCGCCGGGCCACCCGGGCGACCGAGCGCAAGATTCGCGCGGCCCGCATCACCGTGGTCGACGCCGACCCCGGCGATAGCACACCCAGCGACGCCTACGAGATGCAGGTCCACGGCGTGAGCGTCCTCGTGCGGCTGCGCACGGACCCCAACGGCCAGCCCGTGCCCTACGTCCACGTCGAGCACCGCGCGCGCCCCCGTGTCCTGCTCGTCGAGATCGACAACCAGGGCGAGCGCATCCACCCCTGAGCCCAGCTCCCGCCCCGGCCGGGGCGAGCGCACCGCCCCGGCCGCGCCTCCCGAGGAACCAAGCCTTGCTGACAGCGCTCATCGGCCGCTGGGACACCGACGGCACGCTCACCATCACCGGATCGGAGCAGCTCAACGAGGGAGACCAGGCAGCACTCGACTCCCTGGTCGAGCGGGCCGCCGACTACGACGGCGCCGACTGGGTCTGCACGTTTCCCACCAGCCGGCACACGGAAGCCATCCAGCTCGCGTACGAGCAGTTCATCCGCGGCGAGGACGCCGAACTCGTCGACGACACCTGGGGGCACACACCCACTGCCTGGTAACGGGCCGGCGGGCAGAGCCGACACCCCGCAGGTCGACCAGCGCACGTTCGCGACATCCGGGCAGCTGTCCCCACACCATGAATGCTGCAACTTATTAGATGAACCGGGCGGCGCCCGACTCCCACACCCCTCCGTACACCGCACCCCAGGGACGTACTCCGATGAGCCACTCTCCGGCCGCCCTTCCGACCGAAATCTTCGCCGTCCGCACCCCGTGGGGGTTGAAGACTTTCGTGAACCGGGGCGCGCTGACCACGTTCCTCACCTCGAACCCCGATGCCGAAGTCCTGCGCGCGGAAATCCAGTTCACCCCCGTCGACGCAGCGGAGTTCACGCGCCCGGTCCGGGTCCACCGCGTCAATCTGCGCTACAAGATCCGCCGCCCGAACGGCACTCTCGTGAAGGACATCACCGGCCCGGCTTTCGAGATCTGCACCGCGAAGCCGTTCCGGCTCCCCCAGCTGGTCATCGAGGCCGCAAAGCGCGCGTACCCCGAGATCCCGTCCAGTGCATGGTTCGTGGCCACCCGCCGGGTCGCCGCCGGCGCCGAGCTCTGGGGCTCCGAGGGCACCAGCCGCCAGGTCAAGGAGTTCACGCCCCCGGCCGTGTAGTTCCCGGTGCCGGGCAGGCCGCCATGAGCGGCCACAACCCCAGCTCCGTCCCCGTACCGCCCCCTCCCGCCCGTTCAACGGCGGCGCCGCCGACCTCCGAGGCGCAGCGCCAGCGGGTTGGACGGCGGCAGACCACCAATCACAGAAGGGTCAGCACATGACCACCTGCCCCGCCCACCCGACCCTGACCGGCCTGATCGCAGCCTGGGAGGCCTGTCGAGAGGAGACGGACCGGGCCGGCCTGGCCGCGCTCGCCACGGCCATGCCCGGCGCCGCTCCGGGCATCGCACCCGCTACGCTCCTGGCCCCGGCCCCCGGCGGTGGCCGGATCACCATCCGGCTGGAGCGGGGTTTCTCGGTCACCCTCACGGCCGAGCGCGTGCCCGTCGCCGCCGTCCAGGCGCTCGTGGACCACGGTGGCCGGCCCGGCTGGTTCGGCTGCCTCGTCACCACCAGCGGCGAGTACACCGAGCGGCTCGCCGACGCGGACCCGGACGAGTACGGCGAGCCCAGCCCCTACGACGGCCGGGAGGACACCGTCCGGGTGCGCCTGGACGGCACCGCCGACCTTCGTCTTCACCGCATCGGGCTGCGGGCCGCCGTGGGAGCCCTCCAGGCCAGCGCCCGGGTGTTCGCTGCAGGGACCGCCACCGTCCCCGTCCCCGCCGCCCCGGGGCGCTCCTGATGAACACCGGCGCTCTCTTCACCCCGGCCGCTATGGGCTTCACCCTCCGGCCGCGCGCTGCTCTCCGGCTGGAGCGCACCGCGACCGCGGCCAGGCCGCCGGCCTCGGTCTGCTGATCGGCATCGCCGAAACGCTGACGGCCCAACTGGCGCCGACCGTGCCCTGGTGGCCCTGGTGGTCGCTCGGGGCGGCGGTGGGGACTGGCCTCAGTCGACGTCACGCTCGCCGGCGGGCCCCACCCCGTGGCCCGTCACCGTGACGCCGGCGAGGCGGCGCTGCGGGCCGAGGGCCACCTCGGATCCACCGCAGTGGCCCGCGGGTGAGCTTCCGAGTCTCCGGGCCGTGCTTCCGGCCGGCGGGGGCGGTGCGGGTTCACTGGGTGCAGGAGGGGGAGGAGCGTCAGGCGAGCCATCCAGGTTGCACAACATCCATAGCTGCTGTAACTTATATGTCATGCAGTCGCTCCCCTCCTCCCGCAGCCTCGCCGGGCGCCAAGGCCCGGGGGTCGCCTTCCGCTGAGGGCGGCCCCCGGGCCCGAGGACCGAACGCCGGTCCGCCCGAGCGAGGAGCCCACTCTGACCGACACCCGCCTGACCTGGCTGCCCAATCTCGTCCACCTTGACGACCTCGGCCCCTACCCCGCCCAGACCAGCGAACTGACCTGGAAGGGCTTCGCCTGTCCGCGCTTCACCCTGGAGACGGCCCGCGCCATCGCCGCCGACACCCAGCGCGCAGCCTCCCAGTTGGACGACCCCAGCTCGTGGCAGAGCGTGCACGTCGTGGGGGACCGCGTCGAGATCCGCTCGGCCGCACAGACCCCTGCCAGCGCCTCGACGGTCGCCAAGGTGCTGGAGGCCGACAGCGACGGCCTGTTCCACATCGGCAGCAACTGCTGGGTGTGGAGCGAGCTCGACGACAGGAACTCGTCGCAGACGGCCGAGCAGCTGCGCCAGATGCGCCGCACCGCCTACCCCGTCACCGGGCCGGAGCGCTGGTGCGTCACCTTCGCCGACTACGGCTGGCGCATGGTCCTGCTGGGCGTCCTGCCCGAGATCGTGCACGACTGGGACGACGACCTCTTCTCCGACTTCTACACCGCGCAGTACACCGAGGCGATCAGCTCCTACACCCTCACCGCCGACAGCGCCGCCGAGGCGTACGTGGCCGCACGTCGGCACTTTGGGGCCGAGCGCGCCGGAATCGACCCCGCCGCCACGGTCATGCCGCTCGCCTTCCCCTTCCATGAGATCAACTCCATTGCCTGACCACAGCCGGGGCACCGGCGGTCCATGCCGCCGGTGCCCCCGCC